>NZ_CP081844.1:3140258-3453343 GCF_019803445.1 Caenibius sp. WL
CGGGAATCATCTCGCGATGATCGGCCGGGCTGGCGATGGCCGAGCCGGAAACGCATTTGAGCCGTTCGGCCTGGAAGCGGCGGATACCGAAAGCCGAAGCGATCGCATCGGTGATATCGCCCGATCCCAGCGGGATCGCGGTCATCCCCAGCAGCATTCCGCCCGCATAGACCGAGACATTGGTTACTTCGCCGCCGAATTCGACCAGTGCCACGCCGAGTTCGCGTTCTTCATGGCTGAGGCAGGCATAACCGGCGGAAACCGGCGATCCGACCACCCCTTCCACTTCGAGGTGGGCGTTCTGCACCGCTTCGGTGATATTCCGGATCGGCGCGCCATCGGCCATCATGACATGGATATCGACCCCCAGCCGTTCGGCGTGGAGCCCTTTGGGATTGGCGACACCGTGCGCCCCGTCCAGCGTATAATGGGCAGGCTGCGCGTGCAGCACCATCCGCCCATCGGGCTGGATCGCTTCGCGCCCGGCAGCCAGCAGCCGCTCGATATCGTCTTCCTCGATCCGGCGGCCGCCTATATCGATTTCCACTTCGGCGATACGGCTGGAAAGCCCCGCGCCGGAACAGCCGATCCACACGTTCGACACGCTGGTGTTGGCGATCCGTTCCGCCCGTTCGAGCGCATCGCGCACGGCATAAGTGGCGGCGGCCATATCGGTGACATAGCCGCGCTTGATCCCCTGCGCGGCACGGTGCCCCGAACCGAGCACGATCATTTCGCCGGTTTCCGAAAGCCCGGCGATCATCGCCGAAACCCGGAACGAGCCGATGTTGATCGCGCCGAAAACGCGGGTGATGCGCGGCGTCGCGGCCATGCTTACTTGCGCTCCTTGGCGTTCGCCGCCAGTTCCTGCGAACGGCCCGGAATCCGCATGTAGATCCGCTCGGGCGCCCGCATATCGAAAATCGCCACCTTGCCCCCCAGCAGGCGATTGACGCCATCCAGCCGGGCGAAGGAGATCAGCGCCGTGGCCGAAGGCTTTTCCCCCTGCGGCAGAGCCAGCACCTGCCCGGTCTTGAACGTCAGGTTCCAGCGCCGGTTGCCGATCCATTCGGCTTCGGTGACCTGCGGTTTGAGCGCCGGCGCGGCGTCCAGCAGGCGTGTCAGATCGGGCACCTGATAAGCCGCGCCCGGCCCGGATACGATCAGCCGCCCCTTGGCCGCCGCGACCGAAATCGGTTCCAGTTCGGCGCCGGTCCCATCGATCAGCACCAGCCTGTCGGACTTGCGCAGCACGGCATGGGGTTCGCGTTCGACGATGTCGACCACCAGCGTATCGGGCAACTGGCGCGAAACCCGCGCATCCTTGACCCAGCTCAGGCCCAGCAGATCGCTGCGCACGGCGGCCACATCGACCAGCGGCATGGCCCGGTCACGCTCGCCCAGAACACGCTCATAGACTTTGAGTTCGTTCATGTGTTCGACCCCGCGCACTTCGACGCGGCGCACTTCGAAACCGGCGTTGGCGGCAACGCCAGCCATCTGCGCCTGCGCCAGCGCGGGCACGCCCGCCAGACTGGCCACGATCCAGACCAGCCCTGCCAATGCGGCAAAAATCAGGATCAGGAACACGCGATGAAGCTGTTCCTCGGTGAACGGCAGCCAGCGCATCGCGGCGTCCAGAGCGGTGCCGGTCTGCGCTTTCGCCTTGTCGACCTTACGCGCGGTGCCGCGCGCCGCCGCCGATCGGCGTACGCCCTTGCCACCACGCTTGATCGTCTGGGCCATCGGTTCCCCCTACCCGTTCCTGCCGGACCGTTCCCCATCGGCCCCGTCTGCCTTGCCGCCTGTTCTGGCCAGAGCATCGGCAATGATCGCTTCGACCAGTTCGCCATAGGCCATTCCGCAATACTTTGCCTGCTCGGGCACGAGGCTGAGCGGAGTCATCCCCGGCTGCGTGTTCACTTCCAGCAGGAACAGCCCCTGTTCGCCTTGTTCGTCGTCCCAGCGGAAGTCCGAACGGCTGGTGCCCGCGCAGCCCAGCGCCTTGTGCGCCTGCACCGCGTAGCTCTTGCACAGGTCCGCAATGTGTTCGGGAATCTGCGCCGGGCAGACATGCTCGGTCATGCCGTCGGTATATTTGGCATCGAAATCGTAGAAGCCCGACTTGGGCACCAGTTCCGTCACCGTCAGCGCGCGCGGACCATCCGGCCCGGCAATCACCGCCACGGTCAGTTCGTGCCCCTTGATGTAGGGTTCGGCCAGCAGTTCCTCGAATTCCTGCCATGGGCCGCGCACGTCGCGGCTGATCGGATTGCCGTAATTGCTGTTCGCCGTGACGATAGCGACGCCGACCGAAGACCCTTCGTTGACCGGCTTCAGCACATAAGGCCGGGCCAGCGGATCGGCGGCGTGCAGTTCGTCCCGATGAACCACGCGTCCACCCGGCATCGGGATGCCATGCGGCACCAGCGCCTGTTTGGTCAGTTCCTTGTCGATCGCGATGACCGAAGTCGCCAGGCCCGAATGGGTATAGGGGATGCCCATCAGATCGAGCATGCCCTGCACTGTGCCGTCTTCCCCCGGCACGCCGTGCAGTGCGTTGAACACCACATCGGGCGCCGCTTCGGCCAGCCGCGCGGCAACCGAATGATCCATATCGATCCGCGTCACCTTATGGCCGCGTTCTTCCAACGCCTCGGCCACGCCTTCGCCGCTCATCAGCGAGACTGGCCGTTCGTTCGACCAACCGCCCATCAGCACGGCGATATGGAGTTTGGCCAAAGGGGGTCTGGAAGCCGTCACGGTCTGCCTACTCTCTGAATTTCCCATTCCAGGCTCACGCCCTGGGTTGCGTTCACCCGCTGGCGCACTTCTTCGCCCAGCGCTTCGATATCGGTACTGGTCGCAGTGCCGGTGTTGATGAGGAAATTGGTGTGTTTTTCGCTCACCTGCGCGCCGCCCACGGTAAGCCCGCGGCACCCCGCCGCATCGACCAGACGCCACGCCTTGTCACCCGGCGGGTTCTTGAACGTCGATCCGCCGGTCTTGGAGCGTAGCGGCTGGCTTTCCTCGCGCGCGGCGGCGATCCGATCCATCTCGGCCGCGATGGCATCGCGTTCACCCGGCTGCCCGCGAAACCGCGCGGCCACCACCACTGCCCCTTCGGGTAGTGCCGAATGACGATAGGTGTATTGCATATCCTTCGCCGGCAGAGTGATCAGCGCGCCATCGGCCAGCACGACATCGCAATCGACCAGGATATCCGCCACTTCGCGGCCATAAGCGCCGCCGTTCATCCGCACGAAGCCGCCTACCGTGCCCGGGATGCCGCGCAGGAATTCCAGCCCTGCGATACCCGCGTCGCGCGCGGTCGAGGCCACCAGAATACCGCTCGCCCCACCCCCGCATTCGAGCACGCAATCGCCCAGATCGTGCACTTGCGCGAACGCCTTGCCCAGGCGCACGACGATACCGGGCACGCCGCCATCGCGCACGATAAGATTGGACCCCAGCCCCAGCGCCATCAGCGGCATAGTACCGTTCACAAGGCCGAGAAATTCGGTGAGATCGGCCAGATCGGCCGGTTCGAACAGCCAGTCGGCCGCCCCGCCCGCCTTGAACCAGACAAGCGGCGCCAGCGGCGCGTTGGCCGTCAGCTTGCCGCGCACCATATCCGGCGCGATGCGGGGTGCGGCCATTGCGCCGCTGTCCATCAGCCAATCGTTCGGCTGCATGCTCATCCCCGGCGCTCTGCAATCGCGGGGGCGAGACCCGCCGCCCATTTGGTGATGTCGCCCGCCCCGAGGCAGACGACAAGATCACCCGGTTCCAGCAACGGGGCCAGCGCATCGGCCAGCGCATCCGGTCCGCCGATGCCCGCCGCGCTGCGATGCCCCTGTGCCTTGAGCCCTCCGATCAGAGCGCTGCTGTCGACCCCTTCGATCGGCTGTTCGCCCGCCGGATAGACCGGAGCGGCAAAGACCATATCGGCATCGTTGAAGCAGTTCTGGAATTCCTGCATCAGATCGCGCAGCCGGGTGAAACGATGCGGCTGCACCACCGCGATGACCCGGTTGCCCGCAGCTTCGCGCGCGGCGGACAACACCGCGCGGATTTCCACCGGATGATGGGCGTAATCGTCGATCACGGTGGCCACACCGGTATCGAGCGCTATTTCGCCCACGCGGGTGAAGCGGCGGCGCACCCCGCCGAATTTGGCGAAACCGCCGCGGATCACCTCGTCGGGGCAGCCCATTTCCACCGCGACAGCCACAGCCGCCAGCGCGTTCTGCACATTGTGCCGCCCCGGCATCGGCAGCTCGATCCCTTCGATCCGCCGCTCCGCCCCGTCGCGATCGCGGATCGACACGTCGAACCTGTTGCCGCCGACATGAGGAGTGACGTTTTCGCCGCGCACGTCCGCCTGCAGCGAGAAACCGTATGTCACCACACGCCGGTCGCGCACGCGACCGACCACGGCCTGCACTTCGGGGTGGTCGATGCACAGGATCGCCGCGCCATAGAACGGCACGTTCTCGATAAATTCGACAAAGGCCTTCTTGACCACTTCGAACGAACCATAGTGGTCGAGATGTTCGGGATCGATATTGGTCACCACCGCAATCGTTCCGTCCAGCCGCAGGAAACTGCCGTCGCTTTCGTCGGCTTCCACCACCATCCAGTCGCTTGCCCCCAGGCGCGCATTCGAACCGTAGCTTTCGATCACCCCGCCGTTGATGACGGTGGGATCGATGCCGCCCGCGTCGAGCAAAGTGGCGATCATGCTGGTGGTCGTGGTCTTGCCGTGCGTCCCGGCGACGGCAACGGTGTTTTTCAACCGCATCAGTTCGGCCAGCATTTCCGCACGCCGGACAACGGGAATGCGCTGCTCCAGCGCGGCGGCGACTTCGGGATTGTCGCGCTTCACCGCTGTCGAGGTGACGACGACCGCCACCCCTTCCACATTGCTGCGTTCATGACCGATGTGAACCACGATCCCCCGCGCGCGCAGCCGTTCGACCGAGGCGCTCACCGCGATATCGGAGCCTTGCACCTTGTAGCCGAGGTTATGCATCACCTCGGCGATCCCGGACATACCGATCCCGCCGATCCCGACGAAATGGATCGTTCCGATATCGGTGGCCACGCCCTTCATTGCATTTTGTCCCTTGCCAGCGCTTCGCGCCCGGAAGCCGCCGCTTCCCCGCCGCGCACGCGGATCACATCCATCAGCGGCGCACCGCCGAAACTTTCCACCAGATCCGCCAGATCGCGCACGGCATTGGGCCGGCCGCAATTCCACGCCGCATGGGCCGCGTTGGCCAGCGCCTGCGGATGCTGGGCCATGACCTGAATCTGCTTGGCCAGTTCCTTCGCGGTGAACCGGTCCTGCCGGATCGCGCGCGCACCGCCCGCTTTCACCATTTCACGCGTGTTGGCGGCCTGATGATCGTCGGTGGCGATCGGCAGCGGAACGAGGATCGCCGGCCGGCCCACCGCCGTCAGTTCGGCAATGGTCGAAGCGCCCGCACGGCCGATGAAGAGATGCGCATCGGCGAGGCGCGAGGCCATATCCTCGAAATACGTGCCCAGTTCAGCCGGGATATCGTGCCCGGCATAGCGTGCGCGGACCGCTTCAAGATCTTCCGCGCGGCATTGCTGAGTCACTTGCAGCCGTGTGCGCAAGGCGGGCGGCAGCATGGCCAGCCCATCGGGCACCACTTCGGACAGGACCCGCGCGCCCTGGCTGCCACCGGTGACGAGCACGCGCAGCAGGCCATCCTCGGTCAGGGGCGGGAATGGCCGGTCGCGCAGCGCCAGAACTTCGCCCCGCACCGGATTGCCGACGATATGCACCTTGTCCTGGTACTTGTCGGCCAGACGTTCCACTTCGGGATAAGCGGTGGCAACGGCATCCACCCGCCCGGCGAGCAGCCGGTTCACCCGCCCGAGCACGGCGTTCTGTTCATGAATGACACTGGGAATGCGCGCGGACGTGGCCGCCAGCAGGGCCGGCAATGCAGGATAGCCCCCGAAGCCGACCACGGCGCTGGGCTCGAAGCTTTCAAACAGGCGCAGCGCCATGCGCCGCCCTTCCATGATCGCCCGCGTGCCTTTGAGCCACGTCAGCGGGTTTTTGGTGATCCGGCCGGCAGGCAGGACATGAGCCGTCAACGTATCGGGTTTGCCCGGGATCGCGGCGCCGCGTTCATCGGTGATGAGAGCCACGTGGTGGCCGCGGGCCGTCAGCTCCTGCGCCAGAGCGAACGCCGGGATCAGATGCCCGCCGGTGCCCCCGGCCGCCAGCACGAAATGCCGCGTCACTCCGCCGCTCATGCCCCGTCTCCGTTGCTCAGCGCGTGGCGCCAGTCGAATTTTTCCCGGGTGAGAAACGGATTGCGCCGGGTGATCGCCAGCAGGAAGCCGACGGTGAGACACAGGGCGACAGTCGAGGAACCACCATAGCTGATAAGCGGCAAAGTCATGCCCTTCGAAGGAAACAGCTGCAGATTGACCAGAATATTGATGAAGGCTTGCCCGCCCATTTGCGCGGTAAGACCGGCGGCGGCAAGGATCGCGAACAGATCCTCCTCGTCCACCAGCCGGACCAGCACCCGGACGGTGAAAGCCAGATAGAGCAGAACCACCAGCGCGCAAGCCACGAGGCCGAATTCTTCCCCGATGACCGAGAAAATATAGTCGGTATGCGCTTCGGGCAGCGACATCTTGCGAATGCCCAGCCACATCCCGCTGCCCGTCCAGCCGCCGGCGAGCAGCGTCCGGCTGGCGAGATCGACCTGATCGTAGGCCGTGCCACCACCAAGGAAGGCATCGATACGATGGCGGGCGTTGTCATAGAGGAAATAGGTTGCGGTCAACGCCGCCACCCCCGCGCCGATCAGCCAGCCCACACGCTTGACCGGAATGCCCGACAACAGCACGAGCACGAACCACACACCGGCGAACAGGATCGTCGAACCGAAATCCGGCTGCAACATCAGCAGCGCGGCCACCAGCCCCATCAGCGCCGCGCTGATCGCGATCACCGGCAGTTTCGGATCGCGCACCCGCCACGACAAAATCCATGCCAGCCCGATCGCGAAAGCAGGCTTGAGAAATTCCGAAGGCTGAATCGTCAAACCGAGCTTGAGCCAGCGTTTCGCGCCGTTCACTTCGGACCCGACAAGCGGCACCAGAAACAGCAGGAACAGCATGATCCCGCCGAGAAGAATGCCCGCGCGACGGGCGGTTTCGCGCGGCAGCATCGATGCGCCGATCATCGCCAGCAATCCCAGGAACTGCCAGCGCAGATGCATCCAGAAAAAGTACAGATCGGGCAGCTTGACCGAAGAGGTGGACAGGCGATGCGCACTGGCAGGGGATGCCACCGCCACCGCCAGCGAACCGAACGTCATCAACAGAAGCACGATCAACAGCAGCACGCGATCGATCTCGCGCCACCAGATTCTCAACTCGGTGCGTCTGTCGCGGCGCATGCCGACCGGCTTGATCGCTCGGTCGCCCGGCCCCGGAATATAGGGGCGGCTCCCGAGGTTCATGGCACCTGTCGCCCGAACTCTGCGCAAGCATCCTCATCCAGCCCGGCGCCGGTGACGGCTGCGACAAACTGGCGGAAAGCATCGCCGCGCGCTTCATAGTCGCGAAACTGGTCGAAACTGGCGCAGGCGGGGGAAAACAGGACGACATCGCCGGGTCGTGCCATCTCAAACGCCCGCCGCACCGCTTCGCACAGCATTTCCGAACGCTCCACCGGCATGACCGGTTCGAGAATCGAAGCGAACAAAGGTCCGGCTTCGCCGATCGTATAGGCGCGCGCGACATTGCCGAAATGCGCCGCGCATTCGCCAAGGTCGCCGCTCTTGGGCAAGCCGCCGAGTATCCAGTGCACTCTGGGCGCGGGATCGGGCGGATACGCGGCCAGCGCGGGCGCGGTGGATGCCGGATTGGTGGCCTTGCTGTCGTTGACGAACAATATGCCGCCGATTTCGGCGATCCGTTCCATGCGGTGCGTGAGCCCGTTGAAACTGGCGAGCGCCGCGGACCATTGCTCACGCACGATTCCCACGGCTTCGGCCAGAGCCACGGCAATGGCCGCATTCTGGAGATTGTGCGGCCCCTGCAACGATGACCATCCGGGCTGCAGCGCGGCCAATGCCGCAAGATCGGCCTTGAGTGCACATCCCGCCGGGCGGCGGGCCCGTTCCGCTTCGTAGATCGCGCAAGTGGGTTCGTCGTCACAGCCGAAAACGGCGGTGTGGCCGGGCGACTGCATCGCGAACAGCCGCGCTTTCGAAGCCGCGTAGGCATCGAACCCGGCATAACGGTCGAGGTGATCGGGCGTGATATTGGTCAGCGCGGCGGCATCGCAATCGAGCGAATACGTGAGATCAATCTGATAGCTCGACAGTTCCAGCACATAGACGCCGCCATCAGCCAGCGGTGCCTGCCCCATGATCGGCAGACCGATATTGCCGCCCATCAGCACCGGCCGGCCCGCGCTTTCCACGATATGGCGCAGCAATGCCGTGGTCGTCGATTTGCCGTTGGTGCCGGTAATCCCGACGACCTTGTGCGCAGGCAAGGCTGGCCGGGCGAGCGCGAACAGTTCGATATCGCCGATGACCGGCACCCCGGCGGCAGCCGCCTTTTCCGCGATCGGATGCGTGTTGAGCGGCACGCCGGGCGATACCACCACCCCATCGAAGCCCGCCAGATCGATCATCAGCGGGTCCGCCAGTTCGGCCCGGCCTTCCAGCACGGCGCGCGGCTCTTCCTGACGGTCCCATGCGGTGACATGGGCGCCACTGGCGAGCAACGCCTCCACCGTCGCCATCCCCGACCTTGCAAGGCCGAGAACGGCATAGCGTTTGCCTGCAAAGATAGGGGAGGTGATCACCTGAGCTTCAACGTTGCCAGACCAGCCAGCGCCAGAACGATCGAAATGATCCAGAAGCGGATCACCACGGTCGATTCAGCCCAGCCGAGCTGTTCGAAATGATGGTGGATCGGGGCCATACGGAACACCCGTTTGCCCGTGCGCTTGAAGAAGAACACCTGAATGATGACTGAAGCAGCTTCCAGCACGAACAGGCCGCCGACAATAGCGAGAACGATTTCATGGTGCGATGCCACAGCAATCGCGCCCAGCGCCCCGCCCAGCGCCAGACTGCCGGTGTCCCCCATGAACACGGCTGCGGGCGGCGCGTTGAACCACAGGAAGGCAAGCCCCGCGCCCATCACGGCGGCGCAGAAAATCGCCAATTCCCCCGCGCCGGGAACATGCGGAATGCCGAGATAAGCCGAATAGTCGACCCGCCCGACGAGATAGCAGATCAGGGCGAATGTGCCCGCCGCGATCACCACCGGCATGGTCGCCAGACCATCCAGCCCATCCGTCAGATTTACCGCGTTGCCCGCGCCCACAATCACGAAAGCGGCGAAGACATAGTAGAACGGCCCCAGCGGGATCGAGAACCCGGAGATGAACGGCACGTAGAGATTGGTGTTGATCTGGCCGACGATGATCCATGCCGCAATCCCCGCGACGATGAATTCGGCCAGAAGGCGCACCCGGCCCGGCACACCCTTGTGATCCGATTTGCGGACCTTGTCATAATCGTCGAGAAAACCGATCAGCCCGAAGCCGACTGTCACCGCGATGCAGGCCCAGACGAACGGGCTGGTGAGATCCATCCACAGGGCCATGGCCAACAGCAGCGAAATCAGGATCATCAACCCGCCCATGGTGGGCGTGCCGCGCTTCGCCAGATGGGTTTTCGGTCCATCCTCGCGGATCGGCTGGCCCTTGCCCTGGCGGATTCGCAGCATGTTGATGAAGCGCGGGCCGATCACCAGGCCGATAATCAGGGCCGTGATGAGCGTGGCGCCCGCGCGAAAGGTCTGGTACCGCACAAGATTGGCCGGCCCTTCAAATTCAAGCCATTGCGCGATCAGATAGAGCATCAGCCCCCCTTGCCGGAGAAATGTGCGACGAGCCCGGCGAGCCCGACCGAATTGGATCCCTTGACGAGAACGGCATCCCCGCCTTCCAGCCCGAAAGCGGACAGGGCAGCGATGGCCTCGTCAGTATTGGCGCAATGGGCGAAGCGGATCGGCTTGCCAAGCGTGTTTCCCGCGGCTTTCCCCAGTTCCCGCGCGAGAGCGTCCATCTCCGGCCCCACCAGCACGGCGAACTCTGCCCCGGATGCGGCCAGTGGTTCGACAAGGGCGGCATGGAATGCCGGAGTGAAATCGCCCAGTTCCTTCATCGCGCCGAGAACGGCGATCCGCCTGCGGGCAGGCGTCGCCCCCAATTGCGCCAGCGTGGCCCGCATCGAGGCCGGATTGGCGTTGTAGCTCTCATCGATCAGCAACGCGGTGCCGCCATCGTCCAGCGCGATCTGATGGCGCGCGCCGCGCCCGGCAAGACCGGCCATTTCGGCAAGCGAAAGGCCCGCCGCGCCGAGATCGCCGCCCACCGCCCGCACGGTGGCCATGACCGCCAGGGAATTGGCGATCCAGTGATCGCCCCCGGCCGAAACGGTATAGCAGATTCGCGCGTCGCCCATATCGGCGGTCACCAGCGAGCCGCCGTTGCTGGCCGGGACGCTGTCCAGCAGGCGTACATCGGCATGAGCCGCCTTGCCGAAGGAAACGACGTTCGCCCCCAGTGCCACGGCGGCATCGCGCAACCGCTCGAAATAGGGGGTGTCCGCCGGTATCACTGCGGTACCGCCCGGCAGCAGCCCCTGAAAAATCTCTGCCTTGGCGTCGGCGATCGCTTCCTCGCTGCCAAGGTTTTCGATATGCGCCGGGGCGATCGTGGTGATAACCGCGACATGCGGCCGCACCTGGCGGGTCAGCGCGGCGATTTCACCCGCGTGGTTCATTCCCATTTCGAAAATGCCGAACCCGCAATGCATCGGCATCCGGGCCAGACTGAGCGGAACGCCGACATGGTTATTGTAGCTTTTGACCGAACGGTGCGCCCCGCCCCGGCTGGAGCGGTCGAGCGCGGCGAAAATCGCTTCCTTGACCCCGGTTTTCCCGACCGAGCCTGTCACGCCGACAATCCGGGCCCGCGTCCGCTCCCGCGCGGCATGGGCCAGCGCTTCGAGCGCCGCCATGGTGTCGGCAACCAGGACATGCGGTTGCGGGATCGGGCGATCGACCACCGCGGCAATGGCTCCCTTGGCGAAAGCCGCATCGAGGAAGCGATGTCCGTCGGTCGTCTCCCCCTTGAGAGCAAAGAACAGGTCGCCTTCGCGCACATCGCGGGAATCGATTTCAACGCCGGAACAGAGGAAGTCCTCGCTGGCGGTGCCGCCTGTCGCCGCCGCGATCGCTGCGGCATCCCACAGCCCCAGAGGGATCGCCTCGTCCTCGGTGTGAGGCCAGGCCAGCATAGCGGGGTGGGCATTCATCACTTTTCTCCCAGGGGAATGCCCGCGCATTCCCGCGCCACTTTCACATCGTCGAATGGCAGGACGCGGGCATTTTCCCCCCGCCCCACGATCTGCCCCTGTTCATGCCCCTTGCCTGCGACCAGCACGATATCGCCTTCGCCCGCTTCGGCCACGGCGGCGGCGATCGCCTCCCGCCGGTCGGCCACTTCGCGGGCGCCGACCGCCCCTTCCAGCACCATGGCGCGGATCGCGGCCGGATCTTCGCCGCGCGGATTGTCATCCGTCACGATCACGACATCCGAACCGGCCATCGCCGCCGCGCCCATCGGCGCGCGTTTGCCCTGATCCCGGTCGCCCCCGGCCCCGAACACGGTAATCAGCCGCCCCCGGGCATGCGGGCGCAGTGCGGCAATCGCGGCTTCCAGCGCATCGGGCGTGTGCGCATAGTCGATATAGACCGGCGCGCCGCTGGCCGTGATCGCCGCGCGTTCCAGCCGCCCGCGCACCGGCTGCAAGCGCGCCAGCGCATCGAAAGTGCGCCCGGCATCGCCGCCCGTCGCCAGCGCAAGCCCGGCGGACACCAGCGCATTGGCCACCTGGTAGGCACCGATCAGCGGCAGCATCACGACAATCCGCTGCCCATCATAGGACAGTTCGAGCCGCTGCCCCAGTTGTCCGGGCTCGCGGGCGAGCAGGCCGATCCCAGAGGCCCGCTCGCCCACGGTGAACACGCGCAACCCTCTTTTTCGCGCATGTTCACTTGCCTGTTCGGCCCAGCACGCCTCCGTTTCCGAAGGCATGCCCTGGGCGATGACAGCGGTTCCTCCCTCAACAACCACTTCGTCGAACAGGCGCATCTTGGCGGCGAAATACGCGTCCATCGTCCCATGATAATCGAGATGGTCGCGGCTTAGATTGGTGAAGGCCACGGCGGATACGCGCGGGCCTTCGTTGCGGAACTGGGCAAGGCCGTGGCTCGACGCCTCGTAGGCCACATGAGTCACACCTTCGCGGGACAGCCCGCTGAGATTGGCAAGAAACGTGACGATATCCGGTGTCGTCAGCCCGGTGGCGACGGAACCATCGGGCGTGGTCACCCCCAGCGTCCCGATGGAAGCCGCGCGATGGCCCGCCATGTGCCAGAGCTGGCGTGTCATCTCCACGGTGGAGGTCTTACCGTTCGTCCCCGTGACCGCCACGACATGGGCCGGAAACGGTGCGAAGAACGGGGCCGCCAGCGCGGCGAAAGCACGGCGCGGTTCAGCATCGGCGATATGGGCCGCGTTGCCCACCGCGGCTTCGGGCCGGGCAACAACGGCAATCGCCCCGGCCGCGATGGCCGCCGGGATGAAATCTTCCCCGTTGACCGTAGCCCCCTGAAAAGCGCCGAAAACCGTGCCGGGCGCAACCTTGCGATGATCGATGGCAAACCCGGTAACCACCGCATCGGCGTTGCACGAAACGCCATAGCCGCACGCGGTCGCCAGTTCGCCCAGCTTCATTCGCCGCCGCCCCTGTGCACCAGCGGCTTGAGATCGGTGAGATCGATATCGCGCGTGTCATCGGGCATGATGCCCAGCAGCGGCCCCACCCGCGGTACGACTTTGCCCACGATCGGCGCGGCGTTCCAAGCAGCCGTACGCTGATAGGAACTGGCGGCGGTGCCCTGCGGTTCGTCAAGCATCGCCACGATGACATAGCGCGGGCGATCCATCGGGAAGGCGGCTGCGAACGTGGAGATCAGCGAGTGGCGGCGGTATCCGCCCGCGCCCGGCTTTTCCGCCGAACCGGTCTTGCCGCCCAGGCGGAAGCCCGGCGCCTCGGCCTTGCGGCCGGTGCCGTCGGACACGATCATCCGCAGCATCTGGTTCATCCGCGCGCTGGTGGAAGCCTTGAACACCCGGCGGCCGCGCGGTGCATGCCCCGGTTCGATCTTATGCAGTGTCGTCGGGCGCCAGATTCCGCCGTTGACCATCGCCGCATAGGCGGAGGCGAGATGCAGCGGGGTGACGGCGATCCCGTGGCCATAGCTCACCGTCATCGTCCGCAGGCGCGGCCATTCGCCCTTCGGCCAGATCGGGAAGCCGCGCGCGGGCAATTCGATATAGGGGCGCTCGTTCATCCCGAGGTCCGCCATCGTCCGCTTGAGCTGCTTGCCGCCAAGCTGGTCGGCGATCTGCGCCGTCACGATATTGGACGAATGCATCAGCGCTTCGGGCACGTTGAGACTGGCGCCCAGCGGATGGCTGTCGCGGATGCGGAAGCCCCCGATGTGGATCGGCTGGGAGGATTGATACCGCTTGGCCAGATCGTTCACCACACCGGCATCCATGGCCGCCGCGATGCTGAGCGGCTTGAACGTCGAGCCGAGTTCATAGACCTGGTTGGTCACGCGGTTGAACATGTGCCCTGCGCCGGTGGCGTCGATCTTGTTGGGATCGAAAGACGGCAGTGACGCCAAGGCCAGAACTTCGCCCGTGTCGACATCCAGAATGATGCCCGCCGCGCCCACCGCGTTGGTGGCCAGCATGCCTTTTTTCAGTTCGTCTTCCAGCGCGCCCTGCACCCGCGTGTCGATCGACAGAATGGCGGGCTGGCCGCGGCGGGCGGGATCGCTCAACTGCTTGTCGAGCACTTCTTCCATACCGACTTTGCCGTGCCCATCCGCGCTGACATAGCCCAGCACGTGCGCCGCCATCGCCCCCTGGGGATAGAAGCGTTCGGTTTCCTGCGGAATTTCCAGCGCGATTTCGCCGATTCCCTGCACCCGATTGGCCTCTTCGGGCAGCAGGCGCCGGCGCAGATAGCCCGGACGGCCGCTGGCGAGGCGCCGGGTCAGCTGCTGGACATCCATATCGGGGAAAATGCGATGAAGCGCGCGCGCCACTTCGGCGGGCGTTTTCACCAGCGGTGCCCCACCGTCGTTCAGCGCTTCGGGGTTGTACCACAGCGCGTAAGCGGGAAACGCACGAGCCAGAGGAACGCCGTTGCGATCCCTGATCTCGCCGCGTGGCGGCAACAGCGCTTCGCTCAGCGAGCGGCTGGCCGGGGCATCCTGGAACAGGCCGAGGTAGCCGATCCGCAACAGGGCGGCGGCAGCGACGAGCACGAAGCCCAGCACCACCCACAAAACGCGCAGACGCGCGGTGAACAGCGAACGCTGCCGGACATTGACGAGCGCCACGCGGCCGGATGAAATCGCGGTGCTGACGCTCAGGGCTGTCATTCAACAGCCTCCGCCCGGGCGGTGAGGACGATCCGGGCGGCGCCACGGGTCAAGCGGCCCGACAGCGTTTCGCCGCCGCTTTCGCGGTGTTCCATGTGGCGGCGGGGCTGATCGTCGACTTCGGCGGCGAAGGCCTTGCCGGTCAATGGCGAGACCATCGCCGGGAAACCCTGATCGGACTGTTCGGGAATATCGGCGGTGGCGACGCGGATCGGCGCCGGGGCACCGACGGCGCGCGGCGTGCCGAGCGCGGCAAGCTGGCGTTCGTTCTCCAGGAACTGATCGGCGCGCGGGGCGCGATAGCCGAATTCCACCGCATTCCAGTTGGCCAGTTGCTGCTGGCTTGCGCGGGTTTCGAACTCGGTTTCGAGCAGCAGCTTCTCACGCTCCAGCGACACGATCCGGCGTTCGGCAAGGCGCACCTGGCTTTTCACCGAATTGACCTGAAACGTCAGGCCGACGAACAATGTCACGCAGACGGCGAGCATGACAGCCCAGCCGATCGAGCGCAGACGGGCGGAGGGAAGCATCACGCGGCCTCCTTTCTGGCAGGGGCGGAAGTACGGATCGCGGCGCGCAACGTGGCAGAGCGCGCGCGGGGATTGCGGGCGGTTTCCGCATCCGAAGGACGAACGGCCTTGCCCACTGTCGCGAACACGGGCGCGGCGCCATCGTTGGCGGCCGGGAGGTGACGCGAACCGCGCGCCTGCCCGCCCGATGCCTCGCGCAGGTAGCGCTTCACGATGCGATCTTCGAGGCTGTGGAAGCTGACCACGGCCAGTCGCCCGCCTTCGCCCAGCAGATGCTCGGCCGCATCGAGCGCCGCTTCCAGTTCGTCCAGCTCCGCGTTCACATGAATGCGAATGGCCTGGAAGCTGCGAGTAGCCGGATCCTTCGGCGCGCCGGGGCGGTGATTCAACGCCTTGCGCACCACGCGTGCCAGTTCGCCGGTGGTCGTCAACGGACGCGCGGCAACGATCGCGCGGGCGACCCGGCGCGACTGGCGTTCTTCACCCAGTTGAAACAGAACGTCGGCAATCGCTTCTTCCGAAGCCGTGTTGAGGAAATCGGCGGCACTTTCACCTTCCTGGCTCATCCGCATGTCGAGCGGGCCATCCATGGAAAAAGCGAAGCCGCGCTCCGCCTGATCAAGCTGCATTGAAGAAACACCGATATCCATCACAATCCCGTCGACTCGGGTGATTCCCGCGTCTGCGAGGGAAGCAACCATTTCGGAGAAACGACGCGGATGGAGAATGAGCCGCGGCGGATTTTCCACTGTTTCGGGCCATTTTCGCCCTGCGGCGATCGCATCCGGATCACGATCGAACGCATGGACCGTCGCCCCGGCGTCGAGCAGCGCCCGAGTGTACCCCCCGGCACCGAATGTCGCATCCACGATCACATCTCCCGGCCGGGGCGCAAGCGCAGCGATCACTTCATCGAGCAGGACGGGGATATGCGGGGCGTTCATGCCTTCTTCCCCTTGGCCGCGGTGTCCGCTTCGAGCATCTTGCAGGCGGCCTGCGCGCCTTCCCATCCTTCGCCCATGGCGTAGAGTTCGTGCGGGTTCCACAGCGTGAAGAAACTGCCCGCCCCCTGAAAATAGACGCCGCTGTCGAGCCGGCCGAGTTCTGCAAGGAAATCGGGCATGATGAAGCGGCCGCTTTCGTCGAACGGGACTTCGATGAAGCCATAGAGTTGGGAAGCCCGCAGATCGCGGTCGAAATCGCGATTAAGGCGGATCGCGCGTTCTTCTTCACGATCGATCTGGGCTTCGAGTTCGGCGCGGCGGGACAGGCCGAAACCAGTCAGGCAATTCCAGCGTTCATGCTTGGCGAGGCACAGGACGCGGCCTTCGCTCGATTCCTTGACGGCTTTGCGGAAGGAAGGCGGCAGGACAAAGCGGCCCTTCTCGCCACGCAGCGAGAAGCCTTGACCACTGTATCCAAATGGCTGCGCAGCCGCCACGTCGTCGATTCCCCCCGCCTTGGGTCAATCCCTGAACCGCACAAGGCCTCCCCCGCCTGGCCGCGCAGCAGCACGACCAGATCATTCCGCAACACGGAATGCGGCTGGGAACCATGTCCGATATGCCACTCTCATAACCCGGACTTCCAAGGGAAAAAAGGGAAAAACACGGGAAATATGGGGATTTCAAATTAATTGCCTGTTTTAAAAGGGATTCATGCAAAAGCCATCATGGACAGAAAACCCTGTGTTTACATTATGTTCTCCTGAAAAAGGGTGGGTTTTCGCGAATCTAGACCAGCGCCCTATCCAGGCCTGCGATTGTCCCGTGATTTCCCCGATAATGGTGATCGCACGGATCGTCCCGGAATTTCCCCGGTTGGGCTCAGCCCCCGCCGAAAGCGCTGTTCAGCAAGGCAGACAACGCGGTCTCACGCGCGGCCTGCGCGTTTCCGGCGTTTTCCAGCAGCGCGGCATCGGCGATCACCACCGCCGTCCCCCGCCCGATGGCGCAGCGCGCCACAAGACCTTCGCCCAGCAGCGCGCATGCCGCATCCCCGCCGCCCGCATTTTCCCGCAAGGCGAAACGCCCGGGCAGATTGACGGGCACAGCGGTGCCCAGAACGTCGACCCGCCGTTCGCCTTCAGGCAGCGTCTCGTCGAATTGCAGATCGAGCCCCCAATGGTTCAGCAGAGGCGAAAGCAGAATCACCTCCTGGGGTCGCCGCCGGTCGCCAAGGGCGAAAGCGGAATGGGCAGTCAGCATGGGATCGGCGAACAGCAGCACACGCCCGCCTTCGCGCACCCACGCATCCAGCGCCACGTTCTCCGCCGGCGACAGCGCACGCGGCTGCGCCAGCACGAGATCGCGCGCACCGGCAAGGCCCTGTTCCTGCCCGGCGGCACTCAGCACATCGAGCGGGCGCAGGCGATAATCCCGCTCCAGCGCACGGCGCACCCAATGCGGCCCGCTCTCATCCGCCAGCATCTCGCCGAGATCCGCGGTTTCGCCCCAATAGATCGGCAACGTGGTGAACAGGCCAAGCACCGGCTTTTCGTGTGGCGCGCGCCATGCCACGGCGGCCGCACCGGCGGCCACGGCCAAAAGCGCAACGATCAGGAGATTACGGATTGGGCGGGCCATTCCCGTCGGTTTTGGCGGAGGTGTCGTCGCCCTTGGACGACGGAATCACCCCGGCATCGGCCAGCGGATCGCTGGCGGGCACGGGCGGAATCTTGACTGGCGCCAAAGTGGAGGCCGCTTCCGGCACGGTCGTCGCCTCGGTCTGCTTGGCCCGGTCCATCACGATATTGGCAAGGCCGATCATCATCAGGATCGCGACCAGCCCGGCAATGCCGATCTGCAAGCGGAAGATCGCCTGCGCCCGCGTACCGCCGAGCGGCACAGGCAGCGCTTCCGGCTCACCCCGGCCTTCAGGCTGCGATTGGGAAATGAGGTCCGGCATAATGCGCGGAAGCTACCGCAAGGGCGCTACCAGTCAATCCTTCAGCCACTCGAACACCGGAAGCCCTTTGGCGTCCAGCCATTCGCGGTTGTAAAGCGAAGACAGATAACGGAAGCCCGTGTCGCACAGGATGGTGGCCACGCGCGGGTTCTTGCGGCCTTGCGCCACCAGTTGCCGCCCCAGCGCCACCGCGCCCGCCACATTGATCCCGGAAGACAGCCCGAGGCACAGCCCTTCGTCCTTGAGCAAGCGGCCGACCCATTCCAGCCCTTCCTCATCCGAAATGCGAAATTGCGTGTCGACCGGCGCCCCTTCGAGATTGGCGGTGATGCGGCCCTGCCCGATCCCTTCGGCAACCGAACTGCCTTCGGCCTTGAGTTCGCCGCAGGCGAAATAGTTATAGAGCGCCGCCCCGTGCGGATCGGTCAGCGCGATCACAATGTTCTCGTCGAACGCCTTGAGCCCCAGCCCGACCCCGGCGATCGTCCCGCCGGTGCCCGCCGCGCAGGTGAAACCGTCGATCCGGCCTTCCATCTGCTCCCACAGTTCGGGCGCGGTGGATTCGATATGCGCCTTGCGATTGGCGGTGTTGTCGAACTGGTTGGCCCAGATCGCGCCTTCCGTCTCTTCCGCCAGGCGGCGCGAAGTGTGCACGAAATGCCCCGGATTGGCATAAGGCGCCGCGGGCACCAGCACCAGTTCCGCCCGCAAGGCACGCAAGGTGTCCATTTTCTCGCGCGATTGGGTTTCGGGCATGACGATGATCGTCTTGTAACCCAGCGCATTGGCGACCAGCGCCAGACCGATCCCGGTGTTGCCCGCCGTCCCTTCGACGATCGTGCCGCCCGGCCGGAGATCACCCCGGCGTTCGGCATCGCGCACGATCCACAGCGCCGCCCGATCCTTTACCGATGCACCGGGATTGGCAAATTCGCATTTGCCGTAAATCTCGCACCCGGCGGCCTCGCTGGGCCCTTTGAGCAGAACAAGCGGCGTGTTGCCGATCAGATCCAGAGTCGTCTGGCGAATGGGCGGTGCAATCATGGCAGCAGGGTTAGGCCTTCATGCTGCCTTCCGCAATGATTTGCGCAGGCAGCACGATATCGGCTCAATCTTCGGGTGCGATGGTGACGCGCAGGCCGTCCAGTTCGTCGGTGAGCGGCAACTGGCACGACAGGCGCGAGCTTTCGTTGCGGTGATCCGAACTGTCGAGCAGGTCGTTCTCGTCTTCGCTCATTTCCGGCAGACGATCAGCGAAGGCCGGATCGATGAAGACGTGGCAGGTCGCACAGCTGCAGCAGCCGCCGCACAGTGCCAGCAGTTCGTCGAACCCGTTGTCGCGGATCGCTTCCATCACGGAAACGCCGCTGGCGGTTTCAACAGTCCGTTCTTCACCTTCACGATTTACCACTGTCAGCTTCGGCATCGTATTCCAGTTCCCTCGAATTAGGTTCGGCCTGTTGGCCCGTACGCGCGCGTGCTAGGGCCTGCACGCCCATTTGACAAGCGGGAGGAGCTATGGGGCTGGATGCACATCAGTTGCGCAGCGGGATCGATTTCGCCGCAGCCACGGAGCCGACCATCGCCGCGGCACTGGCGAAGGCGGGCTATCCGGAGCCGCGCCAGCGCCCCACCGGCTATCGCACGCTGCTGCGCACTATCGTCGGCCAGCAGGTCAGCGTGGCCGCCGCCGCTTCCATCTGGAACCGTCTGGAGGCCGGACTCGGCGCGGATATTCCGCCGGAATCCTTGCTGGCCGCCGATTTCGACACGCTGCGCGCCCTGGGCCTGTCACGCCAGAAACAGTCCTATGCCCGCTCGCTCTGCGAACTGATCATCAGCGGCGCTCTGGATCTCAGCCAGTTGCCGCAAGACGATGAAACCGCGATCGCCGAACTGACCCGGATCAAGGGTATCGGCCGCTGGTCGGCGGAAATCTACCTGCTGTTCGCCGAAGGACGCGCCGATATCTGGCCCGCGGGCGATCTCGGCGTTCAGGCCGGACTGCACAAGATCATGGGCCTCGGCGCCCGCCCCGATGAGAAAGCGACGCGAATCATCGGCGAAGCGTGGCGCCCGCATCGGGGCGCTGTCGCGGTGTTCACCTGGCACTGCTACGACAATCCGGCGCTCTGACCGGACTGACCGGAGCGACGCCGCCCCGGCAAGCCGCGTGCTTATTTCAGCAGCGCATCCATCGCCGTGGCCATTTTCACATCGCGCTGCGACAGGCCGCCCGCGTCGTGCGTGGTCAGCGTCACCTGCACGCGGTTATAGACGTTGAACCATTCGGGGTGATGATCCTGCACTTCGGCCAGCAGCGCCGCGCGCGTCATGAAACCGAAAGCCTGGCTGAAGTCCTTGAAAAGAAACGTCCGTTCAATCGCCAGCCCATCGGCCCGCAGGCTCCATTCCGGCAGGGCGGCCAGCGCGTCGGTGCGTTCTTGATCCGTCAATTGCGTAACCGGCATCGTGCTCTCCTTGGCAGGGTGCTGCCTTTCCCCTATCCCGCGCTTCTATGCAAGCCTCCGCCCCCGCACGGTCCGCCGATCCGGTTCTCGCCGCCTCCGCGCTCGCTTGCCGCAGGGGCGACAGAGTGCTGTTCCGCAACGTAAGTTTTAGTCTCACTGCAGGCGAAGCGCTGCATCTGGCCGGCCCCAACGGGATCGGCAAATCGAGCCTGATCCGCATTCTCGCAGGGCTGATGCCGCCCGTCGCAGGCACGGTCCAACGCCGGGGCGCCATGGCCCTGCTCGACGAACGCAGCGCCCTCGATCCGCAACTGCCGCTCGGCGCGGCGCTATCCTTCTGGCAGGCGATCGACCGCATCGAAGACAGCGCGTTTGCCGCCGCCATCGCCCGGCTCGGCCTTGCCGATCTACTCGACGTGCCGGTGCGCTACCTGTCCACGGGGCAGAAGAAACGCGCCGCGCTTGTCCGCGTGATCGGACAGAACGCCCCGGTGTGGCTGCTGGACGAACCGCTCAACGGACTGGACAGGAGCGCGGTCGCGCTGTTCGAAGCGCTGGTGGCCGAACATTGCGATGCTGGCGGCATCGCGGTGATCGCATCGCACCAGCCGGTCACCGTCGCCATGATGGCCCGGTTCGAACTGGAAGGCTTCGCCTTGTGAGCGGCGGGTTGATGCGCATTTTCCTGCGCGATTGCGCCATACTGGTGCCGGGCGGGCGGCGTGGGGGCAGCTTGCTGCCGCTGCTGTTCTTCCTTGCCGTGGCCATGCTCTACCCCTTCGCGGTCGGCCCCGATGCGCCGTTGCTGGCGCGCACGGGCGGCGGCGTGATCTGGGTGGCCGCGCTGCTGGCCGCGATCCTACCGCTCGACCGGCTGGTTGCGCCCGATCTGGAACGCGGCTTCTTCGACCAGTGGGCTCTGCGCGGGATTGCGGAAGAAGCGGTGATGGCGGTGCGCATGCTGGCCCACTGGCTGAGCTTCGGCCCACCGCTGATGCTGGCCGCTCTGCCCGCCGCCGCGCTGCTGGGGATCGATGGCACGGCGCTGCGCACGGTGGAACTGGGCCTGCTGGTGGGGACGCCGGGCCTGGCCGCCATCGGCGTGCTGATCGCCGCGCTGACCGCTTCGCTGCGTTCGGGCGCGGCGCTGGCGGGATTGCTGCTGATCCCGCTATCGGTGCCGATCCTGATTTTCGGCGCGGGCAGCCTGGCCACTGGCGGCGAAAGCGGCCTGGCGCTGACCGCCGCCATCAGCCTGCTGCTGCTGGCGATCACACCCTTTGCCGCAGGGGCCGCCATCCGCGCCGCACGGGAATAGCACCGGCCCGGCGCGCAAACGCCCGGATCAATAGGGCGGCTTGTGCAATCCCTTGAGACTGAGCGTGAAAATCTCGCAGCCCGTTTCGGTGATTCCGATCGAATGTTCGAACTGGGCCGAAAGGGACTTGTCCCGCGTCACCGCTGTCCAGCCGTCGTTAAGCAGTTTCACGCCCGGTTTGCCGAGGTTGATCATCGGTTCGATCGTGAAGAACATCCCCGGTTTCAGTTCCGGCCCGGTGCCCGCGCGCGCGGCGTGGATCACTTCGGGGCTGTCGTGGAACAACCGGCCGAGGCCGTGGCCGCAAAATTCGCGCACCACGCCATAGCGGTGCTGTTCGGCATGGGCCTGAATAGCCGCGCCGATATCGCCGAGCCGCGCGCCGGGCTTCGCCTTGTCGATCCCGATCATCAGGCATTCGTGCGTCACATCGACCAGCCGCCGCGCTTTCAGCGACACATCGCCGACCAGATACATCCGGCTGGAATCGCCGTGCCAGCCATCGAGCAGCGGCGTGACATCGATATTGACGATATCCCCGTCCTTCAGCGCCTTGTCCGAAGGAATGCCGTGGCACACGACGTGATTGATCGACACGCAACTGCTGTGTTCGTACCCGCGATAGCCGAGCGTCGCGGGCACGCCGCCCGCATCCAGCGTCATCTGCCGCACGATATCGTCGATCTGTCCGGTGGTGACGCCGGGCCGCACCACGGCGGTCAGTTCGTCGAGGATTTCGGCGGCCAGGCGCCCGGCCCTGCGCATCCCCTCGAACCCATCGGGGCCATGCAATTTGATCGTGCCGTCGCGCAGCACGGCGTCGGCGGCGGTAATGGTCTGGTATTCGGTCATACCCGCCTATGTAGCGCCTGCGCGCCGAAATTGCGAGCGTTCAGCGCCCCGCCGCAAATGCCGCGCGAAATTCCGGCTTCACTGCGGCGATGACGGCGGGCGTCACCGGCAGCGTGACGTCATAGCTGCCTTCGGCATAAGGGCCCGCCGCGTAAGGCCCGATCAGGAAACCGATCCGGTCGAACGCCGTCTTGCCCGCCGAGCCGAGAATCGGGGTTGTGTCCTTGATCCCGATACAGGCCGACATCCAGTCATCCTGATTGCGAACGACCTTTTCCCCCCGCCGTTTCGCGCGTTCGCGGTCCAGCCCGGCGCAAAGCGGTTGCTGCACCGCCTTTTCCAGCGCCGCTTCCGAGGTGAACAGCGAAAGGACCGAACGTTCCTTGCCCGCCTTCTTGTCCCACAACAGGCTGTCATAGCCGGTGTTGCCGTGCGCGCCGCCGGTGTACGAATAGATCGTGGCCGAAAGGCTGAGCCAGTCGGGCAGGTCCGTCACCACCGCCCATTCGGTGGAAAGGTCGTAAGGCCGATAGGGATAGCCGTTTTTCTCCGCATCGGCGCGGCCTTCGCCGGTTTCCTTCACCAATCCGTCCTTGGCCGATTTGAGCTGGCCATCCAGCAGCGCTTTCAGCCCCGGCTGCACGGCGGCCTGCGCCGGATAGGCATAGAGGAAAGTGTAATTGTCCGTTTCCTCTTTCACTTCGACTGCCTTGGCGGCTTCTTGCCCGGCGGGGGCAGCGGCGGGCTTGGCCGCGAGCGCCGATTCCGCCGTGGCAACCTTGTCCTTTTCCCCGGGAGTGTCCGCGCCCTGCTCCGGCGTGCAGGCGCCGAGTCCCAGAACGAACAGACCGGCCAGCATCACCCGGCGGCGGTAAGAATTCTTCTCGCGCATAACGGCTCCCTGAGGCATGAAGCGCCAATATGACGGACAAATACACGCTGATCCAGCCCGATCGTGGGCAAAAGTCCACGCTTATCCATCTCGTCTCCAAGGATAATTTCCCCGACTGGGCCAAAGGCCTGTCGCCCGCGCAGCGCGCCGCGCTCGAAGGGCAGAAATTTCGCGGCAATGGCTATGAAGTCGCGATCGTGCCCGAAGGGGACGGCTGGTTCGCGGTCGGCGGCGTCGCGGACCCGGACACCCTGTCGAGCTGGTGTCTCGCCCGGCTGGCCGAAGCGCTGCCCGCAGGCACCTATGCGCTGGCCAGCGGCGATCCCGGCAAGGCTCTGCTCGGTTGGCAGACCGCACAATACCGCTTCACCCGCTATCGTGAGGAAACGGACCCTGTCGGCCCGCGTATCCTGCTGACCAGGGATGCGAAAGCGATCGAGGGATCGCTGGCCGAAGCCGCCGCCGTCGCGCTGGTGCGCGATCTGGTGAACACGCCCGCCGAAGATTGCGGGCCCGCCGAGCTGGAGGCGGAGGCGGAAAAGCTGGCCAGGGCACACAAGGCCGATCTGCATGTCGTGCGCGGTGATGCGCTGGAACGCGCATATCCGATGGTCCACGCCGTTGGCCGGGCGGCGGGCCGCCGCCACGCCCCGCGCCTGATCGAACTGACCTGGGGCGATCCCCAAGCCCCGCGGCTGGCGATTGTCGGCAAGGGTGTGTGCTTCGATTCGGGCGGGCTCGATATCAAGCCATCGTCCGCCATGCTGCTGATGAAGAAGGATATGGGCGGGGCCGCCCATGCGCTGGCGCTGGCCGGGCTGGTGATGGGCGCGGGGCTCGATGTGCGCCTGCATCTGCTGATCCCGGCGGTGGAAAATGCGGTCTCCGGCAACGCGTTCCGCCCCGGCGACGTTCTCCGTTCGCGCCAGGGGCTGACGGTCGAGATCGGCAACACCGATGCCGAAGGGCGGCTGATTCTCGCCGATGCGCTGACCCGCGCCAGCGAGGAAAAGCCCGATCTGGTGATCGATTTCGCCACGCTGACCGGCGCGGCGCGCGTGGCGCTGGGGCCCGATCTGCCCGCGCTGTTCGCCCGCCGCGACGAAACCGCCGACGCCCTGATCGCTGCGGGCCGCGCGCAGGATGATGAAATCTGGCGCCTGCCGCTTTACGAAGCCTATGCCGAATGGCTCAAATCCGACATTGCCGACACCAACAACACCAATTTCAACGGCTTTGCCGGGGCCACCGTGGCGGGCCTGTTTCTCGACAAGTTTGTGGGCAGCGAAATCGACTGGGCCCATTTCGACACCTGGGCCTGGCGCCAGACCGCAAGGCCCGGCCGCCCCAAGGGGGGCGAGGCGCTGGGCCTGCGCGCGGCATGGCACATGCTGCGCCAACGTTACGGCCAACACCACGGATAGCTTGCTAGCGGCGCTTCGCCCGTATAAGCGCCCGGTTTCCCTCCCTTCCGTGGTGGACGACAAATTTGACCGACGTGACCATTCCCAGCGGGCAACTGATCCTTTCCGGCCCGAGCGAGAAGCCTGACGCCGCATATTGGCCGGTGCGCGGGGATCTGGCGCATATCCGCCTCGCCGGGCGATGCTTCGTGCCCCACTACGCCGTGCCGATGCCGCGCACGGTGCGCGATGGCGCCTCGCTCTACAGCGCGGCGCGCCGCAACGCCGATATTCTGGTCTCCGTCGTCGGCGACAGCGTGTTCAACGTGCTCGATGTCACCGGCGATTGGGCATGGGGCCAACTGGGCGACGATGGCCTTGTCGGCTATGTCGCGCTCGACCAATTGGGTGAGGCATGAGCATCACGATCTTTATCGACGGCGCGGCCGGCACCACCGGTCTGGAAATCGCCGAACGGCTGACCGGGCGGGACGAAATCGACCTGCTGATTCTGGACGACGACCGGCGCAAGGATGCCACCGCCCGGCGCGATGCCTTCCACGCGGCCGATTTCGCCGTGCTGTGCCTGCCCGACGATGCCGCGCGCGAAGCGGTGGCGCTGGCCGAAGGGTCGAACGTGCGCATCATCGATGCGTCTACCGCGCACCGCGTCGCCCCCGGCTGGGTCTATGGCTTCCCCGAAGTGTCCGGCCTCGACGTGGTGGCGCGGGCGCAGCGGGTCAGCAATCCGGGCTGCTATTCCACCGGGTTCATCGCTCTGGTCGCGCCGCTGGTGCGCGCCGGGCTGCTCCCGGCGGACTGGCCTTACACCTGCAACGCCGTGTCCGGCTATTCGGGCGGCGGCAAGGCGCTGATCGAACGGTTCGAAAACGACCGCGATATCGCCTGGCGCGGCTATGCCCTGAATCTGGGCCACAAGCACGTGCCGGAAATGCAGGTACGCTGCGGTCTGTCGATCCCGCCGCTGTTCACACCCGCCGTCATCCCCGCGCATCGCGGCATGGTGGTGGAGGTGCCGTTGCAGCTCGGCGCCATGCAGGGCGCGGGCACAGTGGACGCGATGCGCCAGTGCC
Organism: Caenibius sp. WL; assembly: GCF_019803445.1. Taxonomy (NCBI): domain Bacteria; kingdom Pseudomonadati; phylum Pseudomonadota; class Alphaproteobacteria; order Sphingomonadales; family Erythrobacteraceae; genus Caenibius; species Caenibius sp. WL. The sequence goes on from NZ_CP081844.1 coordinate 3,166,339, forward strand.
TGGCCGATTTCTATGCCGCCAGCCCGGTGGTCCATATGGGCGCGCAGCCCGATGGCGAGCTGCTGCTGCGCCAGTCGTGTCCGCCGAACGACCGCCTGGAACTCCACGTCTTCGGTTCGCCCGATGGCAACCAGGCGCGGCTGGTCGCGGTGCTCGACAATCTCGGCAAGGGCGCCAGCGGCGCGGCGGTGCAATCGCTGAACCTGATGGCGGGCCTGCCCGAAACCGCCGGGCTGTGCCTCTGATCTTGATGGCGGGCGGCTTCCACCGCAGGCCCGCCCACCTCTGCCCAAAAATCAGGCAGCCTGCTGCCTGATTTTTGCACACGCACCTTTCATGCTGCGGGCATGCCGATATGTGCCTGCCGCACAGCACACAACAAATGCGCGATTCCGGCCTTTCCCGGCGGCGCGCAATGCCGTAATTCACGCCTCAGCCAATTGGCATGATTCTTGATTAGGCATTACCGAGAGCATGTGAAATCCCGGTGCCGCCCCGGCGGCGCCGGCTCGTCGCGCGGGAGTTGTTAGACACGTGAAGAAGATCGAAGCCATCATCAAGCCGTTCAAGCTCGACGAGGTGAAGGAGGCGCTGCACGAAGCCGGGGTTTCCGGCATCACCGTAACCGAAGCCAAGGGCTTCGGCCGCCAGAAGGGGCACACCGAACTCTATCGCGGCGCCGAATACATCGTCGACTTCCTGCCCAAAGTGAAACTGGAAGTGGTGGTGAGCGACGAAACCGCGGAAAAGGTTGTCGAAGCCATCGCTTCTGCGGCGCAGACCGGACGGATCGGCGACGGCAAGATCTTCGTCAGCCCGATCGAAGCCGCCGTGCGCATCCGCACCGGCGAGCGTGACGACGACGCGATCTGATTTCCTGATTTCTCCAGACACGTTATCCGGGCCACCCCCGCCGAAGGGCGGCACCGCAATTCCATCGGCACAGTAAGGGAAATACCGAAATGGCCAGTGCAAAGGACATCCTCAAAAGGATCAAGGACGAGGAAATCGAGTGGGTTGACCTGCGCTTCACCGACCCCAAGGGCAAGTGGCAGCACCTCACGATGGTTTCTTCCGTCCTCGGCGAGGATGAACTGGAAGAAGGTCTGATGTTCGACGGTTCGTCGATCGCCGGCTGGAAGACGATCAACGAATCCGACATGATCCTCCGCCCGGACCTCGAAGCGGTCTATATCGATCCGTTCAGCGCCACGCCGATGATGATCATCTTCTGCGACATCGTCGAACCGTCGACCGGCGAACTCTACTCGCGCGATCCGCGCTCGACCGCGAAGCGCGCCGAAGCCTTCGTCAAGGCCAGCGGCATCGGCGACACCGTCTATGTCGGCCCCGAAGCCGAATTCTTCATGTTCGACGACGTGAAGTTCTACGACGGTTACAACGGCAACGGCTTCAAGATCGACGATATCGAACTGCCGACCAACACCAACCGCGAATACGAAGAAGGCAACCTCGGCCACCGTCCGCGCGTCAAGGGCGGCTATTTCCCGGTTGCCCCGGTCGACAGCGCCGTGGACATCCGCGGCGAAATGGTCACCACCATGCTCGAAATGGGCCTGCCCTGCGACAAGCACCACCACGAAGTGGCCGCCGCGCAGCACGAACTGGGCATGACCTTCGGCACGCTCGTCACCACTGCCGACCGCATGCAGATCTACAAGTACGTCGTCCACATGGTGGCGCAGGCTTACGGCAAGACCGCAACCTTCATGCCCAAGCCGATCATGGGCGACAACGGTTCGGGCATGCACACCCACATCTCGATCTGGGAAAAGGGCAAGCCGCTGTTCGCCGGTAACGGCTATGCCGGCCTTTCCGACACCTGCCTCTATTTCATCGGCGGCGTCATCAAGCACGCCAAGGCGCTGAACGCTTTCACCAACCCGACCACCAACAGCTACAAGCGTCTGGTGCCGGGCTACGAAGCCCCGGTTCTGCTGGCCTATTCGGCCCGCAACCGTTCGGCTTCCTGCCGTATTCCGTACGGCACGGGCGAAAAGGCGAAGCGCGTGGAATTCCGCTTCCCCGACGCGATGGCCAACCCCTACCTGTGCTACGCCGCGCTGCTGATGGCCGGTCTCGACGGGATCAAGAACAAGATCCACCCGGGCGAAGCCATGGACAAGAACCTGTACGATCTGCCGCCGGCCGAACTGGCCGAAGTGCCGACCGTCTGCGGTTCGCTGCGCGAAGCTCTGGAATCGCTCAACGCCGACTATGAATTCCTGCTGGAAGGCGGCGTGTTCACCAAGGACCAGATCGATTCCTACGTCGAAATCAAGTGGGACGAAGTGCTGCGTTTCGAAACGACCCCGAGCCCGGTCGAATTCGACATGTACTACAGCCTCTGATCCGCTGGATTACGCAATCACCAAGGGGGCGTCCGGGAAACCGGGCGCCCTTTTGCTTTGCGTGGTTATAAGGCTTGCAGGCAGGGATGTCCTTGGCTCTTACCCCTACCGGCCCTGCCCCAGCCCCCGCTCAGCCTGAGCCTGTCGAAGGCTGCTCACAACGGCAGCCCCACATTCTAGAAAGCGCTTGGCCACACCTTCGACGCGTGGCCTTCGACAAGCTCAGGCTGAACGGGAATTGAGAGTTGGCGGACAAGGACCGTTCCTGTTTGCAAACGCATCGCATTTGCCATCGGCGTTAAGGGGCAATTGCGCAGACGGCCTCTACCCACACAGCCGTCACCCTGCACAATCAGGTTCGGCATGAACGAAGGAGGATACCCCGCCCTTCCCGATTGCGGGGCCTGCGCCGTTCCTCTACTGAACCGGGATGCAGGAGTTCGCCGCCATTGTCGAACAGGGTCAGGCAAAGGTGGTGCCGAGCAGCGAGGTGCTGGCCTACACCGGCCCCGGCTTCGCCTGGTTGCACGTCGAAAGCATGGAACCGCGCCTGCCCACCGATATGCGCGGCACAACCCTGCCCGAAATCGTCACCAGCGCGCTGACAGCGACCGAAACCCGTCCGCGGTGCGATGCCATCGATCACGGCGCCATTCTCAATCTGCGGGGCACCGCGCTCGAAATTCGGGACGATTCCGATTGGCTGGTATCGATCCGCCTGTGGGTCCAACGCGACCGGATCATTTCCTTCAGCCGCACGACCTTGGGCGCGATGCCCAAAGTGCGCACCGCCTTTCTTGACGGAAAACTGGCCGATCCGGGCGATCTCGTTTCCATGCTCGCGCGCGAAATCAGCCTCGAACTCGATCCGCACGTGGCGGGATTGAGCGATCAGCTGGACGATTGCGAAACCGAACTGGAAACCAGCAATCACTATGGCCTGCGTCGCGTGGTGGCGCAGATCCGCTCCACCGCCATTTCGCTCCGCCGCTTCGTCGCACCCGATCGCGACGCGCTCGATGCGCTCACCTCGCTCAATTTCCCCTGGCTTGCCGAGGAAGACGTGCTCCACATCCGCGAGGCGTCCGACCGTTTCGCCCGCATGACCGAAGAACTGGAGGCGGTGCGCGAACGCGCCGCACTGGTCCATGAACAGTTGACCGATCTGCGCACCGAACTGGTCGATCAACGCTCGCTCTATATCGCCATCGTCGCGTTCATTTTTCTGCCGTTGACGTTCATCACCGGGCTGCTGGGAATGAATGTCGAAGGCATTCCCTTTGCCCATCATCCCCATGCTTTCTTGGGTGTGGTGCTGTTCTGCATTGTCGTCGGGCTGGTGGTTTTCGGCTGGTTCGGGGTGCGCCACTGGCTGCGGCGTTGAATCCCCCTTCCTTCCACCCTTAGCAAGAAACCATTTTCCTACAGGCCTGTTCGTTCATTATCTGTTCCGCCTTCTGTCACGAATCAGCGAGGCGCAACCCATGAACCGCAGCGTGCTTTTCAACGCCATCCGCCGCCTGATCGGGCGCGGTTTCCGGCACAGCGAAGTGCTGGTGCTGGACAATGCCATCGACGAGATGCTGGCCCCGTCCGCCACGGCTGCGCCCATGCCCCGGCCACGCACAGCCAGTGCGGCGGGCATCGCGCTTATCCAGCGCTTCGAAGGCTGCGCCCGCCGCCGCCCGGATGGGATGATCGCCGCCTATCCCGACCCCGGCACGGGTGGCGCCCCGTGGACCATCGGCTGGGGCGCGACCGGGCCCGGCATCGGCCCCGGCACGGTATGGACGCAGGCGCAATGCGATGCGCGGCTGGAACAGGACATCGCCCGCCACGCCCGCGATGTGGACCGCGCGCTGGCCGATGCGCCGACCAGCCAGGCCCAGTTCGACGCGCTCGTTTCGTTTCATTTCAACACCGGCGCGATCACCCGCGCCACGCTGACCCGCAGGCATCGCGCGGGGGATCATGGCGGGGCCGCCGCCGAATTCGCACGCTGGAACCGTGCGGGCGGGCGCGTGCTGCCGGGCCTCGTCCGCCGGCGCGAAGCGGAAACCGCGCTCTATCGCCAGGGTTGAAGGGAAGCGAGTGAAGCAGGGGCCACGCGGCCCCTGCCTCAGTAATCCTTGCTGGCCTTGATCAGCACGCTTTCACGGCCGACGGTCGAAACCGAACCCAGCAGCGAAAGCCAGCTTGTCACCCGGAATTCCAGTTGGGTGGCGCTGTATCCCCGCCCGTCCGTGATGATTTCCGCATAAAGCTTGCGGCTGAGGTACTTGCCCGCCGCGATCCCGGTGCCCTGATCGCGGGCCGGATCGGCGGCGACGATCCGCAACCGGTCAAGCCCGATGGCCGAACGCAGCTTGTTGATCGGGTCCATCCCGCCGCCGCCGCGCAGCGAAGCCAGCGCCGCGCCCAGTTGCAGCGCATCGGTGGCGCTGAGATCGCTGATCGAACCGCCGAATAGCAGCCGCGCCAGCAGTTCCTCCTCGGGCAAAGCCGGAGTGGAAGTGAACGCGATTTCCGGCTGCATCGCGTTGCCTTTCACCGTCACCCGCACCGTCAGGCCATCCACTTTCGAATCCGCCTGGATATCGAGCTGCGGGTTCGGAGGCCGGGTGGCATCGAACGCGATGCGGCCGCGCGTCAGATCGAACGCACGCCCGGCAAATTCGTAAGTGCCGCGTATCATGTCCGCGCGCCCGCCGATGCGCATGTCGCTGGTGGTGCCGCGCAGGGCGATATTGGCCCCCCATTCGCTGTCCAGCCCCATGCCGCGCACGAACAGGCGGTTGTTGCCCTGCGCGTCGATGAGATAACGCCATGGCTCGGAGCGCCGTTGCCGCGGGGCCGCATCGGCCGCCATGTTGATTTCGCGGGTGGGGATATTGGGCAGTTCGGCAGCCGCCGACATCGATCCCAGTTTCCAGTTCGCTTCCTTGATATCCAGCCGGCCCGCGATCGTGCCGCCGATGCCGTTGGAAACGATCCGCAGCGGCCCGGTGACAGTGGCCGACATATCCTTGCGGTTCAGCACTTGCGCGTTGACCGCCGCCAGCCTGATATCCATGACCGGTCCGTGCTGGTCCAGCCCGCCGATATCGATCGTGCCGCTGCCGCTGACTCTGCCGCCGTTGCGCGCTTGCCCGGCAAAGCTGGACAGCAGCAGGCGCGACCCCGCGAAGGTGCCCCGCGCCCGGATATTGCGGACATCGGTGCCGGTGAGCGAGCTACGGAAGCGCAGGTCGTCACCCGACAGCGAGCCCCGCACGCTCGGATTCCCGAGCGTCCCGGTAACATCGGCGGCCACATCGAGCGGGCCGGTGAGATCGAAGGCATCAAGCGCCGCCAGCCGCCAGAGTGATTCCGCCGGGCCGCCATAGCGAAGCTGCGCGAACAGCGCGCCGCGATTGAGCCGTTCCATCAGCCCGCCCATGCGCGGCAATCCGCTGATCCGGGCCTGCAACCGGCCGCGCCGCGCGCCGCCTTCGCGAACGGCCGCGCGCGCCTGTAATTCACGCTCGGACAAGTCGGCAACGAGGTAGAAATCGATCGGGCGCGAGGTCAGCACAAGCCCCGAACGGCTCAGCCCCTTGATCTGCAAGCGGCCCTGCCCGGTGGGCGGCGCGTTCGGCTTGGCATGGTAATCAACCACGCCTGAAACCTTGCCTTCGAGGCTCATATCGGTGAACGCGATATCGAGCACCGAAAGCGACATGTCCGCCAGTTGCAGCTTGAGATCGGTCGGCCCGTTGCCGCCGAACCGGCCCTGCGCGATAGCGATGCCATCGCCATAGGACACCTGCGTCGGCGCCAGCGCCCAGCCGCCGCCCCGCTGCTTGGTCAGGATCGCGCGGCGCGGCATGGTGATCGGGTGATCGGCGAATTCGCCTTGGGCGAGCAGCGCGATCTGTTCGGGCGTGGTGGTGCCCTGCAACTGCAGGCTGAAGCGCACGCCCCGCCGCCCGGCGAGCGAGGCATTGAACGTGCCCCGGCCATCGACGATGGATGCCTTGGCCGCCAGCCGTCCGACGAACACCTGCCCGTAGCTGATGCCCTGCGCAAAGATCGACCCGTTGGCCTGCGTCGAATTGCCGCCGATGATGCCCGTGGCCTCGATCTTGGCCGAGCGGATGCTCAGCGGGGTCGCCCCGGCGAAGCGGGCGTTGCGCGCCGCCAGATTGACATCGAAGCCCTGCCCGCCGCCACGCGGGGCGAGCCCGATCGTCCCGTCCAGCCCGCCGCCCGTCAGCGCTAGATTGCCCGTGGCCCCGCCGTCACCCAGCGTCAGCACGCCGCTGACATTGGTCTGCGATACCGCCATTTTGGCGATTTCGATCCGCGTGGGCCCCTTGGTGGGCATGAACAGGTTGAGCCGCCCATCGAACGGGCCAAGCATCGACTGGCCCTTGGTATCGATGCCGAACCCGTCGGCAATCGGGGCCAGCGCGACGCGCACATCCTTGAGCCCGGCAGCAGGCAAGGGATCGGCGAAGACCAGCACCGCGCGCGGCCCGTCATCCGCCATCGAGGCATCGACCGTGAACGGCCCATAATCGGTGTGGCGGCCGGAACCGACCACTTTGGTGGTGCCGTTGGCTACGCTGCCATCCATCCGCAGAACCAGCTTGTTGGCGTCGAGCGCGACTTTCTGGAACAGCAGAGGTTGCTTGCTGCCCATCGCCACCCCGCCGCGGAAGCGGATGTTGCCGCCGGTTACCGTTGTCAGCGTTTCGTTGGCGATGCGCGGCATGTTGCCCGCGAAATTGGCCCGCACCATCCAGTCGCCATACGTCGTGACTTTGGCGATGATCTTGGCATGGCCGTTGAGCGTGCCAAGGTTTTCCAGCGCGATACCGCGCGCGTTGACCGGCCCGGCAATGGCATAGCCGCCCTTGGCGACATCCCCGCGCACCGCCAGCTGGGCATCCAGCCCCTGGAACGCGAGCTTCAGATTCGAGGAGGTGAGCTGATCCCCCGTCAGTTGCACGATCCCGTTGGCGCGCCCGTTCACCAGCCGGGGATCGAGCATGGCGTTACCGGTGACGATTTTCGCGGCGGTGAGATTGAGCGGCAGAGTCCATGTCTTGCCGTCATACGTCAGCGTGCCCTGCTGCTTGACCCCGGCCAGTTGCGTGGCGCCCGACACCAGCCGGTCGATCTGCACGCTATGCGGAACAGTCAGATCGCGGAACGGACCATCGAGATCGACAGTGAACCGCGCCCCTTCCAGCTTCATATCGGCGCCCAGCGCATCGGAACGCGTCAGCGCACCCGCGATCTTGAGCCCGTTGGCCCGGTTGGTCCCGAGATCGAGCCCGCCATCGGCCTTGAGCTCGACCGCCCGGCCCTGAACCCGTGCCGCGCCGGTGATGACGCTGTTTTCGAGCCGCCCGAAAACCCCCAGGCCGACCTTTTCGCCCAGAAGATCCTTGGGCAGACCGGCGATCAGCTTGCCGGGGAACACCTGCCCCAGCGCGCCATAGAGGCCTTCCTTGTTGCTCAGTTCGAACGCGGCCAGCCGTTCGTTATCGTGGCGGGCCAGGAACGCGCCTTTCCAGTCGGTCCAGGTCCCTTTGCCCACCAGCCGCAGCGAAAGATCCTTCTTCGCCCCGGCCATTTCGGCCAGCAACCCGCCCGCAGGCGCGTGATAATCGAGATCGGCCTGGAACCGGTCGCGTTCGGGAAACGCGTCGAGCAGCGCATGGATACGGTCCGAACCGCCCAGCTTGCCGTCCACTTTCAGATAGGCGCGGCGATCCTGTTTCAGCGCTTCGGCATAGAGATCGACCCGCCGCCTTTCGCCCAGCACCTCTTCGGCGACAATGAAGTTTTCGAGCCGGAACTTGTCCACCCGGATATCGAAATCGGGCAGCCACGGCGCATCGGGATCGCCCGGTTTCAATTCGGGCACGCGCAGCAAAGTGCCGCGCCGCGCGGTCAGCTCGCGAATATCCAGCCCGCTGAAGAACCAGTTGAACGGTCGCCAGTCCAGATCGGCCTCCGGCACGGTGACGAACGCCCCTTTCGGGTCCGACAACGTCAGCTTGCGCAGTGTCAACCGGCTGTAGAGCGAACCTTCGATCCGCCCGATCTTGATCCGCAGGCCGTTTTCCGGCTGCAACGCGGCGATCCGGTCGGCCACGAACCGATGGCCGATGGGCGTGTCGAGCAACAGCGCCGACACCAGCATCGCGCCCACCACCAGTGCGACGATGCGCGTCGTCCAGTAGCGCCAGAGCGACCGGCGGCGCGGCGGCGGCGCGGTTTCTTCCTCCGGAATTTCGGCGGACGTGGCGTCGTTCATCAGAAAGCCTGCCCCAGACCGACATAGACCGCCACGGGCGGATCGCCCTTGCGGCGATTGAGCGGTGTGGCCACGTCGAGCCGGATCGGCCCGAAGCTGGTGTTGTAGCGCACACCGATGCCCGCGCCGAATTGCAGCCCGCTCAGGCTCGGCGTGGCATCGCGGCCCACAGCGCCGGCGTCGATGAACGGAACCACCGACAGCGCCCCGCCGAACATGCCGGTCTTCACCCGCGCTTCGAGCGAGAATTCAACCAGCGAACGCCCGCCGCTCGGATCGTTCTCATCGTTGCGCGGACCGACCCCCTGATAGCTGTAGCCCCGCACCGATCCGCCACCGCCCGCGTAGAGCCGCCGGGACAGCGCGATATTGTCCACCGGGGTGCCGAAGATCGAAGCGACCTTGGCCCGGCCCGCCAGCACCGTCTTGCTGCCGATGGAGAAATAGCCGCTCATATCCACCTGCGTGCGGATGTAAGTGGATTTCTGCTTGGACTGCACCGAAATCTCCGGCGAAACGCGCGCGTTGATCCGGAAGCCCTTCGTCGGATCGAGCAGGCTGTCGCTGGTGTCGATACCGATGCCCAGCGGTAGAGCGCCGATGAAATAGGTCATCCGGCCATCAGACGCGTTGGGCGCCTTTTCATCGGTGGCAAGGATTTCGAACCCGGCGCTCCAGGTGAACGGCTTCTGGAACAGCAGCGTGCTGACGCGTTCGTACGTGCCCGTGACAGAGGCCGTGCGCGCATCGTAGGCATCGCGCTTGATCGTGGTCACATAGGCGTCCAACGTCAGAATCCGGTCACGCCCGAGGAAATTGTTCCGGCGGAACGTCACCCCGGCAAGCTGTTCGCGCGTGCCCGCCACACCCCGGACCCGCAGCGAGCCTTCGGGCGGGAACAGGTTGCGGTGTTCCCAACTCGCCTCGGCGCGGAAACCTTCGCCCGTGCCATAGCCCACCGCGCCGGAAATCGTCCGCAGCGGGGCCTTGGTCAGCCCGACATCCATGTCCACCACGCCCGGTTCGGTGCCGTTGGGGGCCTGCGTTTCGCGCGGGGTGATAGTGATAGTGGAAACGAGCCCGGTGGCGACGATGGCGCTGCGCAGGTCCATCTCGTCGCTGCGGCGGTAGATTTCGCCCGGCTTGAACCGCGCGATGCGTTGCAGATGGCGGCTGGAAAGGAATTTCGGGTCATCGCTGTTGATCGCGCCGAAACGATACTTCCCGCCATGCGTGACCGGCAGAGTCAGATCGCCTTCCTGGCGGTCATGATCGATCAGCAGATCGGGTTCGCCGATCTTGGCGAACGGATAGCCGTTTTCGCCCAGCGCCTTGTCCAGATCGGCGTTTTCCTCAACGATCTTGTCGGCCAGCACCGGATCGCCCGGCCAGATTTCGTAAGCCTTGCGCAGAGCGTCGTGATCGGGCGCCAGCGCCAGATCGCCGAGCGCGATCGCACCGAAGCGGTACTGTTTGCCCGGAATGATATCGAAGCGGACTTCCGGTTCCTGCTTGGCCTTGCCGTTCTCCCCACCCTTGACCGCGCGCAGCACGCGCCCGTCGTAATAGCCGTAAGTGCGCAGCAATTCCTCCAGCAGGTCCTCATCCTCACGCGCGCGGGCGGCGACCTGGGCCAGATTGTCGTCACTGTCCGACAGGCTTTCGACGCTCGACAGGCTTTCGAACCGTTCGGCGAACTTCTTGTGCATCGGAAATTCGGCTTCGTCGCGCGGGAAGACAAGCAGCAGATTGTCCGACAACCGCACTTCCCGGCCCCGCCGCACCCGGTTGAACGGTTCGAACGCTTCGGCCGCCAGCGCCGCTTCGGGCTCGGGCTCCAGCGGTTCGGGCCGGGCGAGTTCGGTTTCATCCGGCCAGGGCAGCGTGACTTCGGGCAGTTCCGCCAGCGGCGCATTCACATCGAGCGACGGCGCTTCGGCCTGCTGCTGGGCCGCGCCGCTCGCCGCGTCGGTCTGCACGGCCCAGGCTTCGGGATTGGCGACGGCGCTGTCGGGAATGAGGTCTTCCAGCCGCGCAGGCGGCGTGGCCGGCAGAACGGGCGCGGGCGGAGCGGCGACCGGGGGGGCGGTCGTCGGGGTGGGCACGGATTCGGGTGCGGGCTCGGGCGCGGTCTGGGCCAGCGCGGGAATCGGCGCGGCCGACAGCGCCAGCACGGCCAGCAACCGGCGCCGGAAAGCGCGCCCCGCGGCGCGTTTAGACCTGATACTGGTCCTGCCTGCCGGGAACCCCGTCTTTCCCGCTGCCATCGACAGTAAAGGCAGTGTTCCGGCCTGATGTGGCAGTCTGGGCGATAAGGCGGCCTTGTTCATCCGGATCAAAACGTTCCCACCCATTCGGGCCCAGTTTCTCCAAAGGGCGGTAACGGATCTTGTATTGCATCCGGGCTGAACCATCGACCCAATAGCCGAGATAGACATAGGGGAGTCCAGCTTCGACGGCCCTGCGGATGTGGTCAAGGATAATAAAGTTACCAAGTCCTGTTCGCGCCTCATGATCCGGGTCGTAAAAACTGTATATCATGGACAGTCCATCGCCCTGCCTGTCGGTCAGACAGGCGCCGATCAACCGGCCAGGCCCCCTTCTATCGGAAGGCTCCCTGTATTCGATGACATAGCTCGTCACCGGTGTATGCTCGACCATATCGGCGAAATCGATCTCGTCCATCGATGCCATGCCCCCGCCGGGATGACGTGCGGCAAGATAACGCTGTAACAAGTCGAACTGTTCCGAAGTCGCCCACGGACGGCATTCGGAAACCACGATATCGGCATTCTGGCGGAGGATTCGCCGCTGGGTGGCCGAGCCGCGAAACTCCCCCGCGATCACCCGGACGGAAACGCAGGCATGGCAATTGGCGCAGCTTGGCCGGTAAGCCACCGTCTGGCTGCGGCGGAACCCGATACGGCCCAGCGCATCGTTCAGGGCATCCGCGTTTTCGCCGCGCAGTTCCGTGAACACCTTTCGTTCGTCCCGGCCCGGCAGATAGGGGCATGGGCCGGGGCTGGTGACGTAAAAGCGGGGAAAGCGGATCGGAGCCGTCACGAGACTGGAGATGTCCTCTGCTACGCTGCCATGCCAACGGGCGCTGGGCAGGCAATATGCCCGCCCCTTCCAAACGTTGAAAGAACCTTAACCACGATTTGCGGTCAAGGGCTTATATTTTGTCACCAGCCGCCCACCGGCAGGTGCGCGACCGGCGCGGCCCGCCGCGCTCAGTCGAGTTCGACCTGACTGACCGTATAACCCTTGCCGCGCAGGGCCTGGATCAGGGCGTTGAGCTGTTCGCGATCGCGCGCTTCGCATTCGATATCGGTCACCAGCCCCTTGGCGGGCAGATGGGTGAAAATCCGCTGATGCGAAATCTCGATGATATTGACGTTGTGCGCGTTGAATTCGTGCATCACGCGGTAGAGCGAGCCCGGCCGGTCCTGCAGGAAGATGCGCAGCCGCGCGAGGCGGCCCTGCCGGGCGAGATCGCGCAGCAGCACATTCGCCAGCAGGCGGGTATCGATATTGCCGCCCGACAGGATGATGCCGACATTCTTGCCCGCGAAAATCTCGCGGTTGTTCATCACAGCGGCCAGACCCGCGGCCCCCGCCCCTTCGACCACCGTCTTTTCGATCTGCAACAGCAGGGCGAGCGCGGTTTCGATGGACGCTTCGTCCACCAGCACGAGATCGTCGAGCAGATCGGCCAGCGCCACGGATGTCAACTGGCCGGGTTCGAACACCGCGATCCCTTCGGCCAGCGTATCCCCGCCGCAAGGCAGATTGGTGCCTTTGAGCCGGTTGTACATCGAGGGGAACAGTTCCGCTTCCACCCCGATCAGGCCGATCCCCGGCTTGATCGCCCGCGCGGTGACCCCCATGCCGGTGGCAAGGCCGCCGCCGCCGATAGGAATCGCCAGCACGTCAAGCTCGGGCACATCCTCCAGCATTTCGAGCGCGACCGTCCCCTGCCCCGCGGCGACCGTCGGATCGTCGAACGGGTGGACGAACGTCAGCCCCAGTTCCTTTTCCAGCTTGCGCGCATGGGCATAGGCCTGGTCGAAATTCTCGCCTTCCTGCACCACTTTGCCGCCCACGCTCTGCGTCTGCATCACTTTCACGTGGGGGGTGGTGCGCGGCATGACGATCGTCACCGGCACGCCCAGCCGGGTGCCGTGATAGGACAGGCCCTGCGAATGATTGCCCGCCGACGCCGCGATCACCCCGCGCTGGCGCTGTTCCTCGGTCAAGGCCAGCAGAGCGTTCAGCGCGCCCCGTTCCTTGTAAGCGGCGGTGAACTGCTGGTTTTCGAACTTCAGCCAGATGTTCGCCCCGGTAATCTCCGACAGCGTGCGGCTGTGGAGCGTGGGCGTACGGATGATCGCGCCGTTGAGCCGGTCTGCGGCTGCGCGAACATCCTCGATCGTCAGGAGCGGCGCCTCGCCGGCCACCTGATGCAGGGCTGTGCTGTTTTCCATTGCCTGCGCGCCCTAGACGAAACTGCGGGCGAGGGAAACCACGTTTCATGCGGGGAAGCGGCAGGCAACGGGGCAATTCCGTCGCATTGGCCATTTGCATCGCGGCAAAAGGCGTTACACAGCGCCCCCATGTCTGACACGAAACGTATCGCATTTCTGGGTCTGGGTGTGATGGGCGGCCCGATGGCGCGCCATCTGCTGAACGCGGGCCACACCGTCACCGCCTACAACCGCACCGCCGCGCGCTCGGCCGCCTGGCTCGATGCCGCGGGCGGGCCCGGCAGGGCGCGGATCGCCCCCACCCCCCATGCCGCCGCGCAAGGCGCGGAGGTGGTGATAAGCTGCGTCGGCAACGACGATGATCTGGCCCAGGTCATGCGCGGGCCCGACGGGGCGCTGGCCGCGCTGGCGCCCGGCGCGCTGGTGATCGACCACACCACCGTTTCGGCACAGATCGCCCGCGATCTTGCCGGGGAATGCGCGGCGGGCGGGCTCCATTTCGTCGATGCCCCGGTATCGGGCGGGCAGGCGGGCGCGGAAAAAGGCGCGTTGTCGATCATGTGCGGCGGGACGAACGATGCTTTCGCCATGGCCGAGCCGGTGATGCGGGCCTATGGCGCGCGGATCGTCCACATCGGCGGCGCGGGCGCGGGGCAGACGGCCAAGATGGTCAACCAGATCAGCATCGCCGGGGTGCTTGCGGGCCTGTCCGAAGCGGTCCGTTTCGCCGATGCCGCCGGCCTCGACATGGACAAGGTCCTGCAGGCCATTTCCGGCGGCGCGGCGCAAAGCTGGCAGATGGAAAACCGCTGGGCGACCATGGCCGCCGATGAGTTCGATTTCGGCTTCGCGATCGACTGGATGCGCAAGGATCTCGGCTACGCGATCGAGGAAGCCAGGGCACTCGGCGTTTCGGTGCCGGTCACCGCGCTGGTCGACCAGTTCTATGGCGAAGTGCAGGCGCTCGGCGGGGGCCGTCAGGATACCAGCGCGCTGATCCGCCGCCTGCCGAAAGGGCATGGCTGATGCGGCGATTGGCGTTTCCCGCGCTGCTGCTCGGTGCGCTGGCGCTGCCCGCTGCCGCGCTGGCCGATACGCTGCTCGACAATGTGAACGGCGTGACGCTGGACGAAACCGGCAAGCAGGTGACATTCACCGGGCTGGTGTTCGATGCGGACGGCACAATCACGCAGGTGCTGCGCAGCGGCGACAAGCGGCCCAAAAAGATCGATGCGCGGCTCGATGGCGCGGGCCGTTTCGTGATGCCGGGAATTATCGATTCGCACGTTTCGCTGATGCGGATCGGCTATGCCGCGATGACCGGCGGGCGCGATGGCCTGCCCCCGCCCCGCCCGGAAGACCGCGACGTGGCCTTGCAGAAGGCGCAGCGTCTGCTGGCGGCGCAAGGGATAACGGCGGTGGCCGACATGGGCACGTCGATTGCGGACTGGCAGACCTATCGCCGCGCGGGCGATGCCAACACGCTGTATATCCGCATCATGGCCTATGCCGGCAGCGTGGACGATATGGTGCTGATCGGCGGCCCCGGCCCTTCGCCTTGGCTGTACAAGGATCGGCTGCGCTTCAACGGGCTCTATCTCAAGCCCGGCAAGCCCGTGCCGCGCGATCAGGCCGCCCCTGCGGCCAATTCGCCCGAAGCCACGCAATTGCGCAACCTGATGAGCCGCGCCGCGATCGACAGCTTTCAGGTGGCCGTGTCCGCCACCGATCATGCGGCGGTGGATGACGTGCTCGATGCGATCACCGAACTCAAGCCGACCTATCAGGGCGAACGCCGCTGGCGGCTGGAAGGGGTGAAAGTGATCGACAGCGCGCAGACCGGCCGCGCGGGCGGGGACAAGGCTTTCGCCAGCTTCCGCTTCGGCGCGCTGGAACAGGACATGGCCAATGCCGGGCCCGCCGCCGCGCAGACCCAGCCATGGCAAAGCGTCCTGCAGGCGGGCGTCAAGCCGGTCTATGGCTCCGCCGCGCAGGCCACGGCGCCCACGCCTTTCGCCGATCTCGCTGTCGCCGTGACCCGGGCAGGCGCCACCGGGCAGCCGTTCGGCGGCTGGTATCCGCAGGAAAAGCTGACTCGCGAAGCCGCTCTGGCCGCATTCACTGTCAACGCTGCTTATGCCGGGTTTGCGGAAGGGCGTTTCGGCCGCCTCGTCAAAGGGGAAAAGGCCGATTTCATCATGGTCGACCGCGATCCCATGCTGGCTTCGGCCGAGGAATTGCGCGCGATGCGAGTGATCGAAACATGGATCGGCGGCGCGCGCATCTATGTCGCGGGGGCCGAGGCGGCGCAGGGCTTTGCGCAGGAAAAAATGCCCGGTTGGTAACGTGCTGGAGTGATTTCGAAGCAAGTGGAAACCTGCTGGCCCGGAAATCACCGCAAACAAAAGACAAGCGAGAGTGACGCCGGTTGAACCAGAACCGGTGCCACTCCAAGCGGCTATTCCGCCGCCGCCGGGTCCTTGCCCGCTTCGCTTTCCTGCGCGGCTTCGGCCTTGCGCGCGCGCCGTTCGCCCAGCCACATGAACAGCATCGAGCCTTCGAACAGAAGGATCAGCGGAATCGCCAGCATGAGCTGCGAAATCACATCGGGCGGCGTGATGACCGCCGCGACGATGAAAATCACCACGATCACATAACGGCGCGCCACGGCCAGTTGGTCGCGGGTGACGATGCCCGCCCGGTTGAGCAGCAGCAGCAGCACCGGCAGCAGGAAGCTGATCCCGAACGCGAGGATGAACTGCATCACCAGATTGAGATAATCCCCCGTCCCCGGCAAAGCTTCGAGCTTCAACCCGCCCGCTTCGCCCTGAAAGCCCAGGAACCAGTGGAACGCGGTCGGCATGACGATGAAATAGGCCAGCGACGCCCCCGCCACAAACAGGATCGGCGTGGCGAACAGGAACGGCAGGAACGCCTTCTTTTCCTTCGCATAAAGCCCCGGCGCGACAAACGCCCACAACTGGTTGGCGATGATCGGGAAACTGAGGAAGAAAGCGGCGAACAACGCCACTTTCACTTCCACGAAGAACGCTTCGTAAAGCTTGGTGTAGATCAGCCGCCCCTGCCCCGGCGGGAACGCCTCGGTCAACGGGTGGACGAGAAAGCCGAAGATGTCCTCCGCGAAATAGAGGCACACGCCAAAAGTGATCGCCAGCGCCACCACGCAGCGCATCAGGCGGTTGCGCAGTTCGATCAGGTGATCGAGCAGCGGCGCCTGGGTCTCGTCGATATCATGAATCTTGAATGCCATGGATCAGGGCTCGTGACGGCTGACGGGGCCGCCCAGCGGCAATTGCGGTTCATCCGGGGCGGGATCGGCGGCGGGCTTGCGCCGCGCTTCCGCACCGGCGGCGGGGGATTCTGCGGCATCGGGACCAGCCAGCGCTTCGGCCCCTGCGCCCGTTGGCGCCTTCGCTCGCGCCTCAGCGGACGCTTCGGCCATGGCGGGCTCCGCGCTGTCTTGCCCCCCGGGGTGTTCGGCCATGATCCGTTCGTTCTGTTCGCGCCACTTGCGCTCCAGCTCCTCCATTTCCGCTTCGCGGATCATCGTATCCAGCCCCGCGCGGAAATGGCCGGAAACCCGGCGTATCTTGGCGATCCAGCGCCCGGCCGTGCGCAGGGCCAGCGGCATATCCTTGGGGCCGATCACGATGATCGCCACTATCGCGATCATCAGCAGTTCGGACGCGCCGACATCAAACATGGCGCTTCTCTCGATCAGTTACCCGTCGGCTGGTCATTCGCCGACTTGCTGGTGGCATTGTCCCGTGGCGGGTTCGCGGCATCGGGGTCTTCAAGGCGCGGCGGGAGCGGCTTTTCATCGTCCTCTTTCATGCCTTCCTTGAAGCTTTTGATGCCCTTGCCGAAATCGCCCATCATCTCCGCGATCCGGCCACGGCCGAACAGCACGATGATAACGAGGGCGACAATCAGCAATTGCCAGATGCTCAATCCCATCGAAAATCTCTCATATCCTACGAGCGGCAACTATAGGCGCTTTGGCCGGTCAGCGCCAGTCAGCCCGCCGCATCGGGCGGCAAGGGTTCGCCATCGGCCTGATCCGCCGCTTCCCCGGCATCGGCGGCATCGGGCGTTTCCGCAGGGCTGCCGAGCAGGCCTTCCAGCGCTTCCTCCACCGGATCGAGCAGGCCCGCCGCGCGCAATTCGTCGATGCCGGGCAGGTCCCGCCGCGAGGCAAGGCCGAAATGGGCAAGGAAATCGGGCGTGGTGGCATAGATCACCGGGCGCCCCGGCACTTCGCGTCGGCCCGCGACCCGGACCCAGCCCGCTTCCAGCAGCACATCCAGCGTGCCCTTGGCCGTCTGCACCCCCCGGATCGATTCGATTTCCGCCCGGCTGACCGGTTCGTGATAGGCGACGATCGCCAGCACTTCGGTTGCCGCGCGCGACAGGCGGCGGACCTGTTCCCGTTCCCGCCGCAGCAGATGGGCGAGATCGGGCGCGGTCTGGAAATGCCAGCGCTTGCCCCTCTCCACCAGATGAATCCCGCGCCCCGCGTAATGGTCGGCCAGTTGGCGCAGCGCATCGCGCACGTCCGCCCCGCCCAGATGGCCCGAAAGCGCTTCCACGCTCATCGGTTCTTCCGCAGCGAACAGCGTCGCTTCCACTGCGCGCAGGAGATCGTCGGGTTCCTCGCTCACGCCACCACCCGGCGCAGGCGCAGCGGCCCGAAAGTTTCCTCCTGCGCGATTTCCGCACGGCCCGTGCGGGCCAGTTCCAGCGCGGCGAGAAAGCTTGACGCCAGGGCCGAACGGCGCAGCCGCGGATCGGAATGGGCAGGCAGGAAATCCTCCAGCCGCATCCAGTCCAGCGTCATGCCGAGCATCGCGGACACGCGGTTGATCGCGGATTCCAGCGTCATCACCGGCCGTTCGCGGACCATGTGCACCACCGGCGCGTTGCGGGCCTGAATCTGGCCATAGGCGCTGACCAGATCGAACCATTCGCACTGCCAGGCGTTCCTACGTTCGATCCGCAGCCCTTCGGGGGCGCCGCGTGGGAAAACATCGCGCCCCAGCCGGTCACGCCCCAGCAGCCGGGCCGCCGCCTCGCGCATCGCGGCAAGCCGTTGCAGCCGCAATTGCAGGCGCAGCGCCAGTTCTTCGGGGCTGGGGTCTTCCTGTTCTTCCTTGGGCAGCAGCAGCGCCGATTTGAGATAGGCCAGCCACGCCGCCATCACCAGATAATCGGCCGCCAGTTCGAGCTTCAGCGCATCCGCATGATCGATATAGGCAAGGTACTGATCGACCAGCGCAAGAATCGAAATCGTCTTGAGATCGACTTTCTGCCGCCGCGCGAGATCGAGCAGCAGATCCAGCGGCCCTTCCCACCCGTCCAGTTCGAGATAGAGCGCATCCGCGCCATCCCGCGCCGTGGGCGGGCCTGCCCAGTCCCCGTCCGCATCGCCCTGCGCGGGCATGGCGAACAGGAACCCGTCCTCGGTCATGCACGCGCCCCGGCGTGGGCCAGCAGACTGTCCCGCCTGGCGAGCAGCACGGTGCGATCCGCTTCCACGCTTTTGCCCGCCACCGATGCCATGGCCTGCCGGAGCCGCTGCGCGCCCTTGTCGGTCAGCGCGGGCAGCCGCTCGGCGATACCGACCATGTCATCCATCCGCCCCCAGCAATTGAGCGCAATGTCGCAGCCTGCCGCCACCGCCCGTTCGGCCCGTTCGGGAATCGTGCCCGAAAGCGCTTCCATATCGAGATCGTCGCTCAGCAGCAGACCGTCGAACCCGATCCGCTTGCGGATGATTTCCCCGATCACGAACGGCGATTGGGTAGCGGGGTTTTCGCTGTCCCACGCGCTGTAGATAATGTGCGCCGTCATTGCCACGGGCGCCTGCGCCAACGTGCGGAACGGGGCGATGTCCGCCTCCAGTTCGCTCTCGCTTGCGGTCACGGTGGGCAGTTCCTTGTGCGTGTCGCACGCCGACCGGCCATGCCCCGGGATATGCTTGACCACGCCGACGACCCCGGCCCGGCCCAACCCGTCGAGCACCGCCCGCCCCAAGGCGGCAACCCGCATCGGCTCGCACCCCAGCGCGCGGTCGCCGATCACGTCGTGTGCGCCCGGCTGGCGCACGTCGAGCAGCGGCAGACAATCGACCGTGATCCCCGCTTCGGCCAGATCCAGCCCCAGCGCATGGGCATTGGCCCGCGCGGCTTCGATCGCGCTGGCGGGCGCCACGTCATACAGCCGGTCGAATGCTTCCCCCGGCGGATAAGCCGCCCACACAGGCGGTTTCATCCGCGCGACCCGGCCCCCCTCCTGATCGATGCAGATGAACACATCGTCGCGCCCGTGCAGATCGCGCAGGGAATCCGTCAGCGCGCGCAACTGTTCGCGGCTTTCCACGTTGCGGGCGAAAATGATGTAGCCCGCCGGATCGCTCTCGCGGAAGAAAGCCCGCTCGTCGGCGGTCAGCGCCAGCCCGGACATACCGTAAATCGCAGGTGTCATGCGCGGAAAACTCGCAACAAACGGAGCGCGTGGCAAGCATGCGCCATGCGCCATGTGTGGATTACAGCTTTGAGAGCGGCGATCCTTGCCGAAACAGGAGGCGGAAAGCCATCGCTTCAACCGCTTTCGTCATGCCGAGCCTGTCCCCCTCGTCATTCCCGCGAAAGCGGGAATGACGGAGGTTGGTTCCAAGGCGATAAACGCCTTCTCTATTGCGTTGCGGCCCCTTGCCACGCCCGCCCGGTCAGCGCTTGACCTGACAGGCCGTGCCCGCCGCCTTGAGGCGCGCGCACAGGCTTTCCGCCGCCGCCGCATCGCCCGCCACCGCCTGCAGCCGATAGACATTGCCGATGTCGGCCTTGCCCTGCACGATCCGGTACTTGTACCCATGCAAAGCTTCGTTCGCGGTGTAGAGCGTGCTCCACCCCGCCTGCGCGGCTTCCTTGCTGTTGTAAGCGCCGACCTGCACCCCGACACCGCCGGTGGGGCCGGTGGTTTCGTCCGCTGCGGCCGCCGCCGGTTTGTTTTCGGCGGCCCCTTGCGCGGTGTCGATGCTGGGCTTGGGCGGTTCGGTGGACGCCAGCTTGCCGTCGGTTGTTTCCCCTTCGCCAACTCTGAAACTGGTATCCCCGGTTCCTGCGAATTCCCGCCCGCCGGGATTGTCGGGCTTGGTCTTGTAGGGCGTTTCGGGCGCGGCGATCATCCCGCCGTCGGCCACCGTATCGGGGTCCGCCCCCCGGTTGGACAGCCACCAGATCAGACCGATGATTACCAGCAGAGCGATCAGCGCGACAAACACCATGCCCAGGAAGCGGCCGGAAGCGGTGCTCTGCCCGTCATCCTCGTCGTCACCCGATTCGAGCCAGGGCAGCCGTTCATCCTCATCATCGAGGGAAAGCTGCAAGCCTCTGTCCCTTGCGAAATCCGCCCCGTCGCCGTTGCGGCCGAATTCGCTTGCCCCGCTCATTCCTACAACTCCTCCACGGCCTCCACACCCAGCAAGGCCAGGCCATTTTTCAACACTTGCCCGATCTGGATAGCAAGGAAAAGTCTCGCACTGGTCAGTTCTGGGGCATCTGCGATGATGAAGCGCTTGTCTGGCCGGTCGTTCCCGACATTCCAGTAGGCATGGAACGCCGCCGCCAGATCGCCCAGGAAGAACGCGATCCGATGCGGTTCGCGCGCCGCCGCCGCCGCTTCCACAGTGCGCGGGAATTGCGCCGCCTGCTTCACCAGCTCCAGTTCTTCCGCGCCCAGTTGCCCGATATGGTCCGCCGCCGGGGCCAGGTTCTGGTCCGCCGCCTTGCGCAGCGTCGAAGCGATCCGCGCATGGGCATACTGGACGTAGAACACCGGATTATCCTTGCTCGCTTCCACCACTTTGGCGAAATCGAAATCCATCTGCGCTTCGGGCTTGCGGGTCAGCATGGTGAAGCGCACCACGTCCTTGCCCACTTCGCGCACGACATCGGCCAGCGTGACGAACGTCCCCGCCCGCTTCGACATTTTCACCGGTTCGCCATCGCGCAGGAGCTGGACCATCTGCACCAGCTTGACTTCGAACGGGATCGTGCGCCCCGCCCCTTCGGTCAGCGCGGCGACGGCGGCCTTGATCCGCTTGACCGTGCCGGCATGGTCAGCGCCCCAGATATCGACCAGCGCATCGGCCTTTTCCGCCTTCTGGAAGTGATAGGCGAGATCGGCGCCGAAATAGGTCCAGTTGCCATCGCTTTTCCGGATCGGGCGGTCCTGATCGTCCCCGAACTTGGTCGAGCGGAACAGCGGCAGTTCCACCGGTTCCCAGTCTTCCGGAGTCTTGCCCTTGGGCGCTTCGAGAATGCCGTCATAGACGAGATCGTGCGCCCGCAGCCAGGCTTCCGCCTCCGCCGGTTTGCCCGCCGCCTGCAATTCCGCCTCGGACGAAAAGACATCGTGATGAATGCCCAGCAGCGCCAGATCGGCCCGGATCATATCCATCATCGCGGCGACGGCGCGGGTGCGGAACAGGTCCAGCCATTCGGATTCGGGCGCGGCGGCGTATCTGTCACCGAATTCGGCGGCCAGCGCCTGCCCCACGGGCACGAGGTAATCGCCGGGGTAGAGCCCTTCGGGAATCGCGCCCACGGCTTCGCCCAGCGCTTCGCGATAGCGGATGTGGACCGAACGGGCGAGGACCTGCACCTGCGCGCCCGCATCGTTGATGTAGTATTCGCGCACGACCTTGTGCCCGGCATATTCGAGCAGCGCAGCCAGCGCATCGCCCACCACCGCGCCCCGGCAGTGGCCCATGTGCATCGGCCCGGTGGGGTTGGCCGAAACGTATTCGACGTTGACCGTGCCGCCCTTACCCATCGCGGAGCGGCCGTAATCGCCGCCCAGCGCCGCAATGGCCGCAAGTTCATCGCGCCATGCGCCATCGGCCAGCCGCAGGTTGATGAACCCCGGCCCGGCGATTTCCGCGCCGCTCACGCTCGGCAGGGCTGAAAGCTTCGCCACCAGCAGTTCCGCCAGCGCGCGGGGATTGGTCTTGGCGGGCTTGGCCAGCACCATCGCCGCATTGGTGGCAAGGTCGCCGTGGCTGGGATCGCGCGGCGGCTCGACCGTGACATTGCCTCGCGGCAGGCCCGCAGGCAGCGCGCCTTCCTGTTCCAGAGCGTCCAGCGCAGCGGCGATATGGGCCGCGAAGGCGGCGTAAAGCGTTGTGATATCCGACATGACCGGCGCGGTTAGCCGGTTTAGGCAGGAATTGAAATCCTCGCTGATCCGAGGGACGATCCAGCGGTTCGTCAATCGCCATGCCGAACTTGGTTCAGCATCCATTTCTCCCCACTAACCGCCGCGCGTGAGGCACGATGGACCCTGAAATAAATTCAGGGTGACGAGGGAGGGAATAGCAGCGGCCCGCCTTACCGCGTGACGTTATAAGCCAGCTGATCGCGGGTCAGTTGGAAGCCCACCAGCATTTCGAAGCTGGCGCGGGTCAGCGCCGCTTTCACTTCCGGATCGGTCAGCGGATCGACCGCCGCATCCGCTTCGCCCGATTTGCGCCGCTTGGTGATTCGGTCGCGAATCTCTTTCGACAGCGTGGCTTCGGCGCGGTTGATATAGGCGCCCGCCTGCGCGCTGGCCTGCGCGCGTTCCTGCCCGGCGGCGAAATTGAGCGTGACCGTGCCGATTCGCTTGGATTCGATCGCCTTGTCGCCGCGCACCACGGTGGAGAAGTAGGGCAGCGTCACCGTGGCCGGGGCCTGCGTGTTGTAGCGGCGGGCGACCACATCGAACGTCGCCACCGAATAGACTTCGGCACCGGTATCGTTGCAGGCGACTTTCACATTGGTGATCGCCGCCGTCAGCGCCATTGCGCTGGCCGTGCGCTGTTCGCCATTGAACAGAGTGACATCGCCCGTGTAGTCAGGCACGCCGACGGCGGGGCAGACGGTGCGCAGCGCGGTGATCCCGATCCCTTCTTCCACGACGATGTCCCCCTTCGATTTGCAACCGGCCAGAGCGGCGGTGGCGCAAACTGCGAAAGCAAGCAGGCGAAAGCGAGCGGTCATTGTCGTTCCTCGTCAATGGATCGGCAGCAGCCCTACGGCCTGTGCCGCGAAAGCGCAACGGGTCTGGGGCAAATCGCACCGAAGCGAGCGCTTGCTGCGACGGCGCGCAATCCCTAGAGGCACAGGGATGAACGCATCCTTGCCCCACAACAGCGCCACTGCCGCACGGCCGCCGCTGACGGTGCTGGTGGCCGCGCCGCGCGGCTTCTGCGCCGGTGTCGACCGCGCGATCGAAATCGTCGAACGCGCGCTCGAACGCTATGGCGCGCCGGTCTATGTCCGGCATGAAATCGTCCACAACCGCTTCGTTGTCGACGGGTTGAAAGCCAAGGGCGCCGTTTTCGTGGAAGAACTGGACAAAGTGCCCGATGGCGTGCCGGTGGTGTTCAGCGCCCACGGCGTGCCCAAGGCGATTCCCGCCACGGCGGAAGAACGCGGGCTCGAATATCTCGATGCCACCTGCCCGCTGGTCAGCAAAGTCCACCGCCAGGCCGAACGCCAGGTCGAAGCCGGGCGGCATATCGTGTTCATCGGCCACAAGGGCCACCCCGAAGTGATCGGCACGCTGGGCCAGGTGCCCGATGGGGCGATGACGCTGGTCGAATCGCTCGAAGATGTGGCCGCGCTGACTTTCGCCGCCGATGCGCCGCTGGCTTTCCTCACGCAGACGACTCTTTCGGTGGACGACACGGCGGCCATCGTTGCCGCGCTGCGCGAACGCTATCCCGCGATCGTCGGGCCCAAGGCGGAAGATATCTGCTACGCCACGTCCAACCGGCAGGCGGCGGTCAAGGCCATCGCCCCGCAGTGCGATCTGATGCTGGTGATCGGGGCGCCCAATTCCTCCAATTCGCTGCGGCTGGTCGAAGTGGCGGAACGCTGCGGCACCGCCGCCCACCTGATCGGCCGGGCAAGCGACATTGCCGCCGACTGGCTCGACGGGGTCGGCACGGTCGGCGTCACCGCCGGCGCATCCGCCCCGGAAGTGCTGGTGCGCGAAGTGATCGAACGGCTGGGCGAATGGCGCACGGTGGAGGAACACACGCACGTTTCGGCCGAAGAACGCATGATTTTCAAACTGCCCCGGCAGCTTACGGAATAAGGCCCGATCCATGGCCGTTTACACGCATCTCAGCGCAGAAGACCTCGCCGCTCTGATCCGGGAATACGATGTCGGCGAACTGGTTTCCGCCAAAGGCATCGCCGAAGGCGTTTCCAATTCCAACTGGCTGATCGAAACCACCGGCAAGGACGGCGGCGGATCGCGCTTCATCCTGACGATGTACGAACGCCGCATCGATCTCAAGGAACTGCCGTTCTTCCTCGGCCTGCTCGATCATCTCGCGGCCAGGGGCTGCCCCGTCCCGCGCACCATCCATGACCGGCGGAACCAAGCCTATCGCATGCTGGGCGAAAAGGCGGTGGCGCTGATCGAATTTCTCCCCGGCGTCTCGGTCGATCACCCGGAAGCGGAACAGGCCCGGTCCGTGGGCGCGGCGCTGGCAGGGGTTCACCTCGCTTCCGCCGATTTCGCCGCCACCCGCGCCAACGGGCTCAGCCTGCCGAGCTGGCAGGACCTGGCCGACGATTGCGGCGAAGCGGGGCTCGCCTCCATCGATTCCGCGCTCCCCCGGATCGTGCGCGACGAACTGGCCCATTTGCAGGCGAACTGGCCAGACGCGCTGCCGCAGGCGGTGATCCATGCCGATCTGTTTCCCGATAACGTCCTGATGCTGGGCAGCGAAGTGGGCGGGCTGATCGATTTCTATTTCGCCTGCAACGATATCGCCGCTTACGATCTGGCGGTGACGCACGCGGCCTGGTCGTTCGAGGCGGACGGCACGTTCCGCCCCGCCATCGCCGCCGCGCTGGTCGAAGGCTACAACGCGGTGCGCCCGCTTTCCGCCGCGGAAAACGCCGCTCTGCCGCTGCTGGCGCGCGGGGCCTGCATGCGGTTCATGATGACGCGCGCTTACGACTGGCTGCACACGCCCGCCGATGCCCTGGTCACCCGCAAGGACCCGATGGATTTTGCCCGGCGGCTGCGGTTCTATGCCGAACAGGACGGGGCCGAACAGGGCGGGCAGGCTTTCCCGTTGCCCGCCGAAAAGAGTGACCAGACGGCATGAAACACGTTGAAATCTTTACCGATGGGGCGTGCAAGGGCAATCCCGGCCCGGGCGGCTGGGGCGCGCTGCTGCGGATGGGGCGGCATGAAAAGGAACTGTCGGGCTCCGATCCGCACACCACCAACAACCGGATGGAACTGACCGCCGCGATCCGCGCTCTCGGCGCGTTGATCGAACCGTGTCAGGTCACGCTCTACACCGACAGCAAATACGTGATGGATGGCATCACCCGCTGGGTCCATGGCTGGAAACGCAACGGCTGGGTCACCGCCAGCAAGAAGCCGGTCCAGAACGCCGAACTGTGGCACGACCTGATCGAAGTGGCCGGCAAGCACGAGATCGAATGGGTCTGGGTCAAGGGCCACGATGGCCACCCTGAAAACGAGCGGGTGGACCAGCTGGCCAGCAATGCCGCGCTCGCCGCCGGGAAGAAGGCGGGTTGAACGGCGGGCTGCCGCCTCTGACATGAAAAGCGGTCTATAGCGCTTGCGAATGCAGCAGCGCCAAAAGACCCTGCCTCATGATCCCACTTTCGTCATGCTGAACTTGTTTCAGCATCCATCCTTCGCCGCGCACGGTTTGGCCCCTGAAACAAGTTCAGGGTGACGATTGTGTAGCAAGATGCAGCCACTCTCTCCGCCCGCGCGGATGGCCATCCCGCCAAAAAAGGGGGCCGCAGCCCCCTGTCCCCGCTTTGGCGGCTCAGCTTTCGGCTTCGACCGTTTCGGCGCCCGGGCCGTTCTTCTTGATCGATTCGATCGCGTTCTTGGCGCTGGCCTTGGAAGAATACCCTTCCGTCCAGAAGATCGTTTCCGCGTTGTAGCAGAAATACGCGACGTATTCGCCCTTCTTGTTCTTCCGGATTTCGAAACGATGAGCCATGGCGATTCTCCACAGGTTGGTTTCGCCAAGTAAACTAGCGCCTCTCTTCGCGCTGGCCAGCGTAATCTTTCGCCAACTGCGCTGAGGCGATGCGCGCCGCCAAACCGTTTTCCTACATGGCCCCGGCCTGCCATGGTGAACGGATGCGCCCATCCCCGTTCATCAAGCCATCCCCTGCCGCGAAGGCATTGCCGATCGCTCTTGCCGGGCGCCTGCGCGAAAAGTCACACAAGATTGCCACAAGCCGCTGGTTCACAAGGAAAAACTGGAGTTTTTCAACGCTGTTCCGCGTCAACCTGCAACCCGCGTTTTCAGCCGAACCGCGCCGGGGTGTAGAGCGCCGGATCGAGTGTGCGGGTCATCGCATCGGCGGGCAGGCCAAGCAGCATCTGGCTGGCCAGCCGCGCGGCGGCGGGCGCCGTCTGGATGCCGAACCCGCCCTGCCCCGCGAACCAGAAGAACCCGGCTTCGCGCGGATCGAACCCATAGACCGGCAGCCGGTCGGGCGCGAAACTGCGCAGGCCCGCCCATTTGTGTTCCAGTTGTTCGACCTGCCAATCGACCGTGTGCTGCAAGCGGTCGATGGCGATGGCCAGATCGATCTCTTCCGGCGCGGCGTCGCAGGGGGCACACGGCGTCTCGTCATGCGGGCTGAGCCACAAGCGGCCGCTTTCCGGCTTGAAGTAGAACTGCCCGCCGATGTCGAGCACCACCGGCATCACCGCCGGGGCCGCCGGGGCGGTGCGCAGTTGCAGCATCGTCCGCCGATAGGGCTGGATACCCACCGGGCGGGCACCCGCGATCCGCGCCACTTCGTCGGCCCAGGCGCCTGCCGCATCGACCAGCACGGCGGCCGCGACCTCGCTGCCGTCCGCCAGAGTCAGCCGCCAGCCGCCGTTCGCGCGCCGGGCCGTCGCCAGCCCGCTGCGGCAGCGGATTTGCGCGCCCGCTTCGCGCGCCCGCGCCAGACACTGCGCGTGGAACGCGCCGACATCGATATCCTTGCTGTCGGGCTCGAACACCGCCGCCACCCATTCGGGGCGCAGTCCGGGCACGCAGGCCGCCATCGCCGCGCGATCCCACCGCTCCATCCGGATGCCGCTGGCGGCGAATGCCTGTTCGAACCGGTCCAGTTCGTTCTGCTGATCGGCCCGGGCGATGGTCAGCCCGCCGCGCGGGCGCAGGAATCCGTGCGCTTCCAGCCAGTCGCCCGAAGCGGAGGTGAGCGGCTGGACATGCGCGCCGCCATAGCTTTCGACCCAGAACGCGGCGGAGCGGCCAGTGGCGTGATAGCCGGGCGTATCCTCCGTTTCGATCACCAGCACGCAGGCGTGGGGGGCCAGTTCCGCGGCGAGGCTCGCCCCGGCCATCCCGGCCCCGGCAATGACGACATCATAGGAAACGGAAATGGCGGCCTCGCTTACTCGAACGATGCTTATTGGGGCGATTCAGGCGGCGGTGCTACACGATCCAGAAAGGCATCGATAGCATCCAGCGCCCGGTTGCGGACCGCATCCGTTTCGCGCAGGATTTCGTGCCGGGCTTCGGGGCCGAAGAACAGGGTTTCGCACAAGGGCAGGCGGCGCGCGGCCCGCTCCGTCGCCGCGAAATCGACCAGCCTGTCCGCCGTGGTCGCCACGATCAGCACCGGGGTGACCACGCTTTCCAACATGCCCGGCCGGTCCAGCAGCCGGATCGAGGCATAGGCCCGTTCCACCCAGCCCCAGCTTCCCGGCCCCATCACCAGTTCGGGGCGATGATCGCGCCACCATACCTCATCGGCATAACGGCGCTCGTCATGCGTCAGGAGATCGATCCGGTTCGCGGGCAGTTCGCCGGGCTTTTCGCTCCACCGCCAGGCCGGGCGGCGGGCATCGCCGATCGCGGCCATGAACCGCGCCGCCAGATGGACCAGCGCCACCGGAAAGGGCCCGGTGCTGAGGCCCAGCATCGGCGCGGACAGGATCAGCGCATCGGGCGCGACCCGCTTCTCCGCCGCGGCGCGCAACACCAGATGCCCGCCCATCGAATGCCCGGCCAGCGCATGCGGCCCCGGCGTCTGCGCCGCCCATTCGGCCCAGAAATGCCCGAGATCATAGGTCCAGAGCGAAAAGTCGGGCACGTGCCCCGTCACCGCATCCTTGCCCAGCCGCCCCGATCCCGCCTGACCCCGCCAGTCGAGCGCGGTGACATGCCAGCCCTGCCCCGCCCAGTAGGCCAGCGTTTCGAGATACTTCTCGTAGGCATCCCCCCGGCCGGGGAGGAACAGGAGCGATCCGCGCGCCGCGCCATGCGGTGCGGGCCAGTCGATCCGGCGGATCGGAAAACCATCGGGCGCGGTCCAGACGCTTTCCCGGGCGGCGGCGGGAATCGCCCGCGCGTCGAATGGGGCATCCGCCAGACTGTCGTGAAGAGAGATAGCGCGCTCCTTCGCGTGGTTACTATTTGGTAAGCCATGTTTGTTACCCAGTTTCCCAGGATCAAGCCTGGGGGGCGCAATTGCAAGACGGCATTTTTCATCACATCCCGCTGATCGTTCTGGCGGCCCTGCTGCTGACGGCGGCGTTCACCGACTTGCGCAGCCGCCGCATCGCCAACTGGCTGAACGCCAGCATCGCGATCGCCGCGCCGCTGTACTGGTGGACCAGCGGTCTCAGCCTGTGGCCCGGCGTGGCGATCCAGCTCGGCATGGCGATGGCCGCGTTCGCCTGCCTGAGCGTGCTGTTCGCGTTGCGCGCGATGGGCGGCGGCGATGTCAAGCTGCTGACCGCGCTGGCGCTGTGGTTCGAGCCGATGGCCTATCTGCAACTGCTGTTCGTGATGGCGCTGGCCGGCGGTGTGCTGACCGTCGTCATGGGCATGTGGCATGTCATGCGCCGCCAGAAGGACAAGCTCGCCATTCCTTATGGCGTCGCCATCGCAGTCGGGGGGCTGTGCATTCTGGGCATGCAATACTGGGCGAAGAACCCGGCACCGGCCGCGGTTCTGGGGTGAGAACCCGTTTTTAACCATTTCCGCGCCATAGTGGCGCACAGGGGGCCCGGGACCTGCCGGGCACAAGGGGGCAAACGACAATGGACAGGAAGAAGCTGGCTTTGCTGGTCGGGGCGCTGGTCATCGCGATCGGCACGGCGCTCGCCGCACGCAGCATGTTTGCCGGGGCAGCCGCGCCGGTAGCCGCAGCCGCACCCATGATGCAGCCTCAGAAGGGGCCCAAGGTCCTGGTCGCCCAGCGCGCCCTGCCTGTCGGCACGATCATCACCGCCGATGCCATGAGCTTCCAGCAGTGGCCCAAGGAAATGGTCGACAACGCCTATTTCCTCCAGGGCGATGTCGAAATGGACAAGCTGCTCGGCACGGTCGTGCGCCATCCGATCATGGCGGGCGAGCCGGTTACCCGGGGCGCCCTGGTCAGCCCGGGCGACCGTGGCTTCCTGGCCGCGGCTCTCGCCCCCGGCATGCGCGCCGTGACCATCCCCGTATCGGACAAGACGGCTGTCGCCGGGTTCATCTTCCCGGGGGACCGGGTCGATCTCGTCCTGACGCAGACTGTCGAAGGCGGCGGCGACGGCGGCGCTCTGCGCGCTTCCGAAACCTTCCTTGCCAACCTGCGCGTGCTCGCCACCGACCAGTCGACCGCGAGCGAAGTGGTGGACGGCAAGACGGTGGTGCGCGAATTCAGCACCGTCACGCTCGAAGTCACGCCCAAGATCGCCGAAAAGGTCGCGGTGGCGCAAACCATCGGCACGATCAGCCTGTCGCTGCGCTCTATCGCCGATAACGCGGGCGATCTGGAACGCGCCATCGTTTCGGGCGCGGTCGATCTGCCTGCGGGCGCCAGCAGAGCGGAAGAGGAAAAGATCATCCGCACGGCGATGAACCGGCCGCAGGACCGCACCGGCAGCTATGTGACAGGCGCGGACGTATCGCGTTACCAGCGGAGCAGCCTGCCGCCGCCGCAGAGCAGCAGCAGCCCGGCCCCATCCGGGGCACCCACCGCTCCGGGCAATCCGGCGGCCACTGTGCCGCTCGGGCCTTCCGTCAAGATTTCACGCGGCAACGCCGTCGAAACCGTCACGGTGAAGAAGTGACATGATCCGGCACCGCACCCCATCCACCGTTCATTCGCGCATCGCGCAACCGAGAGGCACATCCATGACACGCTGCCTTACACTCGCCATCATGAGCGCCGTCTGCACCGCGGTGCCGATGGCCGCGCTGCCGGGCGCAGGCGCCCAGGCGCAGACCGTTTCCCGGCCCGCCAACATGCTCGAACTTTCGATCGGGCGCGGCGAACTGATCACTCTGCCCGGCACGATGAGCGATGTCTTCGTCGCCAACGACACTGTGGCCGACGTGCAGGTGAAATCGCAACGCCAGCTCTATGTGTTCGGCAAGACGGGCGGCGAAACCACCGTCTATGCCAGCAATCCGGCCGGCGCGGTGATCTGGTCGGCCAATATCCGCGTGGGCACCAATATCGACAGCGTCGATCAGATGCTGACGCTGGCCATGCCCGATGCAAAGATCGGTGTCGCCACGATGGGCACCAACACCGTGCTGCTGACCGGCACAGTCGCCGCACCCGAAGACGGCGCGGAAGCCGAACGCCTGGTGCAGGCCTATATGGGCGACAAGGTCAACGTCATCAGCCGCCTCAAGACGGCCACGCCGCTGCAGGTCAACCTGCGCGTGCGGTTTGCCGAAGTCAGCCGTTCGCTGGTGCGCAAGCTGGGCGTCAATCTGACCAGTATCGACGGCAGCAGCGGCATGCAGTTCGGCATCGGGCAAGGCCGGACAGGCGCTTTCAAGACCTTTCGCCCGAACAGCGCCACCGGTGTCGGCACAGCGACCAAGGCGATGATCCCCGACATCAACAACCCGGGGAAATTCGTCGAAGTGGACGCCACCAGCATCAATCCGATCTCGGGCGGTTCGACGCTCGGCCTGGCGGGCAAGTTTCTCGGGCTCGATCTTCTCGGCGCGCTGGACCTGGCGGAAACCGACGGTCTCGTGACCACGCTGGCGCAGCCGAACCTGACGGCGCTTTCCGGCGAAACCGCCGATTTCCTTGCCGGGGGTGAATTCCCCATCGCTTCGTCGCAGGGGCTCGGCACCACCAGCATCGAATACAAGAAATACGGCGTCAGCCTGTCCTACACGCCGACCGTGCTGGCCAATGGCAGGATTTCGCTCCGCGTCCGCCCGGAAGTGTCGGAACTGTCGGCCAAGGGCGCGATCATCCTGAGCAATTTCCAGATCCCCGGGCTGACGGTGCGCCGCGCCGAAACGACCGTGGAACTGGGTTCGGGCCAGAGCTTCATGATCGCCGGCCTGCTGAGCAACAACGCCCAGAACACGATCGACAAGGCCCCCGGCGCGGGCGATCTGCCGATCCTCGGCGCCCTGTTCCGTTCGACCGATTTCCAGAAGGGCCAGACCGAACTGGTCATCGTGGTGACGCCTTACCTCGTCAATCCGGTCAACGACCGGGATATCAAGCTGCCGACCGACGGCTTCCATACGCCGACCGTGCTGGAACAGTTGATCGGCAACCGGGAATCGCGCGGAACCAGCGGCGAAACCCGCCCGATGCCCCGGACGGAGGATGAAGCTCCGGCCAATCCGAAAATCGGATACGACGCGGACATGCTCGCCCCGACACAGGGCCGCAACGCCGACGAAACCAAGCCCGGCAAGAAATCGCGCAAGCAGGATCGCGAAGCACAGGCATCCGCTACCCCCGGCTTCAGCCTGAACTGAGAAAGGCACGACAATGCGCATCCGCACAAGCAAGCCCCTGGCCCTCGCCCTTCTCGCCGCCGCCGGTTTCACGATCGCGGGCTGCGACAGCACCGCCTACCAGAAACGCGGGCTGGAAAGCATTCATCAGCCGATCGTATCGCGCAACACTTACACGCTCGATCTGGTCACCGGCGGTGGCGGCCTCTCCGCCACGGAACAGAACCGCCTGGCGGAATGGTTCGAAACCATGGACCTGCGCTATGGCGACCGCGTTGCGATCGACGATCCCAACGCCAGCACGGCGACGCGCAGCGCGGTGAACGAGATCGCCGGGCGCTTCGGCCTGCTGGTTGCCGAAGGCGCGCCGGTCACGCCGGGTGAAATCTATCCGGGCAATGCCCGCGTCGTTGTCACCCGTTCCACCGCCACTGTCCCCGGATGCCCTGACTGGTCGGATTCGCGCGCTTCGAATCTCGGCAACCAGACGGCTTCGGGCTTCGGTTGCGCGGTGAACAGCAATCTGGCCGCCATGGTCGCCAATCCCGAAGATCTCGTCCGCGGCGAACGCGGAACGGGCCAGACGGTGATGATGTCTTCCAACAAGGCCATCGACAGCTATCGCCGGCAGAAGCCCACGGGCACGCAAAGCCTGGTGAAGAACGCGACTTCGGATGGGGGGAACTGAGCCATGAACGCACCATGGAAAGCGGGCCTGCCGAGCAATCGCGATCCATTCATGGCTTTCGTCTGCGACGAAGCCACACTCGATCAGTTGCATCCGGCTGTCGTCGAACTCGGCTGGTCGCTGGAAAAGTGCCAGTTGGGCGGGCTGCGCAACGCGGTCCAGACGTTATCGGTCACGGCCAGTCCGGCAATCCTGCTGGTCGATCTGTCGGAAAGCCACGATCCGCTGGAAGATATCAACGCGCTGGCCGAAGTGTGCGAACCGGGCACGGTGGTGATCGCCATCGGCCAGGTCAACGATGTGCGGCTATATCGCGGGCTGATCGACAGCGGCATTCACGATTATCTGCTCAAGCCGCTTTCGGCCGGGCAACTGCATGAAGCGCTCACCCATGCACAGATGACTTTCATCACACCCAAGCCGCATGAGGCCGCCGACGGGGTGAAACAGCACGTTTCGACCGCTGTCGTCGGTACGCGCGGCGGAGTCGGCGCATCAACTGTGGCCACTTCGCTCGCCTGGCTGTTCAGCACGGATCACGCATTGGCGACCGCGCTGCTCGATCTCGATATCCATTTCGGCACGGGGGCGCTGACGCTGGACCTCGAACCGGGCCGGGGACTGACGGATGCGATCGACAATCCGGCCCGGATCGACGGGCTGTTCCTCGAACGGGCGATGGTTCGCGCCAACGACAATCTCGCCATCCTCTCGGCAGAAGCATCGATCAGCACGCCGCTGATGACGGACGGTACGGCTTTCATGCGGCTGGAGGAGGAATTCCGGCAGTCTTTCGACATGACGATGATCGACCTGCCGCGCAACATGCTGATCAATTTTCCGCTGCTGCTCAACACCGTCAACGCGGTGGTGGTGGTCACCGAACTGACGCTCGCCGCGGCGCGCGATACGATCCGCCTGCTCGCCTGGCTGAAAGCCAATGCCGCGCAGGCGCAGATCGTGATCGTGGCCAACCGGGTCCAGCCGGGGCTGCAGGAAATCTCCAAGGCCGATTTCGAGGCATCGATCGAGGCCAGGATCGATCACGTCATTCCCGCAGACCCCAAGGCGGCAATCCAGGCCGCGCAACTGGGGCAAGCGCTGGTGAACGCCAATCCAGCGAGCAAGGCGACCGCCGCGCTGCGCGGCCTTACCCAGGAAATCCGCGCCATCGCCGGGGGCGAACCAGCCGGGGCCGGTGAGGCGAAACCATCGCTGCTGGGCAAGCTCGATCTCAAGGCACTGATCGGGCGGAAACAGAAAATGCCGGCCTGACCGGACGGTGCCACCCTGCGGGCGGCATGGATCGGGCACAAGGCGGGCCATGGGAACGAGTGAGGCAGAGCCATGAACATTTTCCAGCTTGTGGTGATCGGCACAGGGGCTCTGCTGGCTTGCGCATTGGCCTATTTCGCTCTGCGCGGGCCATCGGGCGGCAAGAAAAGCGTCCAGCGCCTGCAGACACTGCGCGAACGCCATTCGCAAAGCACCCAGGACAAGGTCGAAGCGCAATTGCGCAAGGCCGTGGCCGCGCGCCGCCCCAGAGTCCATCAGGCCGCCGGGTCGGATTCGCGGATCGCCGCGCTGGCCCTGCGCTTGCACCGCAGCGGCAAACCATGGTCCGTGGCGCAATATTTCTATGCGTCGGCGGGCCTCGCCCTTGCCGTCGCCACGCTGGTCTATCTGAAGTGGGGCGCACTGCTGCTGGCGATCACCATCGGCGTCCTCGTTGGGGCAGGCCTGCCGCATCTCGTCATCAGCCGGGCCATCAAGAAACGCACTCTGGCATTCAACGCCAAGTTTCCCGATGCGATCGAACTGCTGGTGCGCGGGTTGCGTTCCGGCCTACCGGTGACGGAAACGCTGGGGGTGGTGGCGCGTGAAGTGCCGGGCCCGGTGAGCGAGGAATTCAAGGCCGTGATCGACCGGATGAAACTGGGCCGCACGATGGACGACGCGTTGCAGGAAACGGCGGACCGGCTGGATACGCCGGAATTCGCCTTCTTCTGCATCACGCTGGCGATTCAGCGGGAAACGGGCGGCAATCTTGCCGAAACCCTTTCCAATCTCGCCGATGTGCTGCGCAAGCGCGCGCAGATGAAGCTGAAAATCCGGGCACTGTCCTCGGAATCGAAAGCCTCCGCCTATATCGTGGGCGCGTTGCCGTTCGTCGTCTTTGCCCTGATCTGGTGGATCAACCCCACTTACATCGGCAAGTTCTTCGTCGACCAACGCCTGATCGTGGTTGGGATCGGCGGGTTCGTCTGGATGTCCATCGGCGGCCTGGTGATGGCCAAAATGGTCAACTTCGAAATCTGAGCGGGAGCAAAAGCGATGATGTCCAACCCTCCCGGCCCCACGCTTCTCGGCGTCGATGTCTTTTTCGTCGGCACGATCCTCAGCGGTATCGCCGCCCTAGCGGTGCTGTTCGCGATCTACACCGCCATTTCCGTGCGCGATCCGATGGCCAGGCGGGTCAAGGCGCTCAATCAGCGGCGCGACGAACTCAAGGCCGGGATCGTGGCCGGGCCGGCCAAGAAACGCATCAGCATCGTCCGCAAGAGCGAAACGACCGACCGGATGCGCACCACGCTGGAAGGGCTGAAAGTCCTCCAGGATGCCGAACTCAAGAAAGCGCAGCAAAAGCTGGCGCAAGCCGGTATCCGCAACAAGGAAATGGCCATCGTGGTGATTTTCGCCCGCCTGGTCACCCCGGTCACGTTCGGGCTGCTGGCCCTGTTCCTGTTCTATTTTTCGGACATGTTCCCCGACTGGGGCGCGCTGAAGCGCTTCGGGGCTTTCGCGGTGACGCTTCTCGCCTCTTACAAGGCGCCCGACATCTTCGTGCAGAATCTGATCTCGCGCCGCACCGACGCGATCCGCAAGGGATTGCCCGATGCGCTGGACCTGCTGGTGATCTGCGCCGAAGCGGGACTCACCGTCGATGCCGCTTTCAACCGCGTGGCGAAGGAACTGGGCCGGGCCTATCCCGAACTGGCCGACGAATTCACGCTGACCGGGATCGAACTGTCGTTCCTCACCGAACGCAAGATGGCGTTCAACAACCTCGCCTATCGCATCGATCTCGACGCGATCCGCGGGGTGGTGACGACGATGATCCAGACCGAACGCTACGGCACGCCGCTGGCGTCCGCCTTGCGCGTGCTTTCTGCCGAATTCCGCAATCAGCGGATGATGCGGGCCGAGGAAAAGGCGGCGCGCCTGCCCGCCATCATGACGATACCGCTGATCCTGTTCATCCTGCCGACCTTGTTCGTCGTCATTCTGGGGCCGGCGGCCTGTTCGATCGTCGATGCCTTCGGCGGGGGCGGTCCCGGCCACAACGGGTAAGGCGCGCCCACCCGCCTCCTTCAACCAAGGCCCCGCCGCGATCCGCGACGGGGCCTTGTCCTTTCACCGTATCAGCCGATCGTGATCTTCAGCGCCCCGTCCCCCTCGTCGATATGGACGGTGGAGCCGTCGGGGATTTCACCGCCGAGCAGCTTTTCCGCCAGCGGGTCCTGCAGATAGCGCTGCACCGCCCGCTTGAGCGGCCGAGCGCCATAAACCGGATCGTAGCCCACCCGGCCCAGCCAGCGCTCGGCCGCATCGGTGAGATCGAGCGTGATCTTGCGATCCTTGAGCAACTTCTGCACCCGCGCGACCTGGATTTCGACAATCGGCCCCATGTGATCCTGGCCGAGACGATGGAACAGGATGATCTCGTCCAGCCGGTTGAGGAATTCCGGGCGGAAATGGGCGCGGACCACGTCCATCACCTGCGGCTCCACACTCTCGACATCCTGGCCTTCGTCCAGATTGGCGAGATACTGGCTGCCGAGGTTGGACGTGAGGATAATCAGCGTGTTGCTGAAATCCACCACCCGCCCTTGCCCGTCGGTCAGACGGCCATCGTCGAGCACTTGCAGCAGAACGTTGAAGACATCGTTGTGCGCCTTCTCCACCTCGTCGAACAGCACGACCTGATAGGGCCGCCGCCGCACCGCTTCGGTCAGCACACCGCCTTCTTCATAGCCGACATAGCCCGGAGGCGCACCGATCAGCCGGGCGACCGAGTGCTTTTCCATGAATTCGCTCATGTCGATGCGGACCATCGCCGTATCGTCATCGAACAGGAATTCGGCCAGCGCCTTGGTCAATTCCGTCTTGCCGACGCCCGTGGGGCCGAGGAACAGGAAACTGCCCAGCGGGCGGTTCGGGTCCTGCAACCCGGCGCGCGCGCGGCGCACCGCCTTAGACACGGCGACCACCGCATCGCGTTGCCCGATCACCCGCTTGCCGAGTTCGTCCTCCATCCGCAGGAGCTTTTCGCGCTCACCTTCCATCATCCGGTCGACCGGCACCCCGGTCCAACGGCTGACGACCCCGGCGATATCGTCCTCGGTCACTTCCTCGCGCAGGAGGGCGTTGCTCGCCTGCCCATGCGCTTCGGCAAGCTGGCGTTCCAGTTCCGGGATGCGGCCATAGGACAGCTCGCCCGCGCGGGCGAGATCGCCCGAACGCTGCGCCTGCTCCAGTTCGACCCGCGCTTGATCCAACTCTTCCTTGACCTTGCTTTCGGCCGCGATCTTGTCCCGCTCGTTCTGCCAGCGGGTGGTCAGTTCGCTCGATTGCTGTTCCAGATTGGCGAGTTCCTCGCGCAGCGTATCGAGGCGATCCTTCGATGCCTGATCGCTTTCCTTCGACAGCGCCGCTTCCTCGATCTTGAGCTGGATGATCCGCCGGTCCAGCGCCTCGATTTCCTCGGGCTTGGATTCCACCTCCATGCGGATGCGGCTGGCGGCTTCGTCCATCAGGTCGATGGCCTTGTCGGGCAGGAAACGGTCGGAGATGTAGCGGTTGGACAGCGTTGCCGCCGCCACGATCGCGCCATCGGTGATCCGCACGCCGTGGTGCAGTTCGTATCGGTCCTTCAATCCGCGCAGGATCGAAATCGTATCCTCCACGGTCGGTTCGCCCACGAACACCGGCTGGAACCGCCGCTGCAAGGCCGCGTCCTTCTCGACATACTTCTGGTATTCGTCGAGCGTGGTCGCGCCGATACAGTGCAGTTCGCCCCGCGCCAGCGCGGGCTTGAGCAGATTGCCCGCATCCATCGCGCCTTCCGATTTGCCCGCGCCGATCAGCGTGTGCATCTCGTCGATGAAGAGGATGATCTCCCCTTCCGCGCCTTTCACTTCGTCGAGCACGGCCTTGAGCCGTTCCTCGAACTCGCCGCGATACTTCGCGCCCGCGATCAGCGCGCCCATATCGAGCGCCATCAGGCGGCGATCCTTGAGGCTGTCGGGCACGTCGCCATTGGCGATGCGCAGCGCCAGCCCTTCGACGATGGCCGTCTTGCCAACGCCGGGATCGCCGATCAGCACGGGGTTGTTCTTCGTCCGGCGGGCGAGAATCTGCACGGTGCGGCGGATTTCCTCGTCGCGGCCGATCACCGGGTCGAGCTTGCCGTCGCGCGCCGCCTGCGTCAGGTCGCGCGCGTACTTTTCCATCGCTTCGTAGCTTTCCTCGGCCCCGGCGGTGTCGGCGCGGCGCCCGCCGCGCAACTGCGCAATCGCCGCTTCGAGCGCTTCCGGCGTGACATTGGCCGCCTTGAGCGCCTGCCCCGCCGCCGTGGTGGTGGCGAGCGTCAGCGCGAGCAGCACCCGCTCCACCGTGACATAGGCATCGCCCGATTTGGTGGCGAGTTGCTCCGCCTGATCGAGTACGCGCACGGCATCGTTGTCGAGGCCCGGCGTCTGCTGCGCACCGCCGCCCGACACCGCCGGAATCTTGCCCAGCGCCTGGTCCACGTCCTGCACCGCGATCTGCGGATTGCCGCCCGCGCGCTGGATCAGCCCGGCGGCCATGCCTTCGTTGTCTTCGAGCAGCGCCTTCAGCAGATGTTCGGGCGTGATCCGCTGATGGTTCATGCGGATCGCCACGGTCTGGGCCGATTGGAGGAAACCCTTGGCGCGGTCGGTGAATTTTTCGAGATTCATGAGATGTCCCTCAAAGCCTTACGGGCAAAAGATAGTGTTGCCCCTTTGCAACACAAGGACATGGATCAAAATTTTCCGCGCAAGGCCTCGTAAGCGGCGACCGCCACCGTATTGGAGAGATTGAGCGAGCGGATATGGGTGGACCGCATCGGCAAAC
This sequence comes from Caenibius sp. WL, assembly GCF_019803445.1. Classification (NCBI taxonomy): domain Bacteria; kingdom Pseudomonadati; phylum Pseudomonadota; class Alphaproteobacteria; order Sphingomonadales; family Erythrobacteraceae; genus Caenibius; species Caenibius sp. WL. The sequence goes on from NZ_CP081844.1 coordinate 3,205,169, forward strand.
GCACCATGCGATGGGCCAGCGGCTCCGCAATCGCGGCAGGCAGACCTTTCGTCTCGCACCCGAAAACGAGATAGGTGTCGTCGGGATAATCGGGCTCGTCAAACCTGCGCGCGCCGTATTCCTCGAACAGGAACAACTGGTCTTCGCGCGGGGCGCGTTCGGCGAGGAACGCGTCCCAACTGTCGTATTCGGTCAGCCGCACATGCTGCCAGTAATCCAGCCCGGCGCGCTTCAGGTGCTTGTCCGACAGTTCGAAGCCATAGGGCCGGATCAGCACCAGTTCGAGGTCGAGCGCCACGCATGTGCGCCCGACCGCCCCGGTGTTGTGCGGGATTTCCGGGTGGACGAGAACCACCGCCACGGACATGCAGCGCCGCCCTCGTCCAGCCGGGTTTACGCCAGCTTCTGCTTGAGAATCTGGTTCACCACCTGCGGGTTGGCCTTGCCCTGCATGGCTTTCATCGTCTGGCCGACGAAGAAGCCGAACAGCGCTTCCTTGCCGCCCCGGTACTGTTCGACCTTGTCGGCATTGGCGGCGAGGATTTCGTCCACTTTCGCCTCGATGGCGCCGGTGTCGCTTTCCTGCTTGAGCCCTTCCCGCTCGACGATGGCGGCCGCGCCGTCACCAGTTTCCAGCATCTTTTCCAGCACCTGCTTGGCGATGGAGCCGGAAATCGTGCCGTCGCCCACCAGTGCGAGCAGTTCCGCCCCCGCCTCGGGGGTCACCGGGCTTTCCTCCAGCGAGGTACCAAGCTTGTTCAGCGCGCCGAACAGTTCGGAAATCAGCCAGTTGCTCGCCTGCTTGGCGACATCCGCCTCGCTTTTGCCCTGCGCCCTGGCCGTGGCCGCCAGCAGCGCTTCGAACCACTTCGCCGTATCGACTTCCGCCGTCAGCACGCCCGCGTTGTAGGCCGACAGGCCGAGCGTGGTTTCATAGCGCGCCCGCTTGGCATCGGGCAGTTCCGGCAGGCTGGCGCGGCATTCTTCGAGGAACGCGTCGTCAAGCTCCAGCGGCAGCAGATCGGGATCGGGGAAGTAGCGGTAATCGTGCGCGTCTTCCTTGCTGCGCATCGAACGCGTCGACCCGCTGTCGGGATCGAACAGGCGGGTTTCCTGCACCACCGTGCCGCCCGCTTCGAGCAGATCGACCTGACGGTTCGCCTCATGCTCGATCGTTTGCATCACGAACCGTACGGAATTGACGTTCTTGGTTTCGGTGCGGGTGCCGAATTCCTCGCCCGGGCGGCGCACGGACACGTTCACGTCCGCGCGCATGGAACCCTGATCCATGTTGCCGTCGCACGAACCGACATAGCGCAGGATTGTCCGCAACTTGGACAGATAGGCCCCGGCTTCGGCCGGCGAGCGCATATCCGGGCGGCTGACGATTTCCATCAGCGCCACGCCCGACCGGTTGAGATCGACATAGGACATCGTCGGGTGCTGATCGTGCATCAGCTTGCCCGCATCCTGTTCCACATGGATGCGTTCGATCCCGATGGTCTTGGTGCTGCCTTCGGGGTTCTTGTCATCCAGCGTGATGTCGATCGCGCCCTCGCCCACCAGCGGGTGGTAGAGCTGGCTGATCTGATAGCCCTGCGGCAGATCGGCGTAGAAGTAGTTCTTGCGATCGAACCGGCTCCACTTGTTGATCTGCGCATTGATCGCCATGCCGGTGCGCACCGCCTGGCGGATGCATTCCCGGTTCGGCACGGGCAGCATGCCGGGCATCGCCGCATCGATCAGGCTGACCTGCGAATTGGGCTCCGCCCCGAACGCGGTGGCCGCGCCCGAAAACAGCTTGGCCTGGCTGGTGACCTGGGCATGCACTTCGAGGCCGATCACGACCTCCCAATCCCCGGTGGCACCGCGGATAACATAGCGACCTTCACGATCATGAAGGCTCAGCGAAGCGTCACCACCGGCGACCTTAAGCTTTCCGCCTTCCGTTTTAAGAGTATGGTCTGTCATCTTACCACCACTTTTCCGGCTTGGCCGTGAACCCTGCGCGCTGCTCGATCGCAAGGCCCGCATTGAGCACGCCCTGTTCGTCGAACGCATTGCCGATGATCTGCAGCCCGAGCGGCAGACCTTCGCTGTTGAGCCCCGCCGGGACCGACATCGCCGGAAGCCCGGCCAGGCTGGCGGGGACGGAGAACACGTCGTTCAGGTACATTTCCAGCGGATCGCCCGACTTTTCGCCCAGTGCGAACGCCGCCGTCGGCGCCGTCGGTGCGAGAATCACATCGCACTGCGTGAATGCGTTGCGGAAATCCTGGGCGATCAACGCGCGGACTTTCTGCGCCTGGGTATAGTAGGCATCGTAGAACCCGGCCGAAAGCACATAAGTGCCGATCAGGATGCGGCGCTTCACTTCCGGGCCGAAGCCCGCCGCGCGGGTGGCCGCATACATATCCTGCAGGCCCGCCCCTTCGGGCAGATCGCGCAGGCCGTACCGCACGCCATCGTAACGGGCGAGATTGGAAGACGCTTCCGCCGGAGCGATGATGTAATAGGTCGGCAGCGCATACCGGGTGTGCGGCAGCGAGATATCAACGATTTCCGCCCCCGCATCCTTCAGCCAGGCAATGCCCTGTTCCCAGCTCGCCACCACTTCGGCGTCCATCCCGTCCATGCGGTATTCACGCGGGATGCCGACCTTCTTGCCTTTCATATCGGCGGAAAGCCCGGCCTCCCACTGCGGCACCGGCAGATCGAGACTGGTCGAATCCTTGGGATCGAACCCGGCCATGGTTTCGAGCATGATCGCGCAATCGCGCACGTCGCGCGCCATCGGGCCCGCCTGATCGAGCGAACTGGCGAACGCGACGATCCCCCACCGGCTGCACCGGCCATAGGTCGGCTTGATCCCGGAAATTCCGGTGAACGCGGCGGGCTGGCGGATCGAACCGCCGGTATCCGTGCCCGTGGCGGCAGGGCACAGGCGCGCGGCCACCGCCGCCGAACTGCCGCCCGATGACCCGCCCGGGGCCAGCGGCGCGTTGCCGCCGTCCTTGCGCCGCCAGGGCGAGATCACATTGCCGAAATAGCTGGTTTCGTTGGACGAACCCATCGCGAACTGATCGAGATTGAGCTTGCCCAGCATCCCCGCGCCCGCATCCCACAGCTTCTGCGAGACGGTGCTTTCATAGACCGGGTTGAACCCTTCGAGGATATGCGAAGCCGCCGTGGTCTGCACGCCCTGCGTGGCGAACAGATCCTTCATTCCGATCGGCACGCCGGCCATCCGGCCCAGCGGCTTGCCCGCCGCGCGGTCGGCATCGACTTTGGCGGCGGCTTCCAGCGCCTTCTCCGGCGTGGCTACGATGAAGGCGTTCAGTTCGCCCGCCGCGGCGACATTGGCGTTGAAAGCTTCCGCCACTTCACGCGCGGAAAAATCGCCCTTGGTCACGCCATCGCGGATGGCGGCGACGCCCAGTTCAGTCACATCAGTCATTATTCGATCACCTTGGGCACGCCGAAGAAGCCGTGTTCGGCCGCCGGAGCATTGGCCAGAACCGCATCCCGCTTGCCGCCGCCAGTCAGCGGATCGGCATCGACCACATCATCGCGCAGGCGCAGCGTGTTGGGAATGACGGCGGTCATCGGTTCGATACCGGTCACATCCACTTCGCCCAGCTGCTCGACCCATTCGAGAATCTGGTTGAGCTCGGGCACCATGGCCTCCAGCTCGGCATCGCTGACCTTGATCCGGGCCAGCGAGGCGATCTTGGCCACGGTGGCTTTATCGACGGACATAAGCGCCCCTTTGCAACTGAAATCCAAGCGTCTCCCCCGGAAGGGAAACGCGTTTAACGCGCGGGCTGCGGTGCGGGCTGACCGCCCTGGGCCTGCTGCATCATTTGCTGGAACATCCCCAGGCGGCTTTCGAAATCCGCCTGCGACATGAAATCGACCAGTTCGATCTCGAACGTCAGATCGGTGTTCGGCGGGATCGGCGCGCCCGGCGGCGGCGTGGCGCCGTATGCCTTTTCAGCCGGAATTTCGAGGCGGTACTTGCCGCCCTTCTTCATTTTCAGCGCGCCTTCGCGGAAGCCGGGAACCATCTGCGCCAGCGGCAGGGGCTGCCCGGCCGGAAACACGCCCTGAATCGGCAGTTGCACGTCCTTGCCTTCATCGAACACGGTGCCGTTGGGCAGCTTGCCGACATAGCGGGCGAAAATCACGTCGTCGGCCTTGGGGCTCTCGCCCTTGCCCGCGACCAGTTCCACGATTTCGACGCCGTGCGGCACCGAAGCCCAGGCGAGCCCGGCGCCAGCCAGCGCAACGGCGGCCACACCGACCCACAGCTTGGTCAGAGAGCCCTTCCTGATGGGCAGAATCGGAACGCGGGTGATCTCGGTCATCGAACAAAATCCTTCAAAGGCAACCCAGCCGGCAGATTGAGACCTGAAAGCAAAAGGGCGCGGAAACGAATCCGCGCCCTCTTGGCTTATCAAGCAGTGACGATCAAGCTTTTGCCAAGCTTACTTGGCGCCGTCACGCTCCATCCGCTTGCGTTCGAGCTTGCGGGCGCGACGCACGGCAGCCGCTTTTTCGCGGGCGCGCTTCTCGCTGGGCTTTTCGTAGTGGCGGCGCAGCTTCATTTCGCGATAGACACCTTCCCGCTGCAGCTTCTTCTTGAGCGCGCGGAGAGCCTGGTCGACGTTGTTATCGCGAACGATGATCTGCATAAACTTTCGATACCTCGACAGCTAATGGGCGACTGCCCACAGCGTGGGTAAGGCCTCCCTAAATCAAGAGAATATGGTGCCGAATCCCTGATAGGACCGGCGCGATTGCGGGTGCCCCTAACCAAATCCCGGCAAATTGGCAAGAGATTCGCGCAGCTATCCGCGCCTGCCTTCCGCCGACCGTGTCTTCACGGGGCAAGCAAGCCGCTTCCCCCCGCGCCAAACGGCGGCTAAGGCAAGCGCCATGACACCGCCATCCCCTCTTCTGGCCTCGCTCTATGTCGCTCTCGGCGGCGGTGCGGGATCCTTGCTACGCTACCAGTCGGGCAGGCTGATGACCCACTGGCTCGGCCCGCAGACCGTCACCGCCTTTCCCTGGGCCACGCTCAGCGTCAATCTGGTGGGCAGCATGGCCATGGGCCTGCTCGCCGGGTTTCTCGCCCGCCACGGCACCGGCGGCGAAGTGTGGCGCTTGCTGATCGGCGTCGGGCTGCTGGGCGGCTTCACCACATTCTCCGCATTCAGCCTTGAAATGATGCTGCTGATCGAACGCGGGCAACCCGCTCTTGCGCTGACTTACGCCGCCGTTTCGCTCTTTGCCGGGCTCACCGCGCTGTATATCGGCATGATCGTGATGCGGGTGGCGGGATGAAGCCGATTACCCCTTCGGACGAAGTCCGCCAGTTCACTGTCGGCCATGACGATGACGGTATCCGGCTGGACCGCTGGTTCAAGCGGCACTTGCCGCAAGTCGGCTTCGCTACCGTGTCGCGCTGGGCGCGCACCGGGCAGATTCGCGTCGATGGCAAGCGCACCAAGCCGGAAGACCGGCTGGAAGCCGGGCAAGTGCTGCGCATTCCGCCGGGTGGCACCACACCCACCGGTAAGGCGCAGCCCACCCGCCGCGAACTGACCGAGGACGAACTCGCCGCCGCCGATGCCATGGTCATCCATCAGGACAAGGCGGCCATCGTTCTCAACAAGCCGCCCGGCCTCGCCACGCAGGGCGGCACCAAGACGACCAGCCATGTCGATGGTCTGCTCGATGCTTTCGCCCCCGATGGTCCGCGCCCGCGCCTTGTCCATCGGCTCGACAAGGATACCTCGGGCGTTCTTCTTGTCGCCCGCACGCCGGGCAGCGCGGCCTTCTTTTCCAAGCGCTTTTCCGGCCGTTCGGCGAAGAAGATCTATTGGGCGCTGGTGGTCGGCGTGCCCGAAATCGCCGAAGGGATGATCGAGGCACCGATTGCCAAGCAGCCCGGCACCGGTGGCGAGAAGATGCACGTCGACACCGAAAATGGCCAAGCCGCCAAGACCCGCTATCGCGTGGTCGATCGCGCGGGCAACCGCGCCGCATGGGTCGAACTGCAACCGCTGACCGGGCGCACCCACCAGTTGCGCGTGCATCTGGCCGCCATCGGCCACCCGATCGTGGGCGATGGCAAATATGGCGGGCAGGATGCGTTCCTTACCGGCAGCATCAGCCGCAAGATGCATCTCCACGCCCGGCGGCTGATTATCGAACATCCGGACGGCGCCCCGCTGGACGTGACAGCGGACCTGCCCGAACATTTCGCCGCCAGCATGAACCAGCTCGGATTCGACGAAGGGCTGAGCGATGCCGGTGCGGGTTTCGGCGTGCTGGAAGACACCGCCCCGCGCACGCGCGACACGAAGAAAGCCGCCGCCAAGGCCCACGCCAAGCAATACCGCAAGGAACGGCGCGGCGAACGGCGCCGGCGGGCCGATTCCGCCCAGCCCTCGTCCACACGCGGGGCCAAGTCGCGTAGCGCCGGCAAGGCACCGGCCGGAGGCAAGGCACGCCCCGCCAGCGGCGGCCGTGCAACCGGACGGCCCACCGGCAAACGCCCGACCGGCGGTCCCAAGAAGCGCTGATGCACCCCAATCCCGCCTTCCGCTACGATGACCGAGCCCTGCTCGAAACGTTGATCGATCAGATCGGAGACGCGGCATGAGCACCGCCCCGATCCGCCTTGCCGTGTTCGATTGCGATGGCACGCTGGTGGATGGCCAAGCGGATATCTGCGCGGCGATGGAAGCGGCATTTGCCGAACACGGCCTACCCGCGCCCGAACGTCACGCGATCCGGCGCATTGTCGGCCTCAGCCTCCCGGTCGCCATGCGCAGACTGGTGCCGGAAGCCGATGCATCGCTGCTGCATGCGGCTTGCGACAGCTACAAGCTGGCGTTCCGCACGATGCGCGAACGGGGGCAATTGTCCGAACCGCTGTTTCCCGGCATTGCCCCGCTGCTCGATCACCTCGCCACGTCCGGCTGGCACCTTGGCGTGGCCACCGGGAAATCGGACCGGGGATTGCGCAATGTGCTGGCCGTCCACGGGCTGTCCGATCACTTCGTGACTTTGCAGACGGCGGATCGCCACCCGTCCAAGCCACATCCGGCCATGCTGGATGCCGCGCTGGCCGAAGCCTGCGCCCTGCCGGGCGACAGCGTGATGATCGGCGACACCACCTATGACATTGCCATGGCGGTGGCCGCCGGGGTTCGCGCCATCGGCGTGGCCTGGGGCTATCACGAAGCGGACGAACTGTTTGCCGCAGGCGCCGACGCCGTGGCCCAGACGCCTGACGAATTGCAGGACCTGCTCGCATGAACGGCGATCCCGCCCGCGCCCGCTTCTTCGCGATGCAGGCCATGCGGCTGGGCGGCCTGATGATGGTGATCGCCGCGCTGCTGGGCCTGAATGGCGTCCTGCCCGTTCCTCCGGTCGCCGCCTGGCCCCTGCTGATTGTGGGGCTGATCGAGATTTTCGTAATCCCGCAAATCCTCGCCCGCCACTGGCGCACTATCGACGAATGACGCACGAGACGGCATGAAACGCTTCTACAAGACCGCCGCCCCCGCCCCCGCCGATACCGGCTGGCAGGTCCTGCTCGACGGGCGCGGGATCAAGACTGCCATGGGCGCGCAGCAGGTCGTGCCCGGGCAAACGCTCGCCAATGCGCTGGCCGACGAATGGGCGGCGCAGGGCGAGGAAATCGACCCGGCCGGGTTCGTCTTCCGCGATCTGGCCGACTATGCCATCGACTTGGTTCGCGCCGACCGGGACGCCGCCATCGCGAACCTGCTCCGCTTCGCCGAAACCGACACGCTGTGTTACCGCGCCGATCCCGAAGAGGCGCTGTTCAAACGCCAGCAAGAGGTGTGGGAGCCGCTGGTGCAGGCCGCCGAAGCGCACCACGGCATCCATTTCCAGCGGGTCAGCGGGATCATGCATCGCCCGCAGCCGCCTGCCACGCTTGAAACGTTGCGGGTTTATCTGGCCGGTCTCGACGATTTCACGCTGGCCGCGCTCAACACGCTGGCATCGCTGGCCGCCTCGCTGACGGTCGCGCTGGCCGCGCTGGAAGATGGGGCGGACGCGCAAACGCTATGGGCGGCCGCCAATCTCGAAGAAGACTGGCAGATCGAGCTGTGGGGGGAAGACGATCTGGCCAGGGAACGCCGCGACCGGCGCGCCGCCGAGTTCGCGAACGCCCTGCGCTTTGCCACGCTGGCCCGGGCGGACAGCCGCTAGGCGCACAGGGCCCACCACCATGCGGATTGTCTTCAGCCGCAAGGGTTTCGACAGCACCGCGGGCGGATGCCCGTCACCGATTGTCGATGGCGTGCCGGTTTCGCTGCCGATCCCGGCGCAGGACCGTTCCCGCACCACTTATACCAGTCGCGGTCTCGGCGTCCTGGTCGAACAGGCCACGCGGGGCCGGATCGGCGCGCAGGACCTGTGCCATGACGATCCGATGTTTTCCGGTGCCCACTGCTGGTTCGGGCAAGCGGGCGCGGCGCAAAGTCATCTGGCCCGCAACGGGGTGGGCATCGGCGATGTGTTCCTGTTCTTCGGCTTGTTCGCCGATCCGCACACCGGGGAACGCCATCACCGCATCTACGGCCATATGCGGGTCGCCTGCCACGGCCCCCCCGATATCGTGCGACAGGCCAGCCAATGGAAGGAACCGCCCCGCCCCCATCCGCACGATCTGGGCGATTGGGGCCGCCATAACGTGCTGTATCACGGGCCGGGAACGATGACCCGATCAGCCTCCGCCGCCCTGCGCCTGACACGCGCGGGCGGCCCCTTGCGCCATTGGGCGGTGCCCGCATGGCTGCGCCGCCGGGGCCTGACCTATCACGCACGGCCGGAACGCTGGCCCCGCCCGGGCGAACTGATCTCCGCCAGCCGGGGTCAGGAATTCATCTGCGATATCGGCCGTTCCCGCCAAGCGCGGCAATGGCTGGCCACCATCATCGCCGCGATCGAAAGCTAGCGGATCAAGCCGCCGCTCAACCTCACAAGCACCAAGGAAAACAGCGTATGCATATCGAAATCCGGGCTGAACGTGCCGAAGACGCACAGGCAATCCGCCGGGTGACGGAGGCCGCTTTCAAGCTCAGCAGCCATGCCAGCGGCACCGAAGCGGCGATTGTCGAAGCGCTGCGCGAAGCGGGCGCGCTGACGCTTTCACTGGTCGCCACCGTCGGCGGCGACATCGCAGGCCATATTGCGTTCTCCCCGGTCACGATCGACGGACAGGATCTCGGCTGGTTTGGCCTCGGCCCCGTTTCCGTGACGCCGGACCTGCAAGGTCATGGGATCGGCAGCGTTCTCATCCGCGAGGGACTGGCGCACTTGCGGCAGACTGGGGCTGCGGGATGCGTCCTGCTCGGCGATCCGGCTTTCTATCGGCGCTTCGGCTTCGAAAACGATCCTGCCTTGCGCTATGAGGATGCCCCGGCCGAATATTTCATGCGCCTGGCCTTTCAGGAGGCCGTGCCTTCCGGAAAGGTCTCCTATCATGCGGGATTTGCGGCGTCATAATGACCGGAGCGCTCTTGCGAAAGTGCAGGAGCGCCCTTCGTTCGCAGCTTATTGGCCGACCCAGGCGACGACTTGCGCCGCGACATCGTTGGCCGCCTGATTCAATGCAGGGCCGACCTGATCCGCGCGCGGAGCGATGCCCGGGACCATGCTTTCGAACCGGCGCGTGCGGACATTGCCGCCCGGATCGGCCAGCACTGCCTCATAGCGCACGACAACCGCCTGCTGGCGCGCATCGTAGCCCATCGCCATCAACTGCCCGGTGAGCTTGGTCGCGGCGGCATACTGTTCGTCCGCCCCGCCGATCACCAGCCTGTTGGTCCGGGCGCGCAGAGTTTCGGAAAGCACTTCGCGAAACAGGCGCGCGGGCTTTTCCACCCAGGTCGCATCCTTGAGATAGGCGATCTGCGTATCATCGACCTGTACCGGAATGCGCTGGACATCGAGTTCGCGCGGCACGCCGGGGTTGAGCACGGCAATCGCATTCCGGAAATTGCCGCTGGTGGCCGATCCCGCGCTCGCCGAAGCGGCCGGGGTCAGCGTCAGCAACTGGTCCGGCACTTTGCCGCCAAGGCTGAGACAGCCCGACAGGGCGAATGCCCCGGCCAGCGCGGCCAATGCGCCCCTTCTGGCCGAAAAGCCGCGCCCGAATGCCGCAATGGCCCGCACAGGGTTGTTCCTTGTCATCGCCTGTTCCCCGATCATGGCTTGTAGTCGGGCAATTGCTGCCCTTTCAGCACCGACCCGGCCCCGCCGCTTTCGATGCTTTCGGTCATGTTGCGCAAGGCGCGGCTGGTTGTCCGCAGATCGCGCAGGGTTGCTTCCGCCGCAGGCAGGGTGCTCTGCGACAATTGCTGCGCCGCAGGCCGCGTATCGTGCAACAGGGCCTGCAGTTCGTCGGAGGTCTTCTGCACCGAAGCCATGGTCTCGCGCATCTGCTTGGCCACCGAATTGCCCTCCTGATTGAGGACCTTGTCGGTCGAGCCCATGACCTTTTCAAAGGCGGCGAGGCTGTGATTGGCCTGGCGCAGCGTCGCCTGCATTTCGGCCAGCACCCGCTGGATCTGCGGCGAGGCATCGGCCAGGCTGCTGGTCATCCGGTTGGTGTTGGCAAGAATGCCGGTGATCGATTTCTGATTGTCATCCGACAGCATCAGCGTGAGCCGTTCCGTCAAAGTCGCCAGACGTTCGAGCAGCAGCGGCGCGTTGGCCAGGATCTCGCCCAGCCCGCCGGGCTTGGTCGGAATCACCGGCACGCCTTCGGGGCCCGGTTCCTCGATCTCGGGTGCACCGCGCACCGCGCCTTCGAGCTGGACTTTGGATACGCCGGTAAAACTGCCCTGCACCGTCGCCGTGGTCCCTTGCAGGATCGGCACGTTGTTGTTCAGCGCCACGCGCACGCGCACGAACTGCGGGTCCTTGGGCCACAGTTCGATCGTTTTCACTTGCCCCGCCGGAACGCCGGAAAAGGTCACTTCCGAGCCCTTGGCCAGCCCGTCCACCGCCTGTTTGAAGAAGATGTCATATTCGTTCTGCTCACCGGCGTTGAGCCGCGCGATCCAGATGATGAAAGCGGCCAGCGCGGCCATCAGCACCAGCGTGACAGCACCGACCCAGACGTGATTTGCCCGTGTTTCCATTGGCGTGTCCTATGCCTTTTCGTCCAGCCGCTTGTCCATGCTTCTGGCACGTTCGCGACTGTCCTTGGCGGCGCGTCCGCGCGGCCCATTGAAGTATTCCTGTATCCAGGGATGATCCATTGCCAGCAGTTCGGGGATTGTCCCCACGGCAATCACTTTACCGTCCGCCAGCACGGCGACACGATCGCAGATTTCATACAGCGTATCGAGATCGTGCGTGATGAGGAAGACCGTCAGCCCCAGCGTATCGGTCAATTCGCGGGTCAGGTGGTCAAAACCGGCCGCGCCGATCGGATCGAGGCCGGCGGTGGGCTCATCGAGAAACAGGAGTTCGGGATCGAGCGCCAGCGCCCGGGCGAGCCCGGCGCGTTTCTTCATCCCGCCCGACAGTTCGGACGGATACTTGCTGGTCGCTTCCTCGGGCAGGCCGGAAAGCCGCACTTTGTAGCGAGCGATTTCATGCCGCAATTCGTCCCCCAGTTCGGGGTAGAATTCGCGCATCGGTACTTCCACGTTTTCCGCCACTGTCAGCGTGGAAAACAGCGCACCGCCCTGAAACAGCACACCCCAGCGCGAATGGACGCCGATCTCGTCATCCGGATCGGTTTCGGTGATCGAACGGCCGAGCACTTCAATATGCCCTTCGGCGGGTATCTGCAGGCCGATGATGGAGCGCATCAGCACCGACTTACCGGTGCCCGACCCGCCGACAACGCCCAGAATCTCGCCTTTGCGGACTTTGAGCGACAAGCCTTCATGCACCACCTGTTCGCCGAAGCGGTTGGTGATGTCCTCCACGACAATCGCATATTCGCCTTCATAGCGTTCATCGTCGAGGTCATGCTTGACGTTGGTGTTTCTGGGGATGCGGATCGCCATGGCTCAATCCCAACCCACTTCGGTGAAGAACACCGCGAAGAACGCATCGAGCACGATCACCATGAAAATCGCCTGGACCACCGCCATGGTCGTGCGCAGACCCACTTCCTCGGCATTCGATTTGACCTGCATCCCCTGATAGCATCCCGCCAGCCCGACGATCAGGCCGAACACCGGGGCCTTGACCAGCCCGACCCAGACATCGTGCAGCGGCACCACTTCCTGAATACGGGTGAGGAACGTGAAAAACGGGATATCGAGCGCGACATCGGCAAGGAACGCGCCGCCAACAATGGCCACCACCGCCGAGAAGAATCCGAGCAGCGGCATCATCAGCACCACTGCCAGAATACGCGGCAGCACCAGCGCATCGATCGGCGAAACGCCGATCGTGCGCATCGCGTCCACTTCCTCGGTCAGCTTCATCGTGCCCAGTTGCGCGGCGAATGCGGAGCCCGAACGGCCCGCCACCATGATCGCCGTCATCAGCACGCCCAGTTCGCGCAAGGTCAAACGGCCGGTGAGATTGATCGTATAGACTTCGGCCCCGAACTGGCGAAGCTGCACCGCGCCTTGCTGCGCGATGACGATGCCGATCAGGAAGCTCATCAAGGCGATGATGCCCAGCGAGTTGACGCCGACCAGTTCGATCTGCCGCACCAGCGCTTTCATCGGGAAGCGCGAAGGATGGCGCACCATGCCCCACCACGACACGAGAATCGCGCCGAGAAATCCGATGATTTCCACCGTGCCCCGGCCCCAGCCGGTGACCAGTTGCCCCACCGCTTCCGGCACGCGTTCGACCAGCGGCACGCGCGGCGGCAGGATTTCGGCCGTGCTGGCGCTGGAACCGACCGCATCGATCAGGCGCTGCGCGCCCTCGCTCGCCCCGACGACCTGCGCGTTGTGATCGTTCGCGACGCGCCACACGATCCACGCGCCGACGGTATCGATCTCTTCGACCTGCGACAGGTCCACTTTCGCGATGGTATCGTCGAGCGTGCGCAAGTCCCGGTCGAGCGGCCCGACAGCGGAAATGACGAGGCGCCCCGTCAGGACGAGCGTCGCGCCGCCCGAACCCGTCTCGCCGCCGGTGTCATCGCCCGTATTATCGAGTGTATAGCTGGCCCAATCACGCATTGCGGGGCGGTATGCTTTCAAATTGTGTCCCCGGCAAGGCACAGGCGCGGCAATGGTTGCGCTGCAAGGGTCTGGCTGGCAAAGGCCGAACCAGCATGAGCACCGAACTCGACAAGACTTTCGACCCCGCCTCCATCGAGGCGAAATGGTATTCCCACTGGGAAGGCAACGGCCTGTTCCGCCCCGAACGGCCGGACGCCACCCCGTTCACCATTGTCAATCCGCCACCCAATGTCACCGGCTCGCTCCATATCGGCCACGCATTGGATAACACTCTGCAGGACATAATGATCCGGTACGAGCGTTTGCGCGGTAAGGATGCGCTGTGGGTGGTCGGCACCGACCATGCCGGGATCGCCACGCAAATGGTGGTTGAACGCCAGTTGGAAGCGCGGCAGGACAAGCGCACCAACTACACGCGCGAGGAATTCGTCGACAAGGTGTGGGAATGGAAAGCGGAAAGCGGCGGCCAGATCACCCGCCAGCTCCGCCGCCTCGGCTGTTCGATGGACTGGAGCCGCGAACAGTTCACCATGGACGAACATTTCACCCGCGCGGTGCTCAAGGTTTTCGTGGACCTTTATAACGAAGGCCTGATCTACCGCGACAAGCGGCTGGTGAACTGGGACCCCAAGCTGAAGACGGCGATTTCCGATCTCGAAGTCGAAACCCGCGAGGTTCAGGGCGGGTTCTGGCACTTCAAGTACCCGCTGGCCGACGGTGTCACGCTGGATGATGGCCGCGATCATATCGTCGTCGCCACCACCCGGCCCGAAACCATGCTGGCCGATATGGCCGTGGCGGTGAATGCCGACGATGCGCGTTACCGTTCGGTCATCGGCAAGGACATTCTCCAGCCGATTACCGGCCGCCGCTTCAAAGTGGTGGCGGATGAGCACGCCGATCCGGAACTGGGCAGCGGCGCGGTGAAAATCACGCCAGGGCACGATTTCAACGATTTCGAAGTGGGCAAGCGCGCCGGAATCAAGCCGGCCGATATGCTCAACATGCTCGATGCCGAAGCCCGCGTAGTGCAGACGGCGGATGGGCTGATCCCTGACGAATTCCTCGGGTTGGACCGCTTCGATGCGCGTGCGCTTGTGGTCCAGCGGATGAAGGAACAGGGTTTCCTGATCCCGCACGTCACCAAAAACAAGGACGGTGAGGAACAGGAACACAACGCCGAACCGCGCACGATCCAGACCCCGTTCGGGGATCGCGGCGGCGTGGTGATCGAACCCTGGCTGACCGATCAATGGTATGTCGATGCCGCGACGCTGGCCGCGCCCGCGATGGAAGCGGTCCGTTCCGGCGCGATCGAGATCGTGCCCAAGACCTGGGAAAAGACTTATTTCAACTGGATGGAAAACATCCAGCCGTGGTGCGTCTCCCGCCAGCTCTGGTGGGGCCACCGGATTCCGGCGTGGTACGACGCGGATGGCACGGTCTATGTCGCGGAAACCGAGGACGAGGCGCAGACTCTGGCGGGCAACAAGGCGCTAACCCGCGACGAGGATGTGCTCGACACCTGGTTCTCCAGCGCGCTGTGGCCTTTCGCCACGCTCGGCTGGCCGGACCGGACGGACCTTCTGCAAAAGCACTATCCCAACGACCTTCTGGTGTCCGGCTTCGATATCCTGTTCTTCTGGGATGCGCGCATGGCGATGCAGGGCATCCATTTCATGAAGGATGTGCCGTGGCGGCGGCTGTACCTTCACGGGCTGGTGCGCGCGGCGGACGGGCAGAAAATGTCCAAGTCCAAGGGCAACGTGGTCGATCCGCTGGGCCTGATCGACCAGTACGGCGCGGATGCGCTGCGTTTCTTCATGGCGGCGATGGAAAGCCAGGGCCGCGATGTCAAAATGGATGAGAAGCGCGTCGAAGGCTACCGCAACTTCGCCACCAAGCTGTGGAACGCCACCCGTTTCTGCCAAGCCAACGGCATCACCGGCAGCGACACGCTGGCCGCGCCCGCCGCCACGCTGGCGGTCAACCGGTGGATCATCGGCGAAGTGGCGGGCACGCTGGCCGCGCTCGACACCGCGATGGCGGACTTGCGCTTCGATGCGGCGGCCAACACGATTTATCACTTCGTGTGGGACACGTTCTGCGATTGGTACATCGAACTTATCAAAGGCAATTTCGACGCGGAAACCAAAGCTGTCGCCGGCTGGGTGCTCGACCAGATTCTCGTCATGCTCCACCCGTTCATGCCCTTCATCACCGAAGAGCTATGGCACGCGCAGGGTGAGCGCGCCTACGAACTGATCCTCGCCAAGTGGCCGGACCCGCGCGCCACCATCGATGCCGCCGCCAAGGCGGAAGTCGAATGGCTGATCGCGCTGACTTCCAATCTGCGCACGGCGAAGAACGAACTGGGCATTGCGCCGGGCGCGAAGCTCGACGCTTATCTCGAAACGCCGGGCGAGACGGCGAAAACCGCGATCGCCCGCAATCCGGCGGCCATCGAGCGGCTGGCCCGCCTTTCCGCGATCCGTTTCGAAGCGGCCCCACCGGGCGCGGCGATGCAGATCGGCATGGGCGCGGATGTGTTCGTGATCCCGCTGGAAGGGGTGATCGACATCGCCGCCGAAAAGGCGCGGCTGGAAAAGGCGCAGGCCGCATCGGAGAAGGAACGCGATTCGCTGGCCAAGCGATTGGAAAACCCGTCCTTCGTCGAAAAGGCCAAGCCCGAAGCGGTGGAAAAGGCCCGGGCCGACCATGCCCATCACGCCGCCGAAGCCGAACGGCTGGCGGCGGCGCTGGCACGGCTGGGGTGAGCATCGCATGATCCGGCCCTGGATTGCCACGCCCGGCTTGTGCCGGGCTCGCAATGACGAGATCCCTGCCGTCATTGCGAGCGAAGCGAAGCAATCCAGAGCTGCACGAGAAACTGAATTGAAATGCCGCTGATCCTCGCCACCACCACGCCGGGCGAGCCGGAAATCTTCGCCTCGCTCCAGGGCGAAGGCCCCTCGCAGGGGCGGCCGAGCACGTTCATCCGCCTGTCGCGCTGCAATCTGGCGTGCCAGTGGTGCGACACTGCCTATACGTGGCGTTTCGCCGGGGACAACCGCCCGCATCGCGATGATGTGGCGTTCGACCGCGCCGCCAATCAGGTGACGATGAGCGAGGAGGAAGCCGCCAGCCGGATCGCCGCGCTGGGGCAGGATCGGCTGGTCATCACAGGGGGGGAACCGCTGTTACAGGCCCCGGCCCTCGCCCGGATGCTGGCGCATCTGCCGCCGATGCATGTGGAAATCGAAACCAACGGCACCGCCGCGCCTGCCGCGACTCTCGATCCGCTGGTGCAGCAGTACAACGTCAGCCCCAAGCTGGCGCACAGCGGCAACCCGGCCGAACTGGCGCTGATCCCCGAACGGCTGGCCGATTGGGCGCGGAATCCGCGCGCGTTCTTCAAATTCGTGATCGCCACGCCCGATGATGTGGCCGAAGTGCTGGCCTTGCAGCAACGCCACGCCATTCCGGGGGAGCGGGTGTTCCTGATGCCCGAAGGGACCGCCAGCGCCATTTTGCGCGAACGGCAGGTCTGGCTGTCCGATCTGTGCCTGCGCCATGGCTTCCGCATGAGCGACAGGCTGCATATCCATCTCTACGGCGACACGCGCGGCACCTGAAGCACCGCGCATCCCGCCTTGCTCAGTTGAGCGAGGCGATATCGATCACGAAGCGGTACTTCACGTCGCCTTTCACCATACGCTGATAAGCCTGGTTGATATCGGCCATGTCGATCAGCTCGATATCCGCCGTCAGATTGTGATCGCGGCAGAAATCCAGCATTTCCTGCGTTTCGGCGATCCCGCCGATCAGAGAGCCGGCAATCGCCTTGCGCCCGAACACCAGATTGCCGACCGAAGGCGACTTGTGCGCTTCGGGCGGAACACCGACCAGCACCATCGTTCCGTCACGCTTCAGAGCGGTGATGAACGGATCGAGATCGTGCGGCGCGGCCACGGTGTTGAGAATGAAATCGAACGTCCCGGCCTGTGCCGCCATCTGTTCCGCATCGCGCGAATTTACGACATGGCTGGCGCCCAGACGCACGGCATCGTCACGCTTGTTGGGGGAGGTGGTGAACACCGTCACTTCCGCGCCCAGCGCCGCGGCGATCTTCACGCCCATATGGCCGAGCCCGCCCAGGCCGACCACGCCGACTTTCTGCCCCGGCCCCACTTTCCAGTGGCGCAACGGCGAATAGGTGGTGATCCCGGCGCAGAGCAGCGGGGCGACGCCCGCCAGATCCTTCTCGTCATGGCCAACGGCGAGAACGAAATCCTCGTCCACCACGATGGCATCGGAATAGCCGCCGAAAGTATGGCCGCCCGAATGCTTGTCATACGCATTGTACGTGCCGACGAAGCCGGAACCGGTGCAATATTGCTCGTCCCCATCTTCGCACGAGGGGCAGGTGCGGCAACTGTCGACCATGCAGCCGACACCGACCGTATCGCCCACTTTGAAGCGCGAGACGGCGGACCCTGTTTCCACCACTTTGCCGACGATTTCATGCCCCGGAACGCAAGGGTAGCGCGTCGTCCCCCATTCGTTCCATGCGGTGTGCACGTCGGAATGGCAGACGCCGGAAAAGAGGATATCCACCACCACATCGCGCGGCCCCGGCGCCCGGCGCTCGATCGCCATCGGGGCAAGAGTCTGGTCGGCGGCCTGATTGCCGTATGCCTTGGTTTTCATGGAATGGGGTCCTCTCGGCTATGCTTGTCTTTCGCGCGCTTCTAATCCGTGATCGGGCAAAGGTGAAGCGGGCGGGGCAACAAATAGTTGCCTGCCTCAACAAATTGACAGCTTCACGAAAGCCGATGCGGCGATCGTGCGGCGCATTTCCCTGGCCGGTCAGCGCCCCTGCGCGCGCCAGCGGGCCACCGTGCGCTGCACGGCAGCCGCATCGTCATCGCCCGTTTCGGCCCACAGGCTGACGAACGAAGGATCGGCCGACGCCGGGCGCAGGCTTTCTTCCAGATCGTCGAAACTGACACGCACCGGAACGGAAACCCCCTCCCCGCAAATGATACATTCGCGGTTGCGCAGCGCCGGTATCACATCGAGGAACCCGCGCGCGCCTTCGGGCATCGCCGCTTTGACGAATTGCTGGTCGCGGTCATTGTTCAGACGCATGGCGATGATCGTGCCGCATTGCGACAGGACGCCTTCGGCAAGATCGGAGGGGCGCTGCGTGATCAGCCCCAGCGATACGCCGTACTTGCGCCCTTCCTTGGCGATGCGGGACAGGATGCGCCCCACAGAAGACCCATCGGCGTTCCGTTCGTTGGGCACGTACCGGTGCGCTTCTTCGCAGACCAGCAGGATCGGCCGGGTTCGTTCCTCGCGGCTCCAGATCGCAAAATCGAACACTAGCCGGCTGAGCACCGCGACCACGGTCGCGGTCACTTCGGAGGGGACCCCGGAAACATCGATGATCGCGATCGGCTTGCCATCGGCGGGCATACGGAAAATGCGCCCGATGAAATCGGCCATGGTGTCGCTCACCAGCATGCCCGAAAACATGAACTGATAGCGCGGATCGCCCCTGATCTCATCGATCTTGCCCTTGATCCGCTGATAGGGGGCGCTGGACGTCGCCTTGTCGAGCTTGCCCATTTCCAGTTGCAGAATGCCGGTCAGGTCCGACAGCAGATAGGGCACCGGCGTATCGACCGTGATCTTGCCCGGCTGATCCGCCTTGCGATGCTTCGTGCGCGCCTGCAACAGGCATCGGGCGAGGATATCGGCATCTTCCTGCCGGTCATGGCCGGTGGAAGTCAGGAACACTTCGCAATGTTCCTCGAAATTCATCAACCAGTAGGGCAGTTGCAGATTGCCGACATTGAGCAATATCCCGTTGGCGCCGAAAGCGCTGGCATATTCGCCGTGCGGGTCGATCATCAGGATATGGCCGTTGGGGGCGGCGTTGCAAATACGGTGCAGGAGCAGCGCAGCGGCGGTGGATTTACCCGTGCCGGTGGAACCCAGCAGCGCGAAATGCTTGCCCAGCATGGCATCGATCTGCACCCCCGCGCGAATATCGTCGGTCGGGAAGACGGTGCCGATCTGCACCGTGGAACTGTGGTCGCTGGCATAGACCTGCCGCAGATCCTCATGCGTGGCGGGATAGACCAGCGCGCCGGGAATGGGATAGCGCGTCACCCCGCGGCGGAATGTGTGAAGCCGCCCGCTGACGCGATCCTCCGCCCCTTCGCCAAGAAAGTCGATCCCGGCAATGATCCCATCGGGATTGCGCCCGTCGCGCTTCTGGGTGCGCACGTTGGCCACCAGCCAGCCATCGCCCGCCCTGATCTTGATCTGGCTGCCCACCTGCCCGGCAAGGGCAATGGACGGATCGAGATCGGTGGCGCATGCCTGCAACCGATCGCTGTCAAGCGCGATGTGCGAAGACGATCCGGCGATTTCCAGCACCACACCGATGGGCTGCGCCGCGTTCGCGCTGGCCGGGCTGGAAGCGGCAGGTTGCGCCGCCACGGGTTCGCGCGGTGCGATCACCGTTGCACTCTCAGGTTCCGATTGCTGTGCCCATGCCCGCTGGCTGTTGCCGATCTCATCCATCGTTTGCCCGAATGCCCCCTTTTTTCGAGGACACCGCCCTACCGGGCGCTGGTTAAGATCGCGTCAATGCGCGTTTTCCCCGCGTGAGCGCGGGCAACGGATCAGATCAGCGCGAACAGGCGCCCCGCCAGCCAGCCCATGCCGACCGACACCGACACCACCAGCAAGCCATAAAGCAGCGAATTCTGATCGGCGAACACGGCAACGAAACGTTCGAAGCCGATCTTGCGCACTTCCACCCGCGCGGTGGCGGAAGCGATCACCCGCCCCTTGGTGATGGCGAAAGTTTCCGCCGTATAGGTGCCGGTCTGCACGCTGGACGGCAGCGAAATACGCGCCTGATACAGCACCTGTTCGCTGATCGTCACGCCATTCGGATCTTCGCTGTAGAGCCCTTCGCGCCGCCGCAGATCGACCAGACCAGCCGAAAAACGCGCCTGTTCAGCGGGATCGATCGCGCCGATGGGCGACAGTTGCAGCCAGTCCAGCCCCAGTTCGTAAATCGCGGCCGTGCGATCATCGACGATCTGACCGATCGGGCGCGAAGATGCCACGGCGAAGAACGACGGGGCGGAGCGCAAGGCAGTGCTGTCGGCATTGATCCAGATTCCGGCGATTTTCTGCTTTTCGCGCAGGCGCACCGCCTGTGTCGGCCCTTTCAGCACCACCACGATATCGTAATCGCGCCCGGCGCGCGTGCCCGTGGGATCGAGAATCGCGCCGAACAGCAGCAGTTCCGTCCCGGTGAAGCCCTGCCGCACCTGAATCTCGTGCTGCGACACTTCGGGCACGAGAATCGGGTCCCTCGCCCCGCCCAGCAGAAGCAAGGCGATCAGGGCGAACAGCGCCTTCACAGCGGCATTACCGAGTAGATTTCGCTCGGCCGGAAACCGAGCCCGAACGCCATGCGCAGCGCCATCGCCAGCACGATCACCGCCAGAATAAACCGCAGTTTCTGCGGCTGGACCTTGCCCGCCAACTGGGTGCCGATCTGCGCCCCGGTGACCGAGCCAAGCAGTAGCAGCCCGGCCAGCACGATATCCACCGCCTTGGTCGTCAGCGAATGCATCATCGTCGATGCCATGGTCACGAACAGGATCTGGAACAGCGATGTGCCGACCACGACATTCGCGCTCATCCCCAGGATATACAGCATCGCGGGAACGAGGATGAACCCGCCGCCAACCCCCATCAGCATCGTCAGGATGCCGACGCCGATACCGATCAGCAGCGGCGCCAGTGGGGAAATGTACAGGCCCGAACGATAGAAGCGCCAGCGCAGAGGCAGGCTGGCCACAATCGGATGGTGCCGCCGCTTGCGTGGCTGGGGCGCCGCCCCGCCGCGCGTCGCCCGGATTGCCTGATAGCTTTCATGCCCCATCAGCCCGCCGATCGTGCCCAGCAGCACGACATAGAGGATGTTGATGACCGTATCGATCTGGCCGATGGATTCGAGGAAACGGAACAGCAGGCCACCGAGCCCGGAACCGAGCACCCCGCCCGCCACCATGACGAGGCCCATGTGATAATCGACCCCGCCCCGCTTGGTATAGGCGAACACACCCGATACGCTGGCCCCGGTCACCTGGCTGGCGGCTGAAGCGGCCGCGACCGTGGGCGGAATCCCGTAGAAAATCAGCAACGGCGTGGTCAGGAATCCGCCCCCCACGCCGAACAGGCCGGAGAGTATCCCGGTGATCGCCCCCAATGCGACAATCACCAGCCCATTGACCGAGAGATTGGCGATAGGGAGGTACACATCCATGACAGATAATGACCTAAACCACCGCCGCGGCAGTTGAAAGCGTCTCCAATCAGAAACCCGCTGAAATAGTCAGCGCCGGGCCGGATTCGGGCTGCGCATCGCCCATCAGGCGAAAACGCCAGTCCACCGAAACGCGCGAAGGCGTTCCCCAGATGTCGACCATGGCACTGGCGCTGGGCCCAATATCGAGCCGGGAGGCCCCCTTCTGCGCCCCGCCCCATATTCCGCCCCCGATTCGCAGCCGGGTATCGCCCATGTCCAGCAGCGGCCGGTCGCCCCGTATCTGCCCGTCGACAAAGCCGGTCTTGAACGCCCCGCCAACATACCCCGCCTGAGCATAGGCTTCACCGGTAAAGCCGAGCGGCAGAGCGAACGGCGGCAGTTCGGTATAGGCCAGCGCCGCCGGGCGGAAACTCTTGCGGCCACTGGCGCTGCGAAAGCCCCGCGCTTCGGCGGCAAGAGTGATCGGGATCGCGGGAACGGGCCGCGCTCCCACGCCAAGCGCGATCTCGCTTTCGCGAACCGCGCCCAGCGCCGCGCTCGCCCGCAGATAGGCCAGCGGGCGGTGGCCGCTCGACGGGGCAATCCGATAGCGCAGCACCGCGCCCGCCTGGCTGCCGCCATAGACCGGCCGCCCCGACGCAAGCGGAATGGCCGACTCCTTGCGCGCCAGCATCCACATATCGGCCGACCAGCGATCCACCCGGCCTTCCGCCAGCCCCGGAGACAGCGGAACCGGCGCGGGCGCATCGGGCGCACTCTGCCCGCCGAGCGCGGCCAAAGGCGGCAGGCCCGGGGGAAGCGCCCCGTTCCAGCCGCCATAACCCGCCACCGGAACTGGCAAGGCAGGCATCGCAGGTATCGCCTGAGCCATGCCCACCGGTGCCGGTGCAGGATAGTACACAGGAAACGCGACCGGGCGTGGTGCGCCGTAACCGGGATCATCCAGCAGCGCATAAGCCAGACGCAGCGCGGCGCGCAGGTCCGCCGTGCGGGCCATCGCCGCGCTTTCGCCAGCATCGAATGCGGATGGCCCGCCCGGACCTTCCCAACCGCCAAATCCCGCCGGAGTGACCGGCCCGCGAGCGAATCCCGCCGCCCGCACGGGCGGCTTAGCCCCGCCCCACGCCAGACGGCTGGCAGGGGGCATCTCCATCGCGCCGGCGGGCGCCGTGCTCCATTCCGGCGGCGCCCAGGTGAACGCGCGCAGGACCGCCCAGCCCGCAACCACCAGCAACAACATATGCAGCGGCCTGCCGCGCAAAGGGGCCCGCACGGTCACGATGCGGCCTCCTTCCGGCGCAGCATCGAGGGATGCAGGCGATGCACCGTCTTTTCCCACGTCGGCGGTTCCCCCTTGAGCGTGCGCCAGTAGGCAAACACCGCCCGCCGCCCGGCAAAGATCGCGATCGCATTGGAAACCGGAATCCGCAGCACTGCCAACACGCCTTCCAGCGCGCCATATTCACGCCAGGAGAAAACACAGCGCCAGCACACCCGCCAGAAGAACGCGATCAGGTTGAGCCCCAGCAGCAGTTGCACCACCGGGCCGGGTTGCGGCAGGACCAGCAGCCCCATGGCATTGCCCAACCACAGCACACCCGAAAGAATGATGCAGAGATAGGCCACCGCCAGCACCAGGGCGGTCAGCGGCCCGCGCCGGTCGCGCAGGCGCATCCAGCGTTCGCTGAGCCCGCCTTCCCAGCCCATCCGGTCCCAGCCCTGAAAGGCGATGCCGTGAATCCACCGGGTCTTCTGCCGCACCGCTTCCGCGAAATGGGCGGGAAAGCAGGCCCGCGTCGCCACCAGCCGGCCATCGTCCCCACGCAGGCGCAGGAACCGCGAGCGGCCACCGATTTCGGCGATCTTGAGGCCCAGTTCGTAATCTTCGGTCAGGCTCTGGCTGGCGAAAGGCGTGCTGTTTGCGCCGCCGTTGCGCCCCGCCACCCGTTCCAGCGCGCCACGCGCGAAAGCGCAACCGACCCCGGCGGCGGGCAGGCCCGCCTCCAGCGCCCCACGCACCACCATGGCCTTGCCATGCGCCTCGGCGAATTCGTCGCAATAATGGCCCGCGATCCAGATCGAGCCCGCTTGCGGTTCGGGCAGGACCGGCATCTGCACGAAGTCGCAATCGTCCATCGCCCGGTCCAGCAGCGCGAGAGCCGCCGGATCGACCATGTCTTCCGCATCGTGGAGCAGGATCATGCGGGCGGGCGTCCCCATCCGCGCTTCGTCTTCGCGCAGCGCGCGATAGATGCGGTTGAGGCAATCGGCCTTGCTGCTGGGCCCGGCGCGATCATGGATAACCACCCGCAGGCGCGGATCGCCCCGCGCCGCGCCGATCACCGCCTGCACCGTTTGCGGATCGTTGCCGTAGCAGCCGACATAGAGCCGCAATTCCGGCTGTGGCCAGGCAGACAGCGTGTGGTGCACCGTGGCGCCGATCACTTCGGCTTCCCGCCAGGCAGGGATCATCACCGCGGCAATGCCCGCCAGCGGCCGCCCCGTGAACTCGGCGCGGCGAATGCGGGCAGTGCGCAGCCGCCCGCGCAAACGCCCCCAAAGATAGTGGATATCGACAAGGATATCGTCGAATGCGCCGATCAGAAAAAACGCACCGGCAAACAGCAGTAACTCGTATCCTACAAAGGCCATGGCCTGTAGGATGGAATAACCCCCCAGAATCGTCATCGACTACCCCCCTTGGCTGATGACGTGTGATTCCGAAATAAACGAGGCTGGATGGGCTTGCAACGCGCAACCTATTCCAAAAAGGAGACAAAATGGCTGCCCCGCATTCCCCCCATTCGCTTGTGCCGCACCGGTTGCGCGTGCTCGCCGGGCATGAGGCTTTTGCCGGGAGCCTGCTGATTCTGGTGGCGGCCCTGGCGATCGCGCTGGCCAATTCCCCGCTGGCGCATGGCTATCACGCGCTGTTCCACGCGCCCTTGCCGTGGACGCCCATCGCCAAGCTGGGCACGCTGCATCTGTGGATCAACGACGCGCTGATGGCGGTGTTCTTTTTCGTGGTCGGGCTGGAAGTGAAACGGGAAATCGTCGCCGGGCAACTGGCCGACGCGCGCCAGCGGCGCCTGCCGGTTCTGGCTGCTTTCGCCGGGATGGCGATACCGGCTGCGGTCTATGCCGGCCTTGCCGGCGGAGATCCGGTGCTGATTCACGGCTGGGCCATTCCCGCCGCCACCGATATCGCGTTCGCTCTCGGCGTGCTCGCACTGGTGGGGCCGCGCGTGCCCGCCCCGCTGCGCCTGTTCCTGCTGACCGTGGCGATCGTCGACGATATCGGCGCGGTGCTGATTATCGCGGTGTTCTTCACCGGCAGTCTCAAGCTCGGCTGGCTGGTCATCGCGCTCTGCCTGCTGGCAGTGATGCTGGCGCTTGGCCGGGCGCGCGTCTCCCATGCGGGGCCTTATGCGCTGGCCGCGCTCGCCATGTGGTATTGCGTGCTCCATTCGGGGATGCACGCCACGATCGCGGGCGTGGTCGCCGCTCTGGCCATTCCGATGGCAGGCCCCAAACCCGCGCTGCTCGAACGGCTGGAACATGCCCTGTCGGGTTGGAACACCTATCTGATCGTGCCGCTGTTCGGTTTCGCCAATGCCGGGGTGGCGCTTGCCGGGATCGGGCTGGTGGGGCTGCTGTCCCCGCTGCCGCTGGCCATCGCCTGCGGCCTCGTGATCGGCAAGCAGATGGGCA
Source organism: Caenibius sp. WL (assembly GCF_019803445.1). Classification (NCBI taxonomy): domain Bacteria; kingdom Pseudomonadati; phylum Pseudomonadota; class Alphaproteobacteria; order Sphingomonadales; family Erythrobacteraceae; genus Caenibius; species Caenibius sp. WL. The sequence continues at coordinate 3,230,459 of NZ_CP081844.1, forward strand.
TTTTCGTGGCCATCTGGGTGGCGGACCGGATCGGCTTCGCCCGCCGCCCGGCGGGGGCGAGCTGGGCCCAGATCTGGGGCGTGGCGATCCTGTGCGGGATCGGCTTCACGATGAGCCTGTTTATCGCCGCGCTCGCGTTTCCCGACTATCCGTTGCTGGTGGAAGAAGCCAAGTTGGGCATTCTCGGCGGATCGCTGGTTTCCGCAGTGCTGGGCTACGCCGTGCTGCGGTTCGCCCCCGCTCCGCAAGCGAACGCCCGATAAAGGGCGGGCGGCCCGGCCTTGATGCCGCGCCGCCCTTCACCCGCCTCGTATCGGGCGCGTCACCAGGTGCCGGTGTTTTCCATGCTTGCCCACGGCTCCTGCGGTTCCCGCTTGCCGTCCTGCAGCAGTTCGACCGAAATGCCATCGGGGCTTTTCACGAAGGCCATGTGCCCGTCGCGCGGCGGGCGATGGATGATGTGCCCGGCATCCTGCAACCGCTGGCAGGTGGCGTAGATATCATCGACCTGAAAAGCGAGATGGCCGAAATTGCGCCCGCCCGTATAGGCTTCCGGGGCACTGCCATCTTCCGGCGGCCAGTTGTACGTCAGTTCGACCTGCGCCTTGTCGGCCTGCCCCGGCGCGGCGAGGAAAATCAGCGTGAAGCGGCCCTGCGGCGATTCATGCCGATCGACTTCTTCCAGCCCGATCAGTTCGAAAAAGCGGATCGTCGCTTCGGGATCGGTCACGCGGATCATGGTGTGGAGATATTTCAGCAACGGAAGCGGCTCCATTCATCTATGTTCAAACAGGGTTCATGGCCCCGGCAGCACCTTTGTGCCAGCCAAGGCATTCGTTCTGGGGAGGCTCTATAATGCCCGATGCCGCAATCGGCCACCAGCAGTCTGCGCCGCCGTTCTGGCGCGATACGGTCAACCGCCGCTGGCTCATCAGTTCAGGCATCCTTGCCATCGGACTCGTTCTCGGCGGCTATTTGCTGGGCGACGGGCTGACCCGGGCGCGGGAAGCGGATCGTTCCGTCACCGTGCGCGGGCTGGCCGAACGCGATGTGAAGGCCGATCTGGCCACCTGGACCATCGCCTATTCGGCCAGCGCACCCGATCTCGCCACCGCACAGGCGGGCGTCGACCGCGACACCGGCCAGATCCGCGCGTTCTTCAAGGAACTGGGCTTCCCCGATGACGCTTTGCAGCCCACGGGCGTGAACGTTTCCAACACCACCACCGATGGGGTGCAGCAGTTCACCGTGCGCCAGCGCATGACCTTGCGCACCAACGATATCGCCCGCGCGGAAAAGGCGGTGCGCAGCCAGTTCGATCTCGTCCGCCGCGGCGTGGTGCTGGAGGAAGGATCGGGCATGGCCTACACGTTCACCAAGCTCAACGACATCAAGCCCGCGATGGTGGCCGAAGCGACCAGGGACGCCCGCGCTTCCGCCCAGCAATTCGCCAAGGACAGCGACACCAGCGTTGGCGGCATCAAGCAGGCGACGCAAGGCTATTTCTCGGTCGAAGCGCGCGATGGCGACAGCGGCGGCGGATGGGGGGTCTCCGACACCCCGTTCAAGAAAGTCCGCGTCGTCACCACGGTGGATTTCTATCTGCGCTGATCGCGCGTCGCGCGGCAATGCAAAACGGCCCGCGCATCACGCACGGGCCGCCTGTTCGTTCCACTTTGCGATCAGAAGCTGTAGGACAAGGTGCCTACCACGGCGTCGTTGGTGGCATTCTTGATCGACTTGCCTTCCACGCCCACATAGCTGACCCCGACCGTCAGCCCGCCCAGCACGGTGGCCGAAGCCCCGATCGACCAGTCGAGCGCGGTCTTGTCGTTGTTGAAGCCGCCGAGATAATCGGGCGCCAGCGCCCCATCGGTATAACCGAGGTGGCCGGTCAGCGTGATCGGCGTCCGGGGAATGCCAACTTCGAGATCGGTGAAGATATAGAGGTTGTCTTCACTGCCCAGCGCCTTCTGGTCCCAGGCATAGGCCACGCCCAGCGTCGCTCCCAGCGGGCCGAACTGGCTCGACAGTTTCACATAGGGTTCGAAATAATCGGACTTGCCGAAGCCCTGATCCTTGGCCGGATAGATATAGTAGAGCAGCCCGGCGTCGAGCTTGAGATTGGAAGCGATATCGCCGCTCCACCCGCCATAGACATCGAGTTCCATGTCACCGAGACCGCTGCCCCCGTCATCGAGCGAGGAGGCCCAGGTTCCGACATAGAAACCGCTCGAATGCGCGACATCGATCCCACCCTGGATCGCGAAATCACCCCCCGACAGGGAAACCCCGCGGAAACGATAATCGGTGACGATGGCGACATTGCCGCTGACCGTGAAATCGGACGGACCGGTCACCGCGCCTTCATCCTGGGCCATGGCGGGGGTGGCCACGAAAGCGGCGCCGGCAAGCGCGGATGCAACCGAAAGGTTGCGGAGGAACGTAAGCATGACAGTATTCCTTGTTACGATGAATCTGTTGTACATCGTCCCACCTGCATTCCGCCGGTCATCTCTTGGTGGACGCCCGTTGCGGAATAACGGGAAACTGCCTGCCGATGCTGCAATGCACAAGACCCTTTCGCGCAAGACGCGAGCAAGTGCAGAAAGTGTGGATTTTGCGCATCACATTCACAGGCGAGACAGGATTTACAGACGAGACTGGGCCGCCATGCCAGCCATGGCGATGAGCAAGCAGGACAATCACCCGTGATTCCCGACCAGATAAGCAATCAGGCCCGAGACGATCATGCAACAGCCGGTGTCACCGTGGCAACCGCCAGTGTGCCCGCCGGGCAACGCGTCTATGCCATCGGCGATATCCATGGGCGGCTCGATCTGCTCGAACCGCTCGCCCGCGCGATCGAGGCCGACGATGCCGCCGCGCCCGCCGCACAGACCACCGTGATCCTGCTGGGCGACCTGATCGATCGCGGCGCCGACAGCAAAGGCGTGCTCGCCTTCGCCCGCGCATGGCGGCAACGGCGGACGGTTCGCATCCTGATGGGCAATCACGAGGAAATGTTCCTCGACGCGTTCACTGATCTGGAATGGCTGGCCAGGCTTCTGCCGCATGGCGCCTACGAAACTCTTGAAAGCTACGGCATCGCCGTGCGCGGGCTGGATCGGGATAGCCTTCGCCATGTGCAGGCAGCCATGGCCGAGCAGATTCCGGAAGAAGACCGCCGCTTCATGGCCGGTTTCGAAGCCTCGGTGGCGATTGGGGACTACCTGTTCGTTCACGCCGGGATCGAACCGGGCATCGCGGTCGACCGGCAGAGCGAACGCACGCTGCGCTGGATTCGCGAACCGTTCCTTTCGCATCGGGAACCCTATTCGCATGTCGTGGTCCACGGCCACACGATCCGCCCGCAGGTGGAAGAGCGCCCGAACCGCATCGGCATCGACACCGGCGGCTATTGCTATGACGTGCTGACCGCGCTGGTGCTGGAAGGCGGCACCCGGCGGTTCATTCAGGCGCGCGGTACCGGCAGCGCGGTCACTATCGAAACCCGCGCAGCCGCCGTCTGATCGCCATGCGATAAAGTGCCAGGGGGCCTGTAAGCCGGGTTCTGTATCGCGGACGGTATCCCACGAGAGACCGTATCCGCAATGGCAGCCATTCCTCTAGGCCTTGCGTTGCCGCAAGGCTCAAGCAGCCAACCCGGGCGGTCGAGGGCGAAACCCCCTTGCTGTCCGGCCTTGTGGGCCTTCGGCGCGCCGCCCCTATTCGGCCTTGCTCCGGGTGGGGTTTGCCGTGCCGCTCCTGTTGCCAGTCGCGCGGTGCGCTCTTACCGCACCCTTTCACCCTTGCTGCCGGTTGCCCGGCGAGCGGTCTGCTCTCTGTGGCACTTTCCCTGAATGCCCGGCAAGCCGGACACCCGGCGGGCGTTACCCGCCACCCTTGTTTCGTGGAGCCCGGACTTTCCTCGGCCTCCGACCCGCTCATGAGCTTGTCGGAGAACGCGGCTGCCCGGCCCCCTGGCGCGCCCTATCTAGCGTGGCCGCGGTCGCGTTCCAAGAGCAGCGCGAAAAGTATCGCCCCGATTTCTCCATCGATTGCGCCATCGATCCGCGCGGGGCGCCAGCGGCGCTGGAACGCCGCCACCGCCGCGCGCCCGTCGGTGATGTCATAACCGAACCGTTCCAGCCCCAGCATGAACGCCCCATCGTTGGGAAACGGCGTGCCGAGGCTGATCTTCGGCACCGCCAGGGCCAGCCGCAAGCGGGCAAGGCGCCCCCAGTCGAACAATTCGCCCGGATCGTCCTTGCGCGCGGGGGCGATATCGGAATGGCCGACCACATTGGCGCGCGGAATGTCGTAACGGCGCACGATTCGCCCAACCAGCGGCAACAGCGATTCCATCTGCGCGGCAGTGAACGGGCGATAGCCCCATTCGTGCCCCGGATTGACCAGTTCGATCCCGATGCTGGCCGAATTCACATCCGTGATCCCGCGCCAGTAGGACCGGCCCGCGTGCCACGCGCGCTTGTCTTCATCGACCAGCCGGGTGACCGCGCCGTTTTCCTCGATCATGTAATGCGCGGACACTTCGGCCGCCGGATCGCACATCCGCTCCAGCGCCTCGGCCCCGGTGCGCATGCCGGTATAGTGCAGGACGATCATGGAAATGGGCAGCTTGCGCTCGTTCCAGTTGGGCGACGGAACCGCGTGCTGCACCAGTTCGTCCATCGTGTTTACTCTTCCGGCAGCACCGCCCCGAGCACCAGGGCATCTTCCGCCACCGCGTGCTGCAACCCGCCGCCCGCTTCCGCCGCGATGACGTGGAGCATATGTGCCGCCGCCGTGCGGCCCGACAGCGCTTCGGGGGCGAGGCGCCCTTCCAGCGCATCGCCGATGGTGCGGTCGAACGCGACTTTGCGCCCCATCGCGCGCACCGCGATTTCACAAGTGCCGCCGCGCACTTCGGCGGCGATGTCGATCGAACCGCCCCGCATCAGCGCGTCGAGCGCAATGTGCGCGAAATTGAGCAGCACTTTGGCCGCGGGCTTCGACAGTTCCGCCGCGCCCAGCACCCAGCTCACCGTGATTCGGTCGTTCCCGGCCACCAGCGCATCGACCAGGCTGCGCACTTCGTCGGTGGATACCTTTTCCCCGAAGCCGCCCGCCGCGCCGAACGCGAGGCGGAAGAATTTGAGCTTGTCCGTCGAGGCCTTGGCGCTCTGTTCCAGCAGTTCGAAGCACCGCTGGCGCATGGCCGGGTCCTTTTCGTCCGCCAGGAGTTCCAGCCCGTTCATCAGCGCTCCGACCGGGCTCAGCAGATCGTGGCACAGGCGGGAACAAAGCTGGCTGGCGAGATCGACGGAAGAATTGGACATGTTCAGTTTTTCGTCCCTTTTCCTGAAAGGGGTGGCACAATCGTTCCCGTTTATAGGAACTAATTCCGGTCCCGGAAGCCGGTCCGCAGACAAACAGGCCGATTCCCTGTTTCCTTCGGACGAGCAGAGAGGAAGGAGCCGTCCCATAACGGGATTTCGCGGCGGATGGAAACATCTGCCCACCCGGAAATCGCGCCAAACGGAGAATAAAGCGGCAACCGGCCCGATTTCATCCGGGCAGCCTGGCTCTACCGCTCCACAAGGACATGGGATAGCGCGCGGAACCCCTGCGAATCGTCCCGCCACAGGCGCACCTCCCCGTCGCGGCCGACAATCGCCCAGATCGCCCCGTCTCCCGCCGCCTCGGCGCGGTCGCACGGCGATGGTTCCGGCGCACCCGCGGGGTGCGAGTGATAATAGCCCACGACCTGGGCCCCCTGCCCGGTGCGCGCGGCACGGTGGGCATCGATCAGCGCGCGCGGATCGATCTCGAACCGGCGGTGCGGGTCCGCCGCGACATTGGCGGCGGGTATCGCCCGGTCGATTCGTCCGGCAGCGCCCAACAGCAGCCCGCAACATTCGTCGGGCGCGGCGCTCTCCGCTTCCTGGCGCAGAAGCGCGATCACATCCCTTGTCACAGCGATAGTCATGCCCACATTCCCTACCATGGGGACCGGGGAATTGATCGAGGGTATTTTCACAAGCGGCGGCGTGCGGCTGGACAAGGCGCTGGCCGAAGCCAGCGGCCTTTCGCGTGAGCGGGTGAAAGCGCTGCTGGGCGAAGGCCGGATCACGCTGGACGGCCAGCCGGCCCCCGGCGCATCCGCCAAGACCGCGGCGGGCGCCCATTTCGCGATTGCCGTGCCCCCCGCCGCCGAAGCGCAGGCCGCACCGCAGGCCATCCCCCTTGTCGTGGCGTACGAGGATGACGACCTGATCGTGATCGACAAACCCGCCGGGCTGGTGGTCCATCCGGCCGCGGGCAATCCCGATGGGACGCTGGTCAACGCGCTGCTGCATCATTGCGGCGATTCGCTTTCGGGCATCGGCGGCGTGGCTCGCCCGGGCATCGTCCACCGGATCGACAAGGACACCTCCGGCCTGCTGGTGGTGGCCAAGAACGACGCCGCGCACGAAGGGCTCGCCCGGCAATTCGCCGATCATTCCATCGAGCGCGCCTATCTCGCAGTGGTGAACGGACATCCCGTGCCACCGGCGGGCACTGTCGCTGCGCGAATCGGCCGCTCCGACGCGAATCGCAAGAAGATGGCCGTGCTGTCCCCCGATAGCAGCCGCGGCAAGCACGCCGTCACCCATTACAAGACGCTGAAATTGATGAACAACTGCGCGCTGGTCGAATGCCGGCTGGAAACCGGGCGGACGCATCAGGTGCGCGTTCACATGGCGTCAATCGGTCATGCCCTATTAGGGGATCCGACTTATGGACGCCCTCACGCCAAGCTACGGCCGGTTCTTTCCGCCCTCGGCTTCCGCCGTCAGGCGCTGCATGCGGCAGTGCTCGGCTTCGTTCATCCGGGCAGCGGCGAGACCATCCGTTTCGAGAGCGAACTGCCCCTCGACATGCGGGAACTGATTGATGAAACCACTCGTTGAAATCGATGAAATCACCCGCACTCACGGCAGAATTCGGGTATAAGGGAATGTGGGCAAGTGGCCGTGCCCAGCCGGACGCCCAGCAGGGGTCTGGCAAAACAGCGGTCGACACTTTGAAAGGTATGGGACTTTGACCGAGAAAAACACCACCATCAGGAGAACGGCGTCTGTCCCGGCGTTGAGCGGGGAGCAGAGCCTCAACCGATATCTGGCCGAGATCAAGAAATTCCCGGTGCTGACGGCCGAGCAGGAATACATGCTCGCCAAGCGCTATCAGGAACATCAGGATCCCGAAGCCGCCGCACAGCTGGTGACGAGCCATCTGCGACTCGTGGCGAAGATCGCCATGGGCTATCGCGGCTATGGCCTGCCCGTGTCCGACCTGATTTCCGAAGGGAACGTCGGGCTGATGCAGGGCGTGAAGAAATTCGAACCCGATCGCGGCTTCCGCCTCGCGACTTACGCGATGTGGTGGATCAAGGCTTCGATGCAGGAATTCATTCTGCGCAGCTGGTCGCTCGTCAAGATGGGCACCACCGCCGCGCAGAAGAAGCTGTTCTTCAACCTGCGCCGGATGAAGAAGAACCTCGATGCTTACGAGGATACCGATCTTCATCCCGACGATGTGAAGAAGATCGCCGAAGACCTCGGCGTGCCCGAGCAGGAAGTCATCAACATGAACCGGCGGATGCTGATGGGGGGCGATTCCTCGCTCAACGTCTCCATGCGCCAGGGCGAAGAAGGCTCCGGCCAATGGCAGGACTGGCTGGCGGACGACCGCCCACTGCAGGACGAAACCGTGGCCGAAGCCGAGGAAGCCGAACTGCATCACGAGATGCTGGCCGAAGCGATGGACAGCCTAAACGAACGCGAACGGCATATCCTGGTCGAACGGCGGCTGACGGAAAATCCGAAGACGCTGGAAGAACTCAGCCAGGTCTATGACGTATCGCGCGAACGCATCCGCCAGATCGAAGTGCGCGCGTTCGAAAAACTGCAGAAGGCGATGTATCGCCTGGCGGACAAGAAGCTGCTCGCCCCGGCCTGATCCGGTCGCCCTTCTGCTGAAAAGCGCCGGTATCCCTCGGGATGCCGGCCTTTTTTATGGGCAGTGCTAGAACCGCCGCGCCACGCCCAGATAGAGTTGGCTGTCCGGGCTCTCCCGGTTGAGGCCGAGATTGAGCCCGACATCGAACTGGGTGCCATCGTTCGGCTGCCATGCCGCCGAAAGGCCGAGCAGCGCTTCCGTCGCGTGGCCTGTGGGATCGCGATCGCGATAGAGCGCGATTTCGGTCGACGCGGAAAGGCTGTCGGTCAGCGCGAAGCCCAGCCCGACAACATTGCCGAAGCGCAAGTGCCGCCCATCGCCATCGCCGTCCGCCGCCGCATCGACTTGCGGGGTCAGCGCCAGCGAAACCGTGTCGTTCAGTTCGAAGCTCAACGGCACCAGCAGCCCGGCCGACCAGTCGCCCGCCCCCAGCGGGGCCGAGCCCACCGGCAGAGTGACATAAGGCATCACCGCCAGCGAAAAGCCCGAACCATCGGGATTGCGCAGGTTCTGCCGCAGGGCGACCGTAACGTCCCCCACGCCCGATTCCCTGCCGATCCGCCCGGTCACTTTGTCGCGCGTGCGCACATGGCCGTAGGCCGTCCATCCGGCCTGCATCTCCAGGCTGCCAGTGAGGCCGATCCGCAGCAGCATCTCGCCGGCCGCGATCGTGGCCGTGCGGGCCGCGCCGTCGCTCTCCCGAGTCCAGTCGATCAGGCCCATTTCGCCGACCACGGTGCCGGGCGCCACCGTGCAGGCGGGCGTTCCCAATCCCGGCCGGTCGGGGCAGAGATCGCGCGCTTCCTCCGCATGGGCGGGCGCCGCGATCAGGCAGACGGCGCAAAGGGACAGACCACCAACGAGAGACAAACGCTTCACGGCCTTGAACTCCAAGGGTAAACCGCCCCCTCTATGCCCTGCCTGAGCCTTGGGGGAAACCGCCCGCATGCGCGATTGGGTGAATTCCCTGTCCCGGTTTCACCGCGCATGATTGCTTGCCGCATCGTTTTGCGGAAAACCGGTTCCCACTTTTCCGCACGATGCAACATTCTCTTTTCCGTATCGTTTTTTCGGAAAACCGGTTCCCACTTTTCCGCACGATGCTCTAGAGCACATTCATGGTTGGCCGCCTCATTCGCTTCGTCTTTCAATGCATCCTGGCCTTTCTGGTCCTCAGCGTCGCGCTGGTGCTGCTGTACAAATGGGTGCCCGTGCCGGTGACGGCGACCATGCTGATGGACCCCAACGGCATGACGAAGGACTGGACTCCGCTCAGCCGGATCGACCGCACCATGGTGGCCGCCGCCATCGCCGCGGAAGACGGCAAATTCTGCAGCCACAACGGTTTCGACCGACAGGCGATCGAACGGGCGATAGAGCGCAACGCGCGCGGCGGGCGCATTCGCGGCGGCTCCACCATTTCCCAGCAGACCGCCAAGAACGTGTTCCTGTGGCAAGGCGGCGGCTATCTGCGCAAAGGGCTGGAAGCCTGGTTTACCGTCCTGATCGAAAGCGTGTGGGGCAAGCGGCGGATCATGGAAGTCTATCTCAACGTCGCGGAAACCGGCATCGGCACTTATGGGGTGGAAGCCGGGGCGCAGCGTTATTTCAAACATTCCGCCGCGCATCTCACCCGCAGCGAAGCCGCCCGCATGGCCGCCGCGCTGCCGCTGCCCAAGAAACGGTCCGTCATCAGCCCGAGCGGTTTCACCCGCCGTTACGGCAACACGATCTCCGCCCGCGTGCGCGCGGTGGGGCGTGACGGGCTCGATAGCTGCGTGTACGAATAGACCATGGGCCAGGGGCACGGACACAGCGGGCACAGCCACAATCACGGGCACACACATGGCCACAGCCATGCGCCCGCCAGCTACGGCCGCGCGTTCGCCATCGGCGTGGTGCTCAACACCGTTTTCGTGGCGGTGGAAGCGACTTACGGCTACCTCTCCGGGTCGATGGCGCTGGTCGCCGATGCAGGACACAACCTTTCGGACGTGCTCAGCCTGCTGATCGCCTGGGGCGCCAGCGTGATGACCGCCCGCCCCGCTTCGGCACGGTTTACTTATGGCTTCAAATCCAGCTCGATTCTCGCCGCGCTGACCAATGCCGCGCTGCTGCTCGTCGCCATCGGCGCCATCCTGATCGAAACCATCCGCCGCCTTTACGAACCCGCGCCGGTGGAAGGGATGACGATGATCATCGTCGCGGCCATCGGCGTGGCGATCAACACGGGCACCGCGCTGCTGTTCATCGGCGGGCGCAAGAGCGACATCAACATCCGGGGCGCTTTCCTCCACATGGCGGCCGATGCGCTGGTTTCGGTCGGCGTGGTGGTGGCCGGTGTGCTGATTCTGCTGACCGGGCGGACATGGATCGACCCGGTGACCAGCCTTGTGATCGTGGCGGTGATCGCCTGGGGCACCTGGGGCCTGCTGAAAGACAGCGTGCGCATGGGCCTGCTGGCCGTGCCCGATGCCATCGATGAAAGCGCGGTGCATGGCTATCTGGCGCAATTGCCGGGCGTCACCGCGGTGCACGATCTCCACATCTGGCCGATGAGCACCACCGAAACCGCGCTCACCGCGCATCTGGTCATTCCCGGCGGCTATCCGGGCGACGCCTTCCTCCACGAAGCGGCGCACGAACTGGAACACCGCTTCCACATCGGCCACACGACCCTGCAGGTCGAAGCGGGCGAGCGGGATTGCGTTCTGGCGGGCGACGGGAGAATCTGAAGCGTTCCCTACCGCCGTTTCCGGGCATGGAAGGCGGGATGATCGGCCACGGCAAAGCCGCGTGCGGGCCCGGCGATGATCCGGGCAAGGGCCGAAGTTGACACGGTTGACACGGTGCAAGGGGTGAATGCGGGGACGCCTGGAGGCACGGTTGCGGGGCTCCCTTCGCTATCCCCGATAGCCCCTTCTGCGCCATTCCCCTCGCCTCTTTCGTCATTCCCGCGCAGGCGGGAATCCAGTTCTGCCGTCGCCTCTGGATCCCCGCCTGCGCGGGGATGACGAAGGGCAAGCAAGGCGCAGTGCCCCATGGCCTTGACCGCCGCTTCTTCGGGCATGGCCAACTCATCCACCAGAGCATAAGCTTCGGCACGCCATGCATCCCACTGCGCCGCGGCCTCGCCCTCTGCCGCCGCGCGCACCGCGAAATAGGCCTCGTCCTCCCGCCGCCACAGCGGCATGTCCTCCTCGCCGGCGGCATCGGCTTCCTCCGCCGCATCCTCATCCGCGTCCTCATCGCCGTGGAACAGCCGCTGTTCGGCCTCCGCCACCGCCCGCGCAATCGCCTGCTCGCGCGGCAGCGGCAGAGCATCCTCGCCCGCCAGCCCCTCGGGGCACGGCGCCCCGGCCAGCACGGCCAGCAGATCGTCGAACCGCCCGGCATCGCGCTGCGCCGCGCGGTTCTCTGCCATCCGGTCGAGCCGGGCGAGATGCGCCAACAGCAGCCGGGTGTCGTACTTGCGCCGCGTGCCCACCTGTTCGCCGCGATAATAGACCGGTTCTTCCACCCCATCGATGGCGCGGGCGGCCAGCACCTGTTCGCCATGATCGTGCGCCAGCACCAGCGCCGCCGCCCATCCGCGCGCGAACAGCGGATCGCGCCGCCGCAGGCGATAGGCCGCTTCGGCCGAGAGCCCGACGTGGGCGCAGGCGGCGCGGACATGGCCTTTCAGCGCAAGGTGTTCGAGAAACCGGGTCCGGGCGGCGGGCGTCCATCCGCGGGGCGAGACGCCGGGTATCACGGGCGTGTTCGAAAGATCCGACATGATTCGCTGCTCCTCAACAGAACAAAAGGCGAATCGCATCTACTATGCACGGAGTTGCCTGTAGGACAGCGGTTTTTGGCAAGGGACGCGGCTCATCCCACCACTCCTTCCCGCCACCATCCGCTCAGCCTGAGCTTGTCGAAGGCCGCGCGATACGGTCGCCCTATAAGCTGATGTTGGCGCGCGACCTTCGACAAGCTCAGGTCGAACGGGGATTGAAGAGTTCGGCGGGTTCAGCCTGAGCGGGAGTGGAAAAGGTTTGGCGGGCTCAGGCCGGGCGGAAGAGGGAAAGTTCAATCGGAATAGCAGTGTGCAAAAGCACGGCACCCCGCAGTTCCCGGCTTGCGAGAGCCCAAACCCCGGCGGGCTTCCATCACTTTTCCGCCGGTTCGATATCGAAATGCATCACGTCTTCGCGCGTGCCCAGCTTGGTGTAGAGCGCAATGGCCGGATCATCCCCATAATCGGCCTGCACATAGATGACCCAGGCGCCGATCTCGCGCGCATGGTCCTGCAACCAGCCGATCAGCGCCTGCGCCACACCCTTGCGGCGATGCGCGGCGGCGACGGCGAGATCGTAGATATAGATTTCGCTCCGCGCCTGTTCGAATTTAGGCAGGACATAGGCCGACAGGGCGCCGATCACTTCGCCTTTTCCGGCAAAGGCGGCCACTTGCACGAAATCATCGCGCGCCAGCAGGCCTTGGAGATAGGCATCATCCGGCGGTGCGGAGCCATAGCTGTGCGGATCTTCGAAAGCCTGGCCATAAAGCTGCAGCACGGACCGCATATCCGCGATCCGTGCTGCATCCAATCTTTCAACCAGAAAGCCTGCCGGGCTGTCCGTCGTCATACCGGCAGGCGCGCCGTCTCAGGCCGCCGCTTCCTTCTTGGGGCCGAGAACCTGGACCGGTTCCTTGCGCCCTTCGACCACGTCCTTGTCGACCACGATCTCGCTCACGCCTTCGAGCGAAGGCAGATCGAACATCGTGTCGAGCAGAATGCCTTCGACGATGGAACGCAGGCCGCGGGCGCCCGTCTTGCGGGCGATCGCCTTCTGCGCGATGGTTTCCAGCGCGTCGTCGGTGAACGTCAGTTCCACGTCCTCCAGCTCGAACAGCTTCTGATACTGCTTGATCAGCGCGTTCTTCGGTTCCCTGAGGATCTGGACGAGCGCGGGCACATCGAGATCGTTCAGCGTAGCGATCACCGGCAGGCGGCCGACGAATTCGGGGATCAGGCCGAATTTCAGCAGATCTTCCGGCTCGCACTTTTCGAGCAGTTCGCCCACCCGGCGCTTGTCCGGATCGGCGACATGCGCGCCGAAGCCGATCGAACGCTTCTGCAGACGGTCGGCGATGACCTTTTCCAGCCCGGCGAACGCGCCGCCGCAGATGAACAGGATGTTCGTCGTGTCCACCTGCAGGAATTCCTGCTGCGGATGCTTGCGCCCGCCCTGCGGCGGCACGCTGGCAGTGGTGCCTTCCATCAGCTTGAGCAGCGCCTGCTGCACGCCTTCGCCCGACACATCGCGGGTGATGGAGGGGTTTTCCGCCTTGCGCGTGATCTTGTCGATCTCGTCGATATAGACGATGCCGTGCTGCGCCTTGTCCACGTTGTAATCGCTGGCCTGGAGCAGCTTGAGAATGATGTTCTCGACATCTTCCCCGACATAGCCCGCTTCGGTCAGCGTGGTGGCATCGGCCATGGTGAACGGCACGTCGAACGTGCGCGCCAGCGTCTGCGCCAGCAGCGTCTTGCCCGAACCGGTCGGGCCGACCAGCAGGATGTTCGACTTGGCCAGTTCGACATCGCCCGCCTTGCCGCTGTGCTTCAACCGCTTGTAGTGGTTGTGCACGGCAACCGAAAGTACGCGCTTCGCCCGGTCCTGCCCGATCACGTAATCGTTCAGCGTGCGGAAGATTTCGTGCGGCGTCGGAACGTCGCCATCCTTCTTGCCCGCAAGCCCGGCCTTGGTTTCTTCGCGGATGATGTCATTGCACAATTCGACGCATTCATCGCAGATGAACACGGTCGGCCCGGCGATCAGCTTGCGCACTTCATGCTGCGACTTCCCGCAGAAGCTGCAGTATAAGGTGCTCTTGCTGTCCGATCCGCTCAATTTCGTCATAGTTCAGTCCTACCCACGCGAAATGCGGGGATTCGCCAGTTACACTCTAGTCACCCGGCAGTCATAATCAATCCGCCCGCTCACGATGCGGAATTATGCCCCATCGTGGTGCGAAAATGACGGCGGCAGCCGGCTCTCGCGCCGTCAGCCGCCGCATCGGGGCGCAGCGCCTTACTCAGGCGCGCCGCCCGAACCGCTGTCGGCCGCCGGTTCTTCGGTTTCGGGGCGGGTTTCGAACACCTTGTCCACGATCCCGAATTTCAGCGCCTCGTCCGCTTCGAGGAAGGTATCGCGATCCAGCGCCTTCTCGATCTCGGTCAGGCTCTGGCCGGTATACTTCACGTAGAGGTCGTTCATCCGCTGGCGGATGCGGAGGATTTCGCGGGCCTGGATTTCGATATCCGAAGCCATGCCCCGCGCCCCGCCCGAAGGCTGGTGGACCATGATCCGCGCGTTGGGCAGCGCGATGCGCATGCCCGGTTCGCCCGCGGCCAGCAGGAAGCTGCCCATCGAAGCCGCCTGGCCGATGCACACGGTCGAAACGCGCGGCTTGATATATTGCATGGTGTCGTGGATCGCCATGCCCGCCGTCACCACCCCGCCGGGCGAGTTGATGTACATGCTGATCGGCTTGGAGGGGTTTTCCGATTCCAGGAACAGCAACTGGGCCACGATCAGCGAGGCCATGTTGTCTTCCACCTGCCCGGTGACGAACACGATGCGTTCGCGCAGCAGGCGGCTGAAAATGTCGAAGCTGCGCTCGCCCCGGCTGGTCTGTTCCACCACGACCGGCACCAGCGCGCCGGTGACGGGATCGCGGGTGAACTGGCCCTGAGTTGCGTAAGCGTCGCCGGAATTGCCGAACAGGTCGATCATGGAAGTCCTCTTGTGATTGCCTCGCCTATGTCGCGCTGCCGGCCCGGATGTTCAAGAGGGTATCCCGCTTTTCCGCAGAGACGGCGCAAAGGCCCCGCCCCCCGCGCCGCTCAGCCCACTTTGCGCACCGCCGCCAGCGCGGCCATGCGCAGCGCGGTTTCCCGCTCGCCCATCACCACCTGATCGGCGCCATGCTGCCCCAGATGCTGCATTTCCTCGTCGGAGTGGGCCCGCACGATGATCCGCAGGCGCGGATTGATCTGCCGCGCGCGGGCCACAATCACGCCCGCTTCCACCCCTTCGGGAATGGCGATCAGCAAAGTCGAGGCCGCTTCGATGCCTGCGCGTTCCAGCACGTTGGGGGCGGTGGCATCGGCCACGATCACCGAAACCCCATCCTTTTCCGCCAGTTCGGCCATGTCGCGCTGATCCTCGATCACGGTCAGCTTCTCGCCCCGTTCGCGCACTCTCGCCGCCACCATCCGGCCGACCCGGCCATAGCCGACCAGCACGGTCTGCGAAGGCGCCGCCGGGGCGGGCTCGGGCCCCGCAGCGGATGGTTCCCGCCCCGGCTTGACCGCAAGCGAGAACAGCAGGGGATTAAGCAGGATCGAAATGATCGCGCCCGCCAGCACCAGATCGCGCGCATCGCCCGTCAGCACGCCCAGCGAAATGCCCAGCCCGGCCAGAATGAACGAGAATTCGCCGATCTGCGCCAGGCTGACCGAAATCGTCAGCGCGGTCTGCGCCGGGTGGCCGAACAGGCGGACGATGCCATAGGCCGCCACCGATTTGCCGACGAGGATGATCGCCACCGTCGCCAGCACGGGCAAGGGATGTTCCACGATCACCCGCGGATCGAACAGCATCCCCACCGACACGAAGAACAGCACGGCAAAGGCATCGCGCAGCGGCAGCGTCTCTTCCGCCGCCCGGCGACTGAGCTGCGTTTCACCGAGGATCATGCCCGCGAAGAACGCCCCCAGCGCGAACGAGACATCGAACACCACCGCCGCCCCGAAGGCCACGCCCAGCGCGATCGACAGCACCGCCAGCCGGAACAGTTCGCGCGATCCGGTGTGCGCGGTCCAGTGCAGCACCCAGGGGATGATGCGCTTGCCCACCAGCAGCATGGCGGCGAAGAAGCCCAGCACTTTGACCACCACCAGCGCGACCGAGGACAGCAGTTGCGCCGCCCCCGCATTGGGCGGGCCGTTCTGGATCGCCATGATCGCGGGCAGCAGGACCAGCGCCAGCACCATCGCCAGATCCTCCACGATCAGCCACCCCACCGCGATCCGGCCGCGTTCGGTCTGCACGATTTCGCGCGCCTGCAACGCGCGCAGCAGCACCACGGTGCTGGCGACGGACAGGGCAAGGCCGAAAATCACGCTGCCCATCAGCGGCCAGCCCATGGCGAGGCCAAGGCCCGCACCCAGCGCGGTCGCCACGGAAATCTGCGCGATCGCGCCCGGCACGGCAATGGCGCGCACCGACAGCAGATCCTTGAGCGAGAAATGCAGGCCGACGCCGAACATCAGCAGAATCACGCCGATTTCTGCCAATTCCATGGCCAGCCCGGTATCGGCGACAATGCCGGGGGTGAACGGCCCCACGATCACGCCTGCCAGCAGATAGCCGGCAATGGGCGGTATCCGCAGCCTGTGCGCGACCGCCCCGGCGGCGAAGGCGACGACCAGCCCGGCAACGATGGTCCCGATCAGAGGGGTGGGGTGCGGCATCGGCTTACCCTACCGCGCCGGAAGCGCGGTGCGCACCGCCCCGCCCATCCCGGTGTTTTCGGTTCCCCTGTCCCCATCGGCGGCGCGCGCAAGGCCACTGTATGCGGCCGTAACGGAAAGTCCTTGTGTGCATCATCGTCCTGCCTCGCTGAAGGTAACGCAGGCCCGCACCGCGCGCGGGCCACGGCCATCAGACGGCAGGGGGCGCTCTCGCCGCGAGAGCCGAGGCAGCCAGCGCCCGCAGCGGCGGCGGCAGAGCATGCCACCAGGCGGATGCGGATCGCGCAATCATGCCCCACGCGGGGCCGGACCCGGCGCCTGCCGCCGCCGCCACGCCCGGCACCGGGGTGATCCCGGCGCTGCGCTGCGACGGGGCCGCCGCGCGGCCGCGCAAAACCGAAACCTCCGCCGTGGCGGCGCTGAACGCGGAGCCGCTGACCCGTTCGAGCGGGGCCGATACCGGTACGGATGCGTGGAATGCGATCAGCAGCAACAACAGGCATGAAACCCCGTGCCACGCGGTTCCGCCAAGTTTGCGAGCGAATTCCATGTGCCCGCAGCCTACCTCAAGCAGGCCCGATCGCCAACGCACAATCGGCAGGCATGGACCGTTCGCCAATGCAGAGGGGCGACCGCTTCAGACGCCAGAATGCGTCCGTTGGAACACATAACCCTCGTCATTCCCGCTTTCGCGGGAATGACGAAAGGGGGCCTGCCCAAAGAACCGAATGCAGAGGGGCGGCTGGGTACGCTGAAGCGCCCGCCGTTTCAGACTCACGGGCGGCAACCCGCAAACGAAAGGCCCGCCTTCCGCATCCTTCTGAAAGGGGCGGAAGACGGGCCGGATCGTATCGTCAGGCTCGGGCAAACGGCGGCGCGATCATGCGCCGCCGCCACGCGGCCTCAGTCCTTCTTGGCGGCGGCCTTCTTAGCCGGGGCCTTCTTCGCGGCGGGCTTGGCAGCCGCAGCGTCCTTGGCCGGGGCAGCGGCCTTCTTGGCCGGAGCTTTCTTCGCGGCGGGCTTGGCGGCTTCGGCTTCGGCCGGAGCTTCGTCCTTGGCGGCGGCCTTCTTGGCCGGAGCCTTCTTCGCGGCAGGCTTTTCAGCGCCTTCCGCTGCGGTTTCGTCCTTCTTGGCGGCAGCCTTCTTGGCCGGGGCCTTCTTCGCGGCGGGCTTGGCCGCTGCTGCTTCGCCTTCTTCCGCTTCGATCGCGGCTTCCAGTTCTTCACGCGTCACTTCGCGTTCGGTGACTTCGGCCTTGTCGAACAGGAAATCGACCACCTTGTCCTCGAACAGCGGCGCGCGGAGCTGCGCGGCGGCCATCGGATCGTTGCGGACGTATTCGACGAAACGCTGGCGATCTTCCGGGCGGTACTGCTGCGCCGCCTGCATCGTCAGCATCTGCATTTCCTGCTCGTTGACCGTGACGTTGTTGGCCTGGCCGATTTCCGACAGCAGCAGGCCCAGACGCACGCGGCGCTCGGCAATCGCGCGGTAATCGTCCTTCTCGTCCTCGATTTCCTTGAGAGCGGCGGCCGGATCTTCTTCCTTGGCCGCTTCCTGCTGGAGCTGGGCCCAGATCTGTTCGAATTCGGCTTCGACCATCGACGGCGGAACCGCGAAATCGTGCGCGCCGGCCAACTGGTCGAGCAACTGGCGCTTCATCTGGGTGCGGGTCAGGCCGTTGGTCTGCTGTTCGAGCTGGCCGCGCAGCAGGCCTTTGAGCTGTTCGAGGCTTTCGAGGCCCAGCGACTTGGCGAAATCTTCGTCGACCACTGTTTCAGCGGCGACTTTCACCTGCTTCACGGTGACATCGAACGTGGCTTCCTTGCCCGCCAGATGTTCGGCCGGATAATCGGCCGGGAACGTGACAGTGATGGTCTTTTCCTCGCCCGTCTTCACACCGGCGAGCTGTTCCTCGAAGCCGGGGATGAAACGGCCCGAGCCGATTTCGAGCGGCTGGTCTTCGGCCGAACCGCCTTCGAAAGCGACGCCATCGACCTTGCCGACGAAATCGATGATGATCTGGTCGCCATCGGCCGCCTTGCGGGTCTTGGGCGCATCCTTGAACGATTTCTGGTTCTTGGCCAGTTCGGCAAGCTGTTCGTCGACCTGTGCATCGGTGACGGGCACGACGAGACGTTCGAGCTTCAGCCCTTCGATCGACGGCGCTTCGATGGCGGGGAGCACTTCGAGCTCGATCGTCAGCTCGGCATCCTTGCCTTCTTCGTAATCGTCATTGAGGCGCACATCGGGGCGAATCGCCGGGCGCAGCTGCTTGTCGCGGATCAGCGAATCGACCGATTCCTGCACCGAGGCGTTGAGCGCTTCGGAATGGAGCGCGGGGCCGTGCATCTTCTTGACGAGGTTGGCGGGAACCTTGCCCGGACGGAAACCCGGCATACGCACCTGCGGCGCGATCTTCTGGACTTCGCTTTCGATCCGGGCGGAAATGTCCTTGGCGGAAATCGTTACGCTATATCCGCGCTTAAGGCCTTCATTGGTGGTTTCGACGATCTGCATTTTCGGTTCGTGCCTTCTCAAATCCTCAAATAACGTCGGGTCCGGAGCCCTCGGTCGGAACTGGTGCGGGCGAAGGGACTCGAACCCCCACATCTTACGATACTGGTACCTAAAACCAGCGCGTCTACCAGTTCCGCCACGCCCGCAGCCGACGATATTCCCGGCACGGCACAAATACCGACCGGAAGGGGAAAGGCTGCGCCCTTATCGGGGGATCGCGCAAAGGGCAAGCACTACACGGCCAAACCGGCAATTGCCGTGCTTCGGCGCGGGGCGCGCCCGCCCCCCGGCCATCCCCCGCGCCGCGCCCACGATCCGGGCCTGTTGCGCGCCGCCGCGCCGCGCATTATGGGCGCGGGATGAGCGATAGCGAACAGAACACCCCCGCCACCGACGCGGCCCCGACCACCGGTAACGACGTGCCCCCCGATCGGCTCGCGATCAATCCGGGCAGCCCCCATTTCGATGCCGACAAGCTGCGGCGCGGCGTGGGCATCCGCTTCAAGGGTGCGGTGCGCACCAATATCGAGGAATACTGCATTTCCGAAAGCTGGGTGAAAGTGCAGGCAGGCAAGACGATGGACCGCAAGGGCCAGCCGCTGCTGCTCAAGCTCAACGGCCCGGTCGAAGCCTGGTACGAAGACCTGGGCGACAATCCGCCCGTCGCCAAGGCCGGCTGACACGGTTTCCCCGCCGGGGCGTCAATCGCGCGCCCCGGCGATGATTGCCCCGATCACATCCGCCTGCCCGCCGTTGCGGGCCGGTTGCCCAGCGTTCTTCCCCGCGCGCCCGTCATAGCGCGCCGCGGCATAGGCCCGCCCCTCCGGCATGCCTGTCCCCCGGGCGCCCTCGCGATAGATGAAGCCGTCGACCGGCCATGCCGTGCCGCCCAGCGCCTGAATCGGCGCATACCACACGCGCACCGCGCTCCAGTCGTTGCGGTCCGACACATCGACCGCGCGAACGTCGTTCTCGATCTGGCCGCGCCGCCCGTTGATCGGCGACCAGTTGGCATGGCGCAGCAGCACCGTGCGCGAATCGATCACCCGGCTGACCGCGGCGACATGGCCCAGTTGCATGTTGCCATGCGGCTGGAACGCCATCACCGCGCCCACGCGTGGTTTGCTGCCCCGTTGATAGCGGCCTGCCGCCTGCCCCCACCAGGTGTGGGCATCGCCGAAAATCCGGATGCCGGAGACCTGCCGCGCGTAAGGCACGCATTCGAGATGTCCCGCCGCGCTATCCGCCTGAGCGGTGGAGGAAATCGCCCCGCACAGGAGCGCGGCACCGAGAAGCAACCCGTTTTTCATGCCCGGCGATGTGGCGGATGAGGGTTAGCGCCAACCTGCAAATCGCGGTTAACGGCGCGGTAAGACATCGCCGCCCCTTGCCAAAAGGCGCCGGAACGGTCACTGCCACGCGATGTCCCGCCCTCAGGTGATTATTATCGGCCGCCCCAATGTCGGCAAGTCGACGCTGTTCAACCGTCTGGTTGGCAAGAAGCTCGCGCTGGTCGACGATCAGCCCGGCGTCACCCGCGATCGCCGGTTCGGCGAGGCCACTTTGCTGGGGCTGGAATTCACCGTGGTCGACACCGCGGGATGGGAGGATGAAGATCCCGACACCCTGCCCGGCCGGATGCGGGCGCAGACCGAAGTTTCGCTGCAAGGCGCGGATATCGCGCTGTTCGTGATCGATGCCCGCCAGGGGCTGACCCCGCTGGACGAGGAAATCGGCCGCTGGCTGCGCGGGCAGGATGTGCCGGTCGTGCTGCTGGCCAACAAGGCCGAAGGGCGCGCGGGCGAACCGGGCGTGCTCGAAGCCTATGCGCTGGGCCTCGGCGATCCGGTGGCGATCTCGGCCGAACACGGCGAAGGCATGGGCGATCTGTTCGAAGCCCTGCTGCCGCTGATCGGCGAAGCAGAAGATGACGATATCACCGGCGAAGACGCGGGCGAGGACGAGGACGACGCGCCCAAGGGGCCGCTCAAGCTGGCCATCGTCGGCCGCCCCAATGCGGGCAAATCGACGCTGATCAACCGCCTGCTGGGCGAAGACCGCCTGCTGACCGGGCCCGAAGCGGGCATCACCCGCGATTCCATCGCGGTCGACTGGCAGTGGACCGATCCCAAATCGGGCGAAGTGCGCGATATCCGCCTGATCGACACGGCGGGCATGCGCAAGAAAGCGCGCGTGGTCGACAAGATCGAGAAACTTTCGGTTGCCGATGCGCGCCGGGCGGTGGATTTCGCCGAAGTCGTCGTGCTGCTGCTCGATGCGACCAAGGGGCTGGAACATCAGGATCTCAAGATCGCCGATCTGGTGCTGCAGGAAGGGCGCGCGCTGATCATCGCGATCAACAAGTGGGACGTGGCGGAAGAACCTTCCGCGCTGTTCAATGGCATCCGCGGCGCGCTGGAGGATGGGCTGGCGCAAGTGCGCGGGTTGCCGGTGTTTTCCGTTTCCGCCCGCACCGGCAAGGGGCTGGACGCCATGCTGACGGCCGCGTTCGACCTGCGCGAAGTGTGGAGCCGACGCGTGCCGACAGCGGGTCTCAACCGCTGGTTCGACGATGCGCTGGAAGCCAATCCGCCCCCGGCCCCCGGCGGCAAGCGGATCAAGCTGCGCTACATCACCCAGATCAAGACCCGCCCGCCGACGTTCGTGATCTTCGGGTCGCGGCTGGACAATCTGCCGGAAAGCTACCGCCGCTATCTCGTCAACGGCATCCGCCGCGAACTGGGCTTCGGTTCGGTGCCCGTGCGGCTGACCCTGCGCAGCGCGAAGAACCCCTACGCCCCCAAGTAGTCTGGCGTTTACAGATACTCCCCTTCGTCATTCCCGCGAAAGCGGGAATCCAGCTGCAACGGCGGAACTGGATTCCCGCTTTCGCGGGAATGACGAGGGTTATGTGTTCCGGTGAGGGAAACGCCAAGTAGCGTTACCCCTCGCCGCGATGCGGATGGCGACAATCCGCCCCCCGGCCAGGCGATAGCGCGCATCGAGCAGCAGGCTCAGCGTTTCCCCCTTGCCCAGCGCCATGCCGAAGAAATCGGCCACGCTCTCACGCGCGGTCAGGCGGTTGATGAGCGTGACCCGCACTTCGCCGGCATCCCCGGTCATCGCCTGCGGCTCCATCACATCCTCGAACAGCGCGCGCGAGCGGCGATAGGCCACCAGATAGGCCGCGATCCCCACCTCTTGCGCCATACCTTCGGCGGGGACGATCGCCACATCCTCCGCCAGGCAGGCGCGCAGCCCCGCCTCGTCCCCCGGTTGTACGCCGCGTAATAACGCCGCAGCAGTTCCGCCCCGTCCATCGGCTTTCTCCCTCGATATCCTCGATTTTCGCTTGTAACACCGCGCTACTGACAGCATTCTGTCAGGAGAGGTGACACCGATGCGCCGGGCCGACCGCTTGTTCCAGATCATCCAGATCCTGCGCCGCTCGCCGCGCCCGGTCACCGCCATGGCGATGGCTCACGAACTGGAGGTATCGCCGCGCACGATCTATCGCGATGTCGCCGATCTCGTCGCCCGGCGCATCCCGATCAACGGCGAGGCCGGGTTCGGCTATGTGCTGGAACCGGGCTTCGACATGCCCCCGCTAAGCCTGACGGTGGACGAGATGGAAGCCGCCCTGCTCGGCGCGCAATGGGTCGCCGGGCGCGGCGATCCGGTGCTGGCCCGGGCCGCCCGCGATCTCGTCGCCAAGCTGACCGCCGTCGCGCCCGATGCCCTGCGTGCCGCAATCGCCACCCCCACCATCGGCACGCACGAAAGCGGCGCCACCCCGCCCGACGGGCTCGATCTCGCCCGCGTGCGCGACTGGATTCGCACCGGGCGCAAGATCCGCATCACCTATCGCGACGAACGCGGATGGGTGAGCGAACGGACCATCTGGCCGGTGGTGATCGGCTATTTCGAAAGCGCCCGCACCATGGCTGCGTGGTGCGAATTGCGGCAGGATTTCCGCCAGTTCCGCACCGCCCGCGTGCGCGATGCGGAATTTCTCGACGAGCGGCACGGCGAACGGCCCGCGGCCCTGCGCCGCCGCTGGCAGCGCCAGTGGGCCCGCCCGCCTGCCTGACCCGCCCGTCTAGCCCGCCTGCGAGGCAGGTTGCGGCGCGGCGCGGCGCGAGAGGGAGGACGACAGCCGCCCCCCGCTGAGCAGCTTCGCCGTCGACGGGCCGAGCGCTTTCAATCCGCGCCCGAGCAACACGGTCGCGCCCATCACCAGCACCGGCTGCGCCACCAGGAACAGCGGATAGAGCGGGGAACCGAGCGGCCCGGTCAGCTTGCCGATCACCGGCCCACCCAGCCACATCATGATGAGATGCGAACAGAACATCAGGAAGACATAAGGTTCGAAACGCAGCAAGGGCCGCGCCAGGCGGCTTTTCGCCAGCCGCCACGCGATCGACCAGAAGAACAGCGCCGTGGTGAAGCGCATCATCAGATCGGCCGAAGTCAGCAGCACGGGGTTGTCGACCCCGCGATCGACACCGATCGTTTCCAGCCACACCTGCAGCGCCGCGAACAGAGCGTAGGCGCCGGCGACGATGACAAGCGGCCGCGACGCCATCCATGCGGCCAGATCGTGACGGCGCGCCAGCATGCCGACAAGGAAGAACAACAGGATCGAGGGGCGCAGCAGGAGAACGAACGACAGGCCCGAGACATTCCACGCCACCGCCAGCGCGGCCACCACACCCAGCGCCCAGCTCGGCAGGCGCAGCAGCAGCGGCGCGGCCATCATGCAAACGAACAGATCGCGCAGGAACGGCATCTGCACGTTGATGTCGTTCGGAGTGGCGAGGCAGAACAGTTCATCGATGGTCCACCACCAGGCGGTGGGCATCGGGGCGCGTATCCAGCCCATCCATGCAGCGCCCGAAACCAGCACCATCGCCAGCGCGTTCCACAGCACCATCGGCGCCAGAATGGTCCGCGCCTTGCCCAGCACGAATGTGCGCCAGGACCGCCGGGCGAGCGATGCGGCAACCAGCCAGCCGGAAATGACGCTGAGCAGCGGCACCGCGCTGCGCCCCAGCAGTTCGATCAGCCCCCAGCGCAGCAGGCCCTGCGGGGTTTCGTTCAGCTTGATCAGATCGCCGCCGGCCAGCCCCGTCCACGCATGCACATAGACAATGCCCAGAATGCACAGGACGCGGGCGATGCCGATCGCGGCAGACAGGCGGGGATCAGGCTTGGACGGCGCGGCAGGCAGGCGGACGGTGGTGTTCTGGCTCAAAACCCTGGCATTGCGTTGTTGACGAATCGCTGCCCCTTGTCCGGCCTTTCCGCCGCAGGTCAACGCCAGCGCGGCCATTCCCGTCCGGCATCGGACCAAATCCCCGTGGCGAGGGGCGCGAGATAGATATCGGGAAGAGGCATTGCATGGTTTGCCATACGAATGGCCTTGGCACCATTCCCGCTCAGGCTGAGCGGGTTCTGTTTTTTTGGGTAGGATTTGCAAACCACACACCCCCAAAGAAAAAGGGGCCTTGCGGCCCCTTCTCCCGATCCGGCCATCCGGCGTGGCGCTTATTCGCCGCCCGCGGGTTCGCTGTTGAGCTGCACGTAGTTCTGCAGGCCCATACGCTCGATCATGTCGAACTGGGTTTCGAGGAAGTCGACATGCTCTTCCTCGCTTTCGAGAATCTTCTCGAAGATTTCGCGGCTGATGTAATCGCGCACCGTTTCGCAATATGCGATCGCATCGCGCAGCAGGGGGAGCGCTTCCATTTCCAGCGCGAGATCGGCCTTGAGGATTTCCTCGACCGTTTCGCCGACTTTCAGCCGGTTGATCGCCTGGAAATTGGGCAGACCGTCGAGAAACAGCACACGTTCCGCCAGGGCGTCGGCATGTTTCATTTCATCGATCGATTCATGCCGTTCGTACTCGGCCAGCTTGTTGACGCCCCAATGCTTGAGCGTACGGTAATGCAGCCAGTACTGGTTGATCGCGGTCAGCTCGTTGGTCAGAGCCTTGTTCAGGAACTCGATGACCTTGGGATCGCCCTTCATAGTAACCTCGTGGAATTCGGAAAAGTGCTGGCGCGCCCTATGCGCCCAAAACCCCGAATTGACAAGGCAGCGACCCAAAAAACCCAGGATTTCCTAGGGTTTGCGAATGTTTTTCAGAAACAGGAGCCTCAAGCCGGACAGACGGCGAATTCGCGTTCTTCTTCCAGTATCGCCTCTGCATCGTCGAGGCATGTGCAACAATCGGGCGTTTTGCCCAATGCGGCATAGACATTCCTCGCACTGCCCGGGCAACGGCGCGCTTCTCTGCGCAGATCGCATTCCCGGATCGCGTTACAGATGCAAATGTACAAGGCACATCTCCCGTGACTCGCTTCTCCTTCTATATAATGCGAACGTCTTGCATTAACAAGACCCATTTCCATCCATCCGCAATGTTTCAATCCGCGCGTTTCAGCGGAAACATTCGCCCATAAGTCAGGCAGCGCCAGAGCCATTCGAGCGGGCCATATGCGAATCGGGCAAGCCACGGCCGCGACCAGGCGAGCATGACCGCGCAGCCCAGCAGCATCGGCAGCAGCAGCATCGTCCGGCCCCATTCTCCGAAAAAGCCGAGCCCCCAGCCCTGAAAGATCACGGCCATCAGCAGCGATGTCCCGAGATAGTTGCTGAACGCCATCCGCCCGGCGGCGATCAGGCGCTGTCCCAATGCCGTGCCAGCCGCACGCGGCGCCAGCCACGCCAGCCACGCGGCCAGTCCCAGAACCATCGGCAGCCGCGCGATCTGCGCCGGGCCCAGCGCGATCATGAACGTCAAATAGAACGGGTCCCCCGCGCGGATCAGCCACACGGCCAGCGGCACAGTCAGCAACATCCCCGCCGCGATGCCCGCCAGCCCCCAGCGCAGCAACCGGCGATTCCCCGCGCCGTTGAACACCCCCGCGCGGTAGAGCCCGATGCCGATCAGCATCGAGGGGAAGCTTTCGCACAGGGCCATCAACCCGCCCGTCAGAAGGCCGGTGCCCTGTTCCATCCAGTTATAGCTGACGATCCCCCACAGGCCGCCGTGCATCACCGCGGTTTCGTGCGCGGCATCGCTCAACATCCCGGCATAGTTCGCCCAATAGGGGTCCTGCCCCCCGGCACCGGCGATACAGCGGGCCACATCCGCGCAGGCGGCCAGTGCGGCGTTTTCTTCCGGCAGGGCGGTGAAGAACGGCTGCGCCTGAAACAGCGCCCCCAGCACATAGAACGCGGTGCCCAGCGCCAGCGCCGTCGCGGCGGGCAGGCGATGCGCGCCGATCGCCAGCACCACCATGCCGCACAGGGCGTAGGAAAACACGATATCGCCCCGGAACAGAAGGAAATAATGCGCCGCCCCGAACAGGCCGAGCCAAGCCAGACGGCGCCATTGCAGGGCATTGCCCTTGGCTTCGGTGAACAGCACCAGCCCCGCCCCGAACAGCACCGCGAACAGCCCGCGCATCTTGCCGTCGATCAGCAGGAACTGGACGAACCACACGATCCTGTCGGCCAGTGTCATCGGTTCGGGCAACGCGCCCGGCCAGACGGATGTCACCGTCGGCTGCGCAAAGCCGACGATATTGGCATAGAGAATGCCGAGAACGGCGATGCCGCGAATGAAATCCAGCGTGACAAGGCGGCCCGGCCCCCGCGCCGCGCCTTCACCGTTCGTTTCAGCCGGATCGCGCCATGCCGCCTGCCCCATCGGGTATCAGCGCGTCACGAGGCAGCTTTGCCCGCTCTGCCGCAATGTGGCGCAGGCGGACGCGGCTGCCGCTTCGCTGGCAAAGCCGCCCGCCAGCAATCGGGTCAGCTTGCCTGCGGGCACGAGAATCTTGGTCTTGCCCGCCAGCGGGCCCCTGCCGCCGAGCTTGCGCCACAGCGCATCGGCATTGCCCGCCACCGAGAACGCCCCCAGTTGCACCCGCCACGGCCCATTGGCCGCCGCAGGCGCGGCGCGGGCGGGCTCCGCCGCCTTGCGCACAGGGGCGGTAGCCGGTTTGGGACCGGCAGCGGCAACCTGCGCGGGCTTGGCCGGTGCGGGCTTCGCCGATGCGGGCCGGGCCACGGCCCCTTGGGGGCGGGCATAGTCGGCCCCGGCGGATGCCGGGCTTTCCGTGCCCGTCTCCCGCGCGGCGGCGGCGAGATGATCCTGCGATGCCCCGGCGGATACCGGCACAGACACAGGCGATGGCGATGGCGATGGCGTGGCCGCGCTGGCCGCCGCTCTGCCCCGGGCGAGATCGGCGCTGGCCAGTTGCTGGGCCCGGGTCGCTTCTGCCTGCGCCTGCAACTGCGTGGCCAGTGCGGCCCCCTTCTGGCGCTCTTCAAGCGGGATATACTGATCCATCTGGCCGATCGCCTGCGCGGCCTGCGGCAGCCCCTGCCCGTTGGCCAGAGTGACCAGCGCATAGGCGCGCGGCCAGTCCTTCTCCAGCAGATCGCCGTTGAAATGGGAAATGCCCAGCAGATACTGTGCGCGCGGATCGCCGCGCCCGGCGGCTTCACGCAGATAGGGCAGCGCTTCGCTGCGCTGGCCCTTCTGGAACAGCAACAACCCGTAATTGTCCGCCGCCAGCGGATGCCCCGCGGCCGCCGCGCGGGCGTAAAGCTCTTCCGCCTTGGTCGTGTCCTGCGCCACCCCGCGCCCCAGCCGGTAAGCCTGCGCCAGATTGTACGCCGCATCGGCATCGCCTTTGCCCGCTTCGGCCCGCCATTGGGCGACCGCCGCGGCATAATCCCCGCGATCCCATGCCTCGACGCCTTCCTTGCTCCCGGCAAGCGCCGATGCCCCGGCCATGAAAGCCAGCGCCGCAACGGCGGTTCGCGTGTATCTGCGCATGGTAACCATATCGTCCCTGTCTTGCTCGATCGGACCTAGTACCCGGAAACCATAGGGGACAAGCGGTTAGCAAACCCTTTCCATCACCTGTGCCGTTGCTGGGCTGTTTCGGCGCGGCCGCTCATGCGATGCATGGCATACCGCATTAACCCAAAATTAGGAGCAGCCTGCCAATTTCCGCATGAATTGCCGGAGCGGGGGGCGTCTCCGGAATCGAACGGGGGGCTGGCCAATGCCGGAAAGCATCGTGCCTGACAGCATCGGCTGTGCACAACGCATATGCGGCGCACCGCGCGCATGGGCTGAATGCCCCCGATTGCCCGGAGCACCAAGGACATACCCGACATGACCCAGACCGCGAACCGCAAGCGCCTGCTCGTTCTGGCCGCCGCAGCGTTGATCGGCAGCAGCGCGCTGACGGGCAGTCTCTATGCCCGCACGCCCGATGCCGCCATGTCCGCGCGGCAGGCCCAGAACGCGCTCGCCAAAGGGAAACGGGACAAGGCCGTTGCATGGGCGGAACAGGCTGTGGCCGCCGCGCCGGACAATGCGGGTTATCGCACCACGCTGGGGTCCGCCTATCTCAACGCGGGCCGTTTCGTGTCCGCCGCCGCCGCGTTTGGCGATGCCGTGGCGCTGGGCGACACCTCGCCGCGCACCATGCTCAGCCTCGCGCTCGCGCAGATCGGTGCGGGCCGCGCGGGGGAAGCGCTGGCCGTGCTCGACAGCGCCAATGACACCATCGCCCCCGCCGATCTCGGCCTGGCCTATGCGCTGGCGGGCGATCCCCAGCGCGGCGCGGCGATTCTGACCGATGCCATCCGCAGCGGCGAAAACACGCCCAAAGTCCGCCAGAACCTTGCCTATACCCTGGCGATTGGCGGGGACTGGCGGCAGGCCCGCATCATGGCATCGATGGATATTCCGGCGGAAAAGCTGGGCGACCGGCTGGCCGAATGGGCCGCCACCGCGCAATCGGGCGCATTCCAGCACCGCGTCGCGGCGCTGCTGCAAGTCCCGGTGATCGCGAAGGACCCGGGCCGCCCCGAAGCATTCGCGCTGACCGGCACGCCCGCGCAACAACCGCCCGCCGCCGACAGCGGCCCGGCCGAAGCGGCCTATACAGCGCCCGCCGCGCCCTATCGCGGCGGCGAACTGCCCGCGCTTGCGCCGGTCGCCGCTGCTTCCGCCGCACCGATCAAAGTGATCCCCGCCCATTACACCCCTGCACCCACCGCCGCCCAGCCCGACGATTTCCACGCGGCATTCGTGGCGGACACACCGCAAGGGGCGACGCCGACGGCCATGATCGCCGATTCGGTCCGGTTCGTATCCCAGCCGGTGGTGCAGGCGATCCCGGCCCGCTATCGCACGAGCCCCGCCCCGCTTCCGGCCCCCCAGCCCACACGGCGCGAAACGCCATCGGCAACTGTCGCGGCGGCGAAGCGGCCGAGCGGCAACCGACTGGTCCAGCTGGGCGCGTTCGGATCGGAACAACGCGCCCGGCAGGCATCGCAGATCTATCTCCGGCAATATCGCGGGCTCGATCCCAGCCAGATCCGGATCACTCAGGCCAACGTGAACGGCAAGACCTATTGGCGCGTTTTGGCGGCAGGATTGAGCCTAGCCGACGCCCGCGCCGTGTGTTCGACGCTCAAGGCCCAGGGGCAAATCTGCCTGACCAACGGCTGACCGGCCTGGCGGAGGATCGCTCCGCCCCTCTGCCTATCTAGCCATGCGCCCGGCGGTCAGCCGATCGCCACGCCGCCCTTGTAAAGCGCGGTGGCGCGGCCCTGCACCGGCTGCCCATCGAACGGGGTGTTGCCCGCGCTGGCCGCCATGCGCGTGGACGAGATCACCCACGGCTTGTCCGGATCGACCAGCACCAGATCGGCTTCCAGCCCCGTTTCCAGCCGTCCGGCGGGAACGCCCAGCAGCTGCGCCGGATTGCCCGCCGCCAGCGCGAAAGCGCGCGCCATATCGATCACCCCGTCGCGCACCAGCGACAGCACCATCGCCAGCAGGCTTTCCGCCCCGGCCATGCCCGGTTCGGCATCGGCGAACGGCAGGCGCTTGTCTTCGGGCCCACGCGGATCGTGGCCCGATGCGATGACATCGATCGTGCCGTCAGCGATGGCGGCAATCACCGCCTGCCGGTCCGCTTCCTGCCGCAAGGGTGGCGACAGCCGCGCATAAGTGTGGAATTTCGCCACGGCGAGATCGGACAGCATGTAATGCGCAGGCGTGACGCCCGCTGTCACCGCCACGCCGCGCAGCTTCGCCGCGCGCACCAGATCGAGCGCGGCCTGCGTCGTCACCTGGCGGAAATGCAGGCGCGCGCCCGCCATTTCGGCCAGCGCGATATCACGCGCCACGGCCACCGCCTCCGCCTGTGCGGGGGCGCTGGGCAGGCCCAGCCGGGTCGCCATTTCGCCTGCGGTGGCCACGGCGCTGCCCACCAGCCCCGCATCCTCGGCATGGCTGACCACCACCATGTCCAGCATCGCCGCATAGCGCAGCAGGCGCAGCATGATGCCCGAATCCGCAATCCAGCCGCGCCCGGTGGCGATGCCGCGCGCGCCCGCATCGCGCATCAGCGCCAGTTCGGCCAGTTCGCGCCCTTCCAGCCCGCGCGTGGCCCCGGCCAGCGGATGGACCCAGAAATCGGGCTTGCCGCTATAGGCGAGGAACTGCACCCGCGCCGGGTGATCCAGCGGCGGCGCCTGATCGGGCATCAGCGCCGCGCGGGTGATCCCACCGAAATGGAACGCGGGCTTGTCCACCGCGAAAACGCCGAAATCGACCAGGCCGGGTGCGATCAGTTTCCCCCCGGCGTCGACGATCTCATCCCCGTCTTCCGGATCGATCGCGCCGAGGCCGACAATCCGGCCTTCGACGCAGCGCAAGGCGCCGGTGCGCACTTCGCCGGGCAGGACGAGCCGCCCGCCGGTGATCGTCAAGGGGCGTTGCTGCTTCATGCCCGGTTCCCCTGTGCTTCGGCCCAGCCTTCGACCCCGCGCGAACGACGCGTCAGCACATCGAGGCAGGCCATGCGGATGGCCACGCCCATTTCCACCTGCCGGGTGATCAGGCTGGTCCCGGCCAGATCGGCCACTTCGCTGTCGATTTCCACGCCGCGGTTCATCGGCCCGGGATGCATCACCAGCGCATCGGGCGCGCAGCGGCGCAGCCGCTGCGCCGTCAAACCATAAAGGTGGCGATATTCGCGCGGACTGGGGATGAACTGGCCCTGCATCCGCTCGTTCTGCAAACGCAGCATCATCACGATATCGGCCCCGTCCAGCGCGGCTTCGAAATCGTGGAAGGTTTCCACGCCCATCGCTTCGATCGCTTCGGGCATCAGCGCCGGCGGCGCGCAGACCCGCACTCTCGCGCCGAGCGAGGCGAGGCAGAGAATATTGGAACGGGCCACGCGGCTGTGCAGGATATCCCCGCAGATCGTCACCCGCAGCCCGTTGAATTCCTCGCTTTTCCCGCGTTCGCGCAGGGCATGGCGAATGGTCAGCGCATCGAGCAGGGCCTGCGTCGGATGTTCGTGCTGGCCATCCCCGGCGTTGAGCACCGGACAGGCGACCTGATCGGCGATCAGCGCCACCGCGCCCGAACTGGCATGGCGGATGACGATGGCATCGGCCCGCATCGCATTCAGCGTCACCGCCGTGTCGATCAGCGTTTCGCCCTTCTTGATGCTCGATTGCGCGGCCAGCATGTTGACGACATCCGCCCCCAGCCGCTTGCCCGCGATTTCGAAGCTGAGCAGCGTGCGCGTCGAATTTTCGAAGAAGGCGTTGATGATCGTCAGCCCGGCCAGCGCTTCGGAATGTTTCGCCGCGCGTCGGTTCAGTTCGACCCATTGTTCCGCTTCGTCCAGCAGGAAGAGGATTTCGTGAGTCTCGAGCCCGGCGATGCCGAGCAGGCCGCGATGCGGAAAGGCGAGACCACCGGCCGGATACTGGCCACGGGCGGGAGTGATGGGCGGCAATGTCATTGAAACGGGGCCTTTACTGCGCCGCGCGCTCCCGCTCAAGGTGATTCGGCGGCGATTTCCCCGCCTTTGCCATGGCCTGGCCCCGTGATCGGCCCGATGATCGTTCGGCCGCTTTCCCCAGCTTGCCCTCCTTTTCGCAAGCGGCAGATGTTTCCATTGGCCTGCAAATCCCTCTAAGACGTGGCGCTGTAGCCTGCGGCGATCATGGCGGGCCATGCGACAGGAGCATTTCGATCATGACGTTCGCGGGCAAGGTTTGGCGGCTTCTGGTGGGCATCAAGGATGCTCTCGCCCTGCTGTTCCTGTTGCTGTTCTTCGTCGGGCTCTACATGGTGCTGACCGCCCGCCCCAGCCCCGGCCAGGTGCGCGAAGGCGCGTTGCTGCTGCAACTGGATGGGTCGGTGGTGGAAGAAGCCTCGCAGACCGATCCGCTGCAGATTCTCCTTTCCCAGGAAATGCCCGCGCGTGAATATCAGGCCCGCGATCTGGTGCGCGCCATCGACGCCGCCACCGCCGACAAGCGCATCCGCGTGATCGTGCTCGATCTGTCGCGTTTCACCGGCGGCGGGCAGGTTCATCTGGCGGAAATCGGCGCCGCGCTGGATCGCGCCCGGGCGGCGAAGAAACCGGTGCTGACATTCGCCAATGCCTACGTCGATGACGGGATGATGCTGGCCGCCCATGCGAGCGAAGTCTGGGTCGATCCCCTCGGCGGCGCGGTAGTGGCCGGGCCCGGCGGGGACCGGCTCTATTACGCCGGGCTGCTGGAACGGCTGAAAGTCAACGCGCACGTCTTCCGCGTCGGCACATACAAGTCGGCCATCGAACCCTTCATCCGCAACGATATGTCCGCCGAAGCGCGCGAGGATGCCAGCGCGCTCTATTCCGCGCTGTGGGAAGAATGGAAAGCGGATGTGAAGAAGGCCCGGCCTTCCGCCAATCTGACGCTGGTCACCGGGCAACCGGTGGAATGGCTGGCCGGCGCGCGCGGCGACAGCGCGCAGGCCGCGAAACAGGCGGGGCTGGTCGATCACGTCGGCGATTGGGTAGCGTTCGGCAACCGCGTGGCCAAGCTGGCCGGGCCGGACGACTGGAACCCCGGCCCCGGCAGTTTCGCCCATACCGAACTCGATCCGTGGCTGGCGGCCAACAAGCCCGGCAAGCCGGGCAAGGCCATCGGCGTCATCACGATCGCGGGGGAAATCGTCGACGGCGAAGCCGGGCCCGGCCAGGCAGGCGGCGACCGGATCGCCGACCTGCTGGACGAAGCACTGAAGGACAAGCTGGCCGCGCTGGTCGTCCGGGTCGATTCGCCGGGCGGATCGGTCACCGCTTCGGAGGAAATCCGCCGCGCGATCCTGCGCCACAAGGCGCGCAAGATCCCCATCGTGGTTTCGATGGGCAATGTCGCGGCGAGCGGCGGCTATTGGGTGTCCACCCCGGCCGACCGCATTTTCGCCGCGCCCGAAACGATCACCGGATCGATCGGGATTTTCGCGGTGGTGCCGACGTTCGAAAATGCGCTGTCGCACTGGGGCGTGACCGCCGACGGCGTGAAGACCACCCCACTTTCCGGCCAGCCCGATCTGACCTCGGGCTTTACCCCGGAAACGCAGGCGATGGTGCAGAGCGTGATCGAAAACGGCTATGCCCGCTTCCTCACGCTGGTGTCCCGCTCACGCGGGAAGAGCCCGGCGGAAATCAACGCCATCGCGCAAGGCCGGGTCTGGGCAGGCGGGCCCGCCCGCCAGATCGGGCTGGTGGACGAATTCGGCGGGCTCGACGATGCGCTTGCCTGGGCGGCAAAGCGCGCGGGGCTCAAGGAAGGGCAATGGCATGCGAAATACCTCGGTTCCTCGCCCGATGCCTATCATTCGCTGCTGCAACTGATGCTGGGCACCAGCGCGGATGCGCGGGCCCCGGCCAACGATCTCGTCGCGCTGCTCACCGCCCGGCAGACGGGCATGGCCCGGCAGATGACGGCGGATATGGAGCGCCTGCTCGGTTCGCGCGGGGCGGAAGCCTATTGCCTGTCCTGCCCGCGCCAGCCGCAGGAGGTGGTTTCTCGTAACGATTCCATGGCGTTACGAACTCTTGCCATGCTGCTGCGCGATTGAGGCTTGTGAATCGCGCAGACGCGTGGCAAAGGCGCGGCCCTGCCCGGCAGTCACGCCGCAGGCGGGCGCGTAGCTCAGTGGTAGAGCACACCCTTCACACGGGTGGGGTCGCAAGTTCAATCCTTGCCGCGCCCACCATTTTCTTCTGGAAAATGCAAACCTTACCGCCTCCACCCGGGGCCGTTCGGGCTGTTCACCGGCTGCCCGGCGATACGCTGCCCCATCCCCGTGCGATCCTCTGGCCAGATCGGCAAAGAACCGGGCGCGATGAAACGCTCCGCACTGGAGGCGCCCGGGCGAATCCTCTATGGCACGCGGGATGACCGATCCGCTTTTCACCCCTTTCGCCGTGGGCGGCATGGAACTGCCCAACCGTGTGGTCATGGCCCCGATGGGCCAGGGCAAGGCGCCGGGCGGAATGCCCGATCCGGGCTATGCCGATTATTTCGCCCGCCGTGCGCAGGGCGGGGTCGGCCTGATTATTTCGGGCGCGACCGCCGTGAATCACCCCGCCGCCGCCTTCGACGAGAACGAGCCCCATTTTCATGGCGCGGCGCTGGCCGAATGGGGCCGCGCGGTGGCAGCCGTCCATGCAGCGGGCGGCCGTATCATGCCGCAGCTCGCCCATGCCGGATTGCAGGGGCTGGCCCCGGTTGCCCCGCCATGGTCGGGCATCGGCCCTTCGGCGGTGTGGATGCCCGCCGCAACGCTGGGCGCCGACGCGGGGCCCGAACGGATCGAAGGCCAGCCGATGACGCTGGCCGATATCGAATCGGTGGTGGCCGCTTTCGCCCAGGCGGCGCGGGATGCGGTGGCGCTGGGCTTCGACGGGATCGAAATCCACGGCGCGCACGGGTTCCTGATCGATCAGTTCCTCTGGCCGCATACCAATCGCCGCCCCGATCACTACGGGCAGGACCGGGCCCGGTTCGCGGCGGAAATCGTGGCCGCCTGCCGCGCGGTGGTGGGGCCGGGCTTCCCGATCAGCTTCCGCTTTTCACAGTTCAAGATGACCGATTACGCTGCCCGCGTGGCGCAGACGCCGGAAGAACTGGAAGCGCTGGTCCGCCCGCTGGTCGATGCCGGGGTCGATCTGTTCGACTGTTCGCTGCGCCGCTTCTGGCGCCCGGAATTCGCAGGCAGCGCGATGAACCTTGCCGGATGGATCAGGAAACTGGGCGGCCGCCCCACAGTGGCGGGCGGCGGCATCGGCCTGGCCAAGACGGCGATGGAATACGGGCAGGAAGGAATTTACGCGACAGTCGCCGAATCCTCCCTCGCCCATCTCGACGATGTGCGCGAACGGATCGTGCGCGGCGAATTCGACCTGATCGCGCTGGGCCGTTCGATCCTGGGCGATGCCGCCTGGGCCGCCAAAGTGCGCGAAGGCGCGCACGACACGCTGCAACCCTATCGCCCCGAAGTGCTGATCGGCCTGAACTGAACGGCCCCAACTGAGCGGCGTGCCGATCCTGAACAGCTTCTTGCGCTGTCGATTCTTGCGCTGGTCACGCCGAAACGCCATAGCGCTCAGGCTATGCATGACCTCCGTTTCATTCGCGAAAATCCCGACGCCTTCGATGCGGGCCTTGCCCGCCGCGGCGTAGCCCCCGCCGCCGCCGCGATCCTTGAGCTTGACCGGGTGCGGCGCGATGCCGCCACGCGGGCGCAGGAATCGCAAAGCCGCCGCAACGACGCATCCAAGCTGATCGGCCAAGCGATGGCGCAGGGCGACAAGGACAAGGCCGAAGCGCTGAAAGCCGAAGTCGCCGATTTGAAGCAGACTCTGCCCGCGCTGGAAGAGGAAGAACGCACCGCCAGCGCGCGGTTGAACGACATGCTGGCGGGCCTGCCCAATCTGCCGCACGATGACGTGCCGCCGGGCGAGGACGAGGCCGCGAATGTCGAAACGGCGCGCTGGGGCGCCCCGCCCGCATTCGCTTTCACGGCGCAGGAACACGCCGATATCGGCCCGGCGCTCGGCCTCGATTTCGAAACCGCCGCCGCCATTTCCGGCGCGCGCTTCGCGTTCCTCAAAGGCCAGATGGCCCGCCTGCAACGCGCCCTGGCCCAGTTCATGCTGGACAAGCAGACTGTCGAAAACGGCTACATGGAATGCGCCGTGCCGCTACTGGTGCGCGATGATGCCGTGTTCGGCACCGGGCAATTGCCGAAATTTTCCGAAGACCTGTTCCAGACGACCGATGGCCGCTGGCTGATTCCGACAGCGGAAGTCTCGCTCACCAATGCGGTGCGCGAACAGATTCTCGGCTCTATGGACCAGCCGATCCGCATGACCGCGCTGACCCCCTGCTTCCGCAGCGAAGCGGGCGCGGCCGGGCGCGACACGCGCGGCTATATCCGCCAGCACCAGTTCGAAAAGGTCGAACTGGTCAGCGTGTGCCGCCCCGATCAATGGCAGGCGGAACACGATCATATGGTCCACGCGGCGCAAAGCGTGCTTGAAGCGCTGGACCTGCCCTACCGCACGATGCTGCTCTGCGCGGGCGATATGGGGGCGACGGCGAAGAAGACATACGATCTCGAAGTCTGGCTGCCGGGGCAGAACGCCTATCGCGAGATTTCCTCGATCAGCTGGTGCGGCGATTATCAGGCCCGCCGGATGAACGCCCGCTTCCGCCCCCAGGGGGAGAAGCGCACCGAATTCGTCCACACGCTCAACGGTTCGGGGCTGGCTGTCGGCCGCACACTGGTGGCGGTGCTGGAAAACTACCAGAACGCGGATGGCTCCGTCACCGTGCCCCCCGCCCTGCTGCCTTACACCGGCGGCCTCGCCAAGCTGGAGCCTGCCGCCTGATGCGTATCCTGCTGACCAACGACGATGGCATTCATGCCAGCGGATTGCGCGTGCTGGAGGCGATCGCCCGGCAATTTAGCGACGATATCTGGGTCTGCGCCCCCTCCGAAGAACAATCGGGCGCGGGCCATTCGCTGTCGCTGTCCCGCCCGGTGCGCCTGCGCCGCCATGGCGAACGGCGTTTCTCCGTTACCGGCACGCCGACCGATTCGGTCATGCTCGCGCTCAACCAGGTGCTCGATTCCCCGCCCGACCTGATCCTTTCAGGCATCAATCGCGGCGCCAATCTGGGCGATGACGTGACGTATTCGGGCACTGTTTCCGCCGCGATCGAAGGAACGCTGGCGGGCGTGCGCTCCATCGCGCTCAGCCAGGTCTATGCCCGCGAAGGCATGGCCGACACCGTGCCTTTCGCCGCCGCCGAGGCATGGGGGGCCAAAGTGATCGCGCCGCTGCTCGACGCGCCGTTCGCCGAACGCACGCTGGTCAATGTCAATTTCCCGCCTGTCGCCGCAGAAGACGTCAAGGGCATCCGCGTGGTCCGGCAGGGTTTCCACGATTATGCCCGCACCACCGTGGTTGAAGGGCGCGATCCGCGCGGCTTCCCCTATTATTGGTTCGGCCTTCATGGTATCGAGCATACGCCTGCCCAGAGCACCGATTTGGAGGCGATTGCAGATGGTTACGTGTCGGTCACGCCGCTGATGCTCGATCTGACCCACGATGCCTCGCTGGCCGGTCTATCAGGCAGGTACAGCGAATGAAGCGGGCGCTGCTTGCCGCCATGGCGGCTCTGCTGGTCGCCGCCTCCCCCGCCGATGAAACACGCCACACCGTCCGCGACGGCGAAACGCTGAACGGCATCGCCAATCGCGCCGGGGTTTCGCCCGCCGCCCTGGCCGAAGCGAACAAGCTCACGCCGCCCTATGCCGTGCGCGTGGGGCAGGTGCTGGTGATCCCGCGCGGCGCGAAGCGGGCGTCTGCCCCGGCCAGCAAGCCGGCAAGCGGCACTTCCGGTTCGGCTTACGTGGTGAAAGACGGCGAAACGCTGAACGGTATCGCCAACCGCGCCGGGGTCTCGCCCGCCGCGCTCGCCGCCGCCAACAAGCTCACGCCGCCCTATGCCGTGCGCGTGGGGCAGAGGCTGACTCTGCCGCGCAGGAGCGCTGCGGCCGCCCCCGCCGCGAAACCGGCGGGCGAACGCCCCGCCCCAGCGCCCGCGTCCGCTAGGAGCGCGCTGCGGATCGATACCGAAACCAGCCATGTCGTCAAACCGGGGGAAACCTTCAATGGCATCGCCATCCGCACGGGCATTCCCCGTTCGGTTCTGGCGCAGGCCAACGGGTTGACCGCGCCCTACGTCGTCAAAGTGGGGCAAAGGCTGCGCATTCCGCGCCAGCGCACCCATGTGGTGGCCGAAGGGGAAACCGGCTTCGGCATCGCTTTCAAATACGGTGTGCCTTACGACGATATCCTCACCGCCAACGGGCTGGGCAAGGATGCGGTGATCAAGACCGGGCAGAAGCTGGTGATTCCGGCAATGGTCCACGATGCCCGGGCAAAGGAAGCGGCCAGGGCATCGCAGGAGGCGGCGGCGGCGGCCAGGGCCGCGGCGACCGACAGCGGATTCCGCTGGCCGCTGACCGGCAAGGTCATCACCCGCTTCGATGCGCAGGCGGGCCATCGCGGCATCGATATCGATGCCACGCTCGGCCAGGCCGTCGCGGCGTCCAAGGCGGGCAAAGTGATCTATGCCGGGGAAGAACCCGTACGCTATGGCAAAGTGGTGGTGCTGGAACACGATGGGCAATGGTACAGCGCCTATGCCCACCTGCTGTCCATCGGCGTGGCCAAGGGCGAAACCGTGAAAGCGGGTGATGTGGTCGGCCACGCGGGATCGAGCGGCGAAGCCACCCAGCCCCAGCTTCATTTCGAACTGCGTCAGGCGAACCGCCCGATCGACCCGTTGACCAAGCTGCCGTGATCCCTCGCCTGCCCCGCATCCACCGCGTGGCCACGCTCCGCCGCAATGTGCGGTTGCCGGTCTGGGCGGATGTAGCGTTGCGGCTCGCCGCCGTCCTGTTCCTGATCTTTTTCGTCGTCCTCATTCATTACTGGGAACGGCAAGGGCTGGTCGACGCTCACGATGGCGAGGTCAGTTTTCTCGACGTGGTCTATTTCACCATGATCTCGATCACGACCACCGGCTTCGGCGATATCACGCCGGTCAGCGACAAGGCGCGGCTGATCGAAGCGGTGATCGTCACCCCGATCCGCATCGCGGTGCTCTTCATTTTCGTGGGCACGGCCTACACTTTCCTTATCAAGCGCGGCTGGGAGAAATGGCGCATGGCCCGCATCCAGGAACAACTCACCGGCCATATCGTGGTGCTGGGCTTCGGTGTCAGCGGCTACGAATCGGTGTCCGAACTGATCCAGCGCGGCACCGATCCGAGCGATATCGTGGTGATGGACCCGCTCGAATCCCGCCTGTCCGTGGCGGCGGCGCTGGGCTGCAATGTCATCGCCGGCGATGCCACGCGCAACGAAACGCTGATCGATATCCGGGTCGCCAATGCCCGGGCCATTCTCGTTTCGGCGGGGCGCGACGACACCTCGATCCTGATCGTGCTGACCGTGCGGCACCTTGCCCAGCATGTGCCGATCAGCGTGGTGGTGCGCGCGGAAGATAACGAACTGCTGGCCCACCGGGCGGGCGCGGACAATGTCATCAACCCGGTCCGCTTCACCGGGTTGCTGCTGGCCGGGTCCGCACAGGGCACCCATGTCGCCGATTATCTGTCCGATCTCGCTTCGGTGGCGGGCAGCGTGCAACTGGTCGAACGCCCCGTCCGCACCGACGAAATCGGCGGCAGCCTGTCGCGGCTGGCCACCGGCGGCCTCGGGGTCAGGCTCTATCGCAAGCGCCAGGCTTATGGCTATTGGACGCCCGAAGCGCAGGATCTGCAGCCGGGCGATACGATCGTCGAAATCGTACACGCGGAAAAGGACGCCCCCGCCGGCGGGCAGGATGCGCCGCAGGACGCACCGGCCGGGACATAACGCGGCGCAGTACGGCAGGAACCCGGTAGGCCCCGCCTCGCGCCCTGCCCGCTGCCAGCGCCGCCCGCGCCAGATGCCCCGCTTCCTCGAACGAAGCGGCCACCGCGATCGGATAAGGAAACGCCTGGCCCGCTTTTGCCGTGCGTTCTTCCATAGCGGCGCGTTCGCCCGCATCTTCCGCCACGTAAACTGTCAGGCGGACTTTGGCGCCCAGTTCTTCCCGCCGCGCCTTGAGCCATTGCGCCAGCGGCTTGCCCGCCTGCGGTGCGG
Source organism: Caenibius sp. WL (assembly GCF_019803445.1). Taxonomy (NCBI): domain Bacteria; kingdom Pseudomonadati; phylum Pseudomonadota; class Alphaproteobacteria; order Sphingomonadales; family Erythrobacteraceae; genus Caenibius; species Caenibius sp. WL. Next base: position 3,270,641 of record NZ_CP081844.1, read on the forward strand.
GGCGTTGCGCGGCATCGACAATTGTCACCACAGCGTCATGCCGGGCCAGCAGGTGGTCGTACGCTTCAGTCCAGGCGACGCCGTCGGCAGCGTTCTGCAAGAGCCGCGAACCGGAACGATAAATCCCCTCGGCCAGCGGAACGAAGAAATCGGTCATGGAGCATCTCCGAATATTGATATTGATTATCAATATATATTCCCATGTGCGGATACAAGCCAGCTTATCGGAAACCTGCCCGGCGGCGCCTGCTGGTTTGGCGCTATCGCCCTGTCAGCGCCGGATCAGCCGAGAATCCAGAACACCAGCCCCATGGCGAGGTACGCCACCAGCCAATAGCCGCCATCGATCACGCCCAGCCGGGTGGCGATACGTTGATGCAGATAGCTGAGCGCGAGCGCGGGAATCACGAAGAACAGCGCCAGCCCGCCCGACATCATGAAATAGAGCCACGGTTTCACCGCCAGCGTTTCGGTGCCTACCCGCGCGAACATATGGCCCATCATCGCGGCGGTGAGCAGCAGGAGCAGCACGGTCACCACCGCCGTGCGCGCGGTGCTGGTGCGCGCGGCCATGCCGCCCGGCCCGACCGCCTCCAGCTTCGCCCGGCCGAACAGCGGACCGTACCACAGCCCCGCCACGCCAAGCGCCGCCAGTGCCGCGACAAACACCGCCATCCAGTTTACCGGTCCCATTCTCACTCCACTTCCGTCCGCAACAGTAGCCTTTACAGCGCAAGCCGTGTAGAGGCGCGCGCGCAATGGCCACGACAATCCCCCAAGCGCGCCGAGTCGGCATGGTGAGCCTCGGCTGCCCGAAAGCGCTGGTAGACTCCGAGCGCATCCTGACAAAATTGCGTGCCGATGGCTATGCCATGTCGGCCGACTATGATGGCGCGGATGTCGTTCTCGTCAACACCTGCGGTTTTCTCGACTCCGCGAAAGAGGAAAGTCTGGCCGCAATCGGCGAGGCGATCGCCGAAAACGGGCGGGTCATCGTCACCGGCTGCATGGGCAACGAAGCCGATGCGATCCGGGCCCGCTTCCCCGAAGTTCTGGCGATCACCGGCGCGCACCAGTATGAAGCCGTGGTCGAAGCGGTGCACGAAGCCGCCCCGGCGACGCAGGGGCCCTTCGTCGATCTGATCCCGCAGCAGGATGTCAAGCTGACGCCGCGCCATTACAGCTATCTCAAGATTTCCGAAGGCTGCAATCACGCCTGCGCGTTCTGCATCATCCCGCAATTGCGCGGCAAGCTGGCCAGCCGCCGGATCGATGCCGTGCTGCGCGAGGCGGAAAAGCTGGTCGCGGCGGGCACGCAGGAATTGCTGGTCATCAGCCAGGACACCAGCGCCTATGGCGTCGATGTCCGTCATGAGGAACGCACGTGGAAAGGCCATCCCGTGCGCACGCATATGACCGATCTGGCCCGCGAACTGGGCCAGTTGCGCACTGCCGAAGGGCGCGCGCCGTGGGTGCGGCTGCACTACGTCTATCCCTATCCGCACGTCGATGCGGTGATCCCGCTGATGGCCGAAGGGCTGATCACGCCCTATCTCGACATTCCTTTCCAGCATGCCTCCCCATCCGTCCTGCGCGCGATGAAGCGCCCAGCGAACGAAGCGAAAGTGCTCGAACGGCTGAAGGGCTGGCGCGAGATCTGCCCCGATATCGCCATCCGCTCCAGCTTCGTCGTCGGCTTCCCCGGCGAGACGGAGGACGATTTCCAGTACCTGCTCGACTGGCTGGACGAAGCCCAGCTCGACCGGGTGGGCGCTTTCCGGTTCGAACCGGTGGAAGGCGCGGCGGCCAACACCCTGCCCGATCCGGTGCCGGAAGAAGTGAAGGAAGAACGCTACGCCCGCGTGATGGAAAAGACCGAGGCGATCAGCGCGGCCAAGCTGGCGGCCAAAGTCGGCCGCACGATCCCCGTCATCATCGATGAAGTGGGCGAACCGGACGAGGACGGCGATATCGGCGCCACCGGCCGCAGCCAGGCGGACGCGCCGGAAATCGACGGGCACGTTTACCTGCGCAATGTCCCCGCCGATCTGCAACCCGGGGCGATCATCGATGTCACCATCGAAGAAGCCGATGCGCACGACCTGTTCGGGGCTCCGGCCTGATGCGGCAGCAAACGGCGGTGCTGGATTTCCAGACCGCCGGGCGCGATCTGCTGGAAATCACCGGCGAAGTGCGCCGCTGGGTACAGGTCAGCGGCATTCGCACCGGCCTGCTCACGCTGTTGTGCCAGCATACCTCGGCATCGCTGCTGATCAACGAAAACGCCGCGCCCGCGGTGCGCCGCGATCTGCTGCGCTGGCTGGACCGCATCGCCCCCGAAAGCACCGCCTACGAACATGACGACGAAGGGCCGGACGATATGCCCGCGCATATCAAGGCCCTGCTCACCGGCAACAGCCTGACGATTCCGGTGGACGGCGGGCGCCCGATGCTGGGCACATGGCAGGGCATCTATCTGGCCGAACACCGTGCCCGGCCCCATCGGCGGACGGTGGCCGTGCATCTTCTCGGCGCATAGGCGCGCCGGTCAGGCGCGTTGCCGCTCTGTTTCGGCAGGCAGGCCCGCCACCCCCTTTATCCCAATGCAACCAATGCTATGCTGCCCGCCTGTTTGCCAGGCACAACGGGGCCGCATCTGCATGAGACACATCGCCAATCCTCCCGCACCAACGGCTCGTCCCGTCAGGCGGCGGGCATGATCGAACTCGTCGCGGCGGATATCGGCGGCACCCATGCCCGTTTCGCACTGGCCGCCATTGCGCCTGACGGGGCGATCGCGCTGGGCGAGGTATTGACGCTGCGCACTGACGATTATCCCGGCCTGCCCGCTGCCTGGCGCGCTTTTGCGGACCATATCGGCCGCCCTCTGCCGGGCGCGGCGGCCATCGCCATCGCCGCCTCGCTCCATGGCGGCCTGATCCGCATGACCAACAACGACTGGACAGTGGACCAGCACACGCTAGCGGCGGAACTCGCGGTCGACCGGCTCACGCTGGTCAACGATTTCGCGGCGGTCGCCCATGCCGTGGCCCACGCGGGCAGCGATCTGCTCCCCGCGCTCAGCGGGCCGGACAGGCCGCTGCCCGCCACCGGCACGGTCAGCGTGATCGGCCCCGGCACCGGTCTCGGCACCGCATCCTTCCATCGCTTTGCCGGTGGCTATCATGTGCAGGATGCCGAAGGCGGGCATATCGCTTTCGGGCCGCTGGACGATGTGGAGGATGCCATCCTCGCCCATCTGCGCCGCCGCCATGCCCGCGTTTCGGTGGAACGGGTGGTATCGGGGCCCGGCCTCGCCGCGATCTACGAAACGCTGGCCGCACGCGAAAGGCGCAGCATATCCCCCATGCCCGACCGCATCCTGTGGGAACGCGGCATAGCCGGGGAAGATGCGCTGGCTGTTGCCGCGATCGAGCGGTTCTGCATGATCCTGGGCAGCGTAGCGGGCGATTTCGCACTGGCGCACGGGGCCGATGCGGTGGTGATCGCCGGCGGGCTCGGCCTGCGGTTGCGGCAGATTCTGCCCGCATCCCGTTTCGCGGAGCGTTTCTGCGACAAAGGCCGTTATCAGGCATACATGGCCACGCTGCCGGTGCGGCTGATCACGCATCCGCAACCGGGCCTCTATGGCGCGGCCGCCGCTTTCGCCGGGGAACACGCCATCATTCCAGCACAGCGAGCATAACGATGCTGAACACCATTCCCGATCTTCTCAGCCATCTTCAGCAATTGCACGCCCACACCAGCCGGATGCCGCTGTTCAACCCGGTGTTTCAGCTCGCGCTGGACCTTTCGCGCGAACTGGAAGCGGGCGATATCGCTCTTTCCGATATCGAGGCGATGATCGCCGAACTGGAATGCGAAGCGCTGCAACACCGCGCACGGCGGCTGCGGCGGCTGGTCGAACCGGTGGCCCCGGAACGCAATCGCGCTTCCTTCGCCGCCAGTCTCGATGGCGAACCTTCGGATTTCAGCGCTTTCCGCGCGCGGTGGGAAAAGCCGCAACTGCACTGCGTGTTCACTGCCCACCCCACATTCCTGCTCTCCCCCGAACAGACCCGCGCAGTGGCCGCCGCCGCATCCTCGGCGGGCGAAATCGGCGCCGAAGCCTGCGTCGCCTCCCCCGAACGGCCCACGATCACGCTGGAATACGAACATCGAGCGGCGATGGCCGCTATCGCCCATGCGGGGGACGCGCGCGATACCCTGGTCGCCACGCTGCTGGAAAAGGCGCGGGCCCGCTGGCCGCAGGATTGGCAGGCATTCCGCCCGCTGCCGTTCCGCTTCGCCAGCTGGGTCGGCTACGACATGGACGGGCGGACGGATATCACCTGGCATGACAGCATCGGTTTCCGCCTGCGCGAAAAGGCCGAGCGGCTGGCCCGCTATTGCACCGCGCTGGACGCCATCGACGGGGCGCATCCGGTTCTCGCCACTCTGCGCGCGGCAACCGCCTACGCGCGGGATCGGGCAGACGATTTCGCGGGCGACCTGTCCGATCCCGAAACGTTCTCCGCCGTCGCCAACCGGCTGACAGCAGACGATCCGGCCAAGCTGCTGAGCCTGGCCCCGGTGATCGAAGCGCTGGAAGAAGACGCTATCGCCGCCGATCCGGCACAGGCGATCCGGCTCAAGACACTGGCCGCCGCGATGCGCGCCGATGGCCTCGGCATGGGCTGGATCCATTTTCGCGTCAACGCCGCCCAGCTTCACAACGCCATCCGCCGGGTGATCGATCCGCTCGGCGAACTCGACCTGTCCAGCCGGGGCGCACTGGTCCGCCTGCGCGAGAAACTGGCCGCAGTCCGCCCGCTCCGCTCCAATTTCGCCGCGCTGGCAATCGAAAGCAGCACCGCCATCCGGCAATTCCTCGCCATGGCGCAGATTCTCCACCATATCGATGCCGATGCGCCGATCCGCATGCTGATCGCCGAATGCGAACAGCCCGCCACGATCCTTGCCGCGCTCTATTTCGCCGAACTGTTCGGCATCGCCGGCAAAGTCGACGTTTCCCCACTGTTCGAAACCGAAAACGCGCTGGAACACGGCGGGCGCCTGCTCGATGCCCTGCTGGCGGAAGATGCCTATCGCGCTTATGTGCGCGGGCGTGGGCGGCTGGCGATCCAGACCGGGTTTTCCGATGCCGGGCGCTTTGTCGGGCAAATTCCCGCCAGTCTCGCCATCGAACGGCTGCAGGGGCGGCTGGCCGATGCGATGGCCGCCAACGGGCTGACCGATGTCGCCGCGCTGATTTTCAACACGCATGGCGAAAGCATGGGGCGCGGCGCGCACCCCGCATCGATGGCGGACCGGCTGGCCTGGCCGCTCAGCCCATGGGCGCGGCGGCGGTTCGTCCGCGCAGGGATCACGCTGGAACCCGAAGTCAGCTTCCAGGGCGGCGATGGCTATCTGTTCTTCACCACGCCCGAACTGTCGCTGGCCACGCTCACCCGCATTCTCGAACATCGCCCCGCCGAAACCGATCCCGATGCGCCGGCCGATCCGTTCTATCGCCGCACCGATCTCAGCCTCGATTTCTATCGCGCGATCCGCAACCATCAGCACGCCCATCTCGAAAGCCGCACGTATGCCCGCGCGGTCACCGCGTTCGGGCTCGGCCTGCTCAATCCCACCGGCAGCCGCGTTTCGCGCCGCCAGTCGGACATCTCCGCCGACCGCGAGATGAGCCTGCGCCAGATTCGTGCGATCCCGCACAACGCCATTCTCCAGCAGCTCGGTTATCCGGTGAACGTGATCTGCGGCATCGGCACCGCGGCGGACGGCAATTACGAGGAACTGGCCGCGCTGCTGCGCGAAAGCGAACGCGGGCGGCAACTGATGCGTCTCGCCCGTTCGGCCAATGCGCTGGCCAGCATCAAGACGGTGGCCGCGTTCGGTGAACTGTTCAATTCCGCCTATTGGGCATCGCGCCCCTATCGCGGCACGGAAACCCACCTGTCCGAACCGTGCGAGGCGCTGGCGGAATACCTGATCAAGGATGACCGGGCCGGCGTGTTCCGCCGCCTGTCGTCCCGCCTGCGGGTCGATGCGCTGAAGCTGCACCGCCTGCTCGCCCTGCTGCCCGACGAACAGCCTCTGGCGGAGCGTGAGGAAGTGCGCCGGATGATCGGCGTGTTGCAGGCGCTGCGGCTGACACTGTTCCAGCATATGTTCCTGCGCGCCGTTTCGGTGCCGGTATTCAGCCGGGCCAACGATATCAGCCGCGACGATGTGCTCGAAATGGTCTTCACCCTGCGGATCGACGAAGCGCTGGCCCAATTGCGCCGGGCCTTTCCCACCAGCTTCCCCAAGATCGGCGATTTCGCCATGGCGGAACCTGCCGATTACCCCGATGGCGCAGGGGATGGCTATGCCCAGATCCAGCGCGATTACATCGACCCGATCGAACGGGCCTATCGCCTTTCGCTGCGTATCACGATCGCCATCGCCAACGAATTCGGCGCCCATGGCTGACCGGCGCCTTCGATCAGGCTGGGCGGCGGAACCGTGTCAAGACGAGACGCCCGCCCGGCACTGCTGGCCAGGCACCGCGATTTTCCGCACACGGGTGGCATGAACACGGCAGGAAAATGGATCGGCGGCGGTATCGCGGTGGGCGTGGCGCTCCTCGCCGGGGTGATGGTGGGCACGCGCCTGCCGAGCAAGACGCCCACGGCGCACCACGCCGCCGCACCGGCACAGACCGCCTCTGCCGACACCCCCGAACCGGCGGACACGGAAACGGAAACGGTTGCCGATGGCCCCTTCGTCATCAAGCGCGTGCTGCCGATCCAGGGGCCGATCAGGTATGGCGAATGGCACTGGGACGATGCCGATGTGCCCGATGGGCCGCTGCTCGTCACCGTCGATCTCGAAGCGCGGGTGATTTCGGTGTTCCGGGGCGGTTATGAAATCGGGGCCGCGGCGGTGCTGCTCGGCACCGACGATCATCCCACCCCGCTCGGCACGTTCCCGATCATCGCCAAGATCAGGGACAATATCTCCAGCATCTATGATGCGCCGATGCCTTTCACCATGCGCCTGACCAATGACGGCGTCGCCATCCACGGCGCGCCGGTGGAAAAAGGCTATGCCAGCCACGGCTGCATCGGCACGCCCGATGCGTTCGCGCAGAAGCTGTTCGCCATCGCCAAGCTGGGCGACAAAGTCGTTATCACGCGCGGTAAGAAAGTCGATCTCGGCCACGACCTCTCCGGCGGGCAAGCGCTCTAGAGCCGATCCGTCCGATGCAGAGGGAATGAAGACTGTATGCACGGCCGATAGCGGACATGCGCATGTCTGCTAATGCCGGTTGCTCCCGGCCCGGCGCGGCGGTTCCTTGCGGAACACCCATTCGCCCGAGGGGCCGTGGCGCGCCACCACGCCTGCCAGCGTGCCATCGCGCCCTGCGGTAAGCCGGGCGATCAGTTTCGCCACCTCGCCCCCGCGCGGCACACCGCTGAGCAGGGCGATGGCACGGCCGACGATGCGCAGGCGGATCGCGGCCGGGGCCAGCGGGCGATAGACGATCGCATCCTCGCTTGCCTGCACGCATTCGGCCCATTCGCGCTGGGTCGCCCATTGCAGGACACCCTCGGCATCGGCCAGATGGCTGGCGCTCATCGCCAGTGCGGCCGGATCGAGCCAGTCGCAGGTTTCCAGCGCCTTGCGCACTTTCACCCGGTCGAACCGCAAATCCTCGTTGCTGGGGTCCTGCACCGCGTCGAGCCCGGCCGCGTTGACCAGTTCGCCCAGATCGGCCCGGCGCCAGCCGAGCAGCGGGCGGAGCAGCGGCATATCCGCCCCCGGCACCACCGTGCGCAGGCGCACCCCGGCAAGACCCGCGATGCCGCTGGCCCGATTGAGCCGCATAATCAGCGTTTCGGCCTGATCGTCGGCATGATGCGCGGTGGCGATAGCGCCAAGGCCGCGCCGCGTGGCCCATGCGTGCAGCGCCCGGTAGCGGGCGAGCCGGGCCATGTCCTGCAAATTGCCCTGCGGCACCTGCACCGGCAGAATTTCATGCGGAATGCCGTGCCCGGCGCACAGTTCCGCCACCATCGCCGCTTCCGAAGCGCTGGCACTGCGCAGCCCGTGATCGACCGTCGCCACTTCCACTTTGCCCGGCATGACCGCTTCGGCCAACAGCAACAAAGCCAGGCTGTCAGGCCCGCCGGACACCGCCAGCCCCAGCCGCTCCCCCTCGGGCCAGATCCGCGCGAGATCGCCCGCGAACCGGGCGATCAGCGGATGAGGCGCGTGTTCCGATGCGGTCTTAATTGCACTTCACCTTGGCGCGATTGGCATCGTATTGCGACTTGAGCCGCCCGGTGGCGAGCGCGGGATAGGTTTCGCTGAATTTGGCAAGCGCGATGCACGCACGCTTGGTGTCCTTGATCGCGATCATCGATTCAGCGAGATACAGCAGGCTGTCCGCCGCGCGGGCACCCTGAACATCATCGTCATAGTTCTTCACGAACCAGGGCGCGGCATCCTTGGGCTTGCCATCGTCGAGATAGGCGCGGCCGAGCAGATTGCGGCCATAGCTGATCATCCGGTGCGTGGGATACTTCTGGACATAAAGCTGCAATTGCTGCTGCGCTTCGGGGTAGAGCTTGGCTTCCCACAGCCGGAAACCGTAAGTGTATTCGTCTTCCGCCGCATCGGCTGTCGCCGGTTTGGTGATCGCCTGAACCCGCGCCAGCCGTTCGCTGCTTGGCCCGGCAGGCTTGGCGGCGGGGGCCGTGGGCGTGGCAGGCTTCGGCGGGGTGACCGCTGCCGGCGCAGAGCCGGTGGCCGGGGCCGATCCGGGGGCCGATGCCTGCGGTTGCCCGATGCCCGCGCCACCTTCCAGCGTCGCCACGCGGCCGGAAAGCAGGGCCATGGCATTGGCGTTGGTTTCGACTTGCGCCGTCAGGCTGGCGAGGCGCGTTTCCAGCGCATCGAGCCGGGCGAGAATATCGGTTACTGCCGAAGTGGCCGGGGCCGCGCCTGCCGCCTGGCCAGCACCGGCGGTGTTATCCTGCGGGAAATATTGCCCGCTGCCGCCAGGGAACACCTTGCGCTGCATCGCGCGGACTTCGGCTTCCAGCTTGCGCATCCGCGCTTCGTCGACCTGAGCCGAAGCCGGTGCTGCCGTTCCGATCACGGCCAGCGCGGACAATGCCAGCACCGCGCCGCGCCCTCCCCGCATCATTACGCCAAGTGAACGCCGACCCGTCTTCATCTGTCAAGCTCCTGTTCCTGCTTCCGCAAACAGGCGCCTGATACAACCATGACCCCGAATTGCGGCTGAACGATCCACCCCCAGCTATGCCTGTCATGCCCCTAGCTGTCGAGAATCTGGCGTATTTTAGCTGTGGGTGAACGCAAACGGGCGGCGCGATCCGATTTCGCGCCGCCCGTTTGCGCATACCGCGTTGCGCCCGGATCAGCGGGCCGGGGTGGCCGGTGCCGTTCCGCCAGCGGGGGCTGCCCCGGCGGGCCCTGCCGATGCCGTGGCCGGAGCGGCGGCGGGCGCGGCGGCCTGTCCGCGCGCGAGCAAGGCTTCGGCCGTCACCGGCACATCCTTGACGATCCTCTGCCGGTCCGCCAGCGGCGCGACCGCGCGGCCGCCGACCGTGATCGCCAGCGCATCGGGGCGCCCGGTCCAGACTTTCGGATCCTGCGCATCGGCGGGCACCGTGAACGTCTCGTCCTTGGCCATTTCCTTCTGCAGCAACTGCTTGCCCGCGCCGTCGTAGAATTTGACCCAGATGCCCGGTTCCAGCGCGGTGAAAACCACCGCCCCGCCTTGCGGCGCCGGGGCCTGCGCCGCCGCCGCCGCGGGTTTGGCCGCCTGGGCCGCCTGCTGCGGCTTGTCTTCGGTCAATTCGGGCAGAGTCGCCGCCGGGCGGAGGAAAATGAACGCCGCCACCAGCAGGGCCACCGCCACCAGCGCCATCAGCCAGCCAAGCTTGGCCGAGGGAACGCGCGCCGGATCGGCGGGCTCATAAGTGCTCAGCCGCCGGGGCGGTTCGATGCCGCTGGCGTTGAGCGCGGCGCGGACCTGCGTGGCGATTTCCGCCGGGTCCAGCCCCACCACTTTGGCCACGCTGCGTGAAAAGCCCACGGCATAGGTGCGGGCGGGCAGGCCGTCGAAATCGCTGGCTTCGATCATTTCCAGATGGCGCTGCGCGATGCGCGTTTCGGCGGCCACCTGGGCCAGGCTCATCCCCGCGCGTTCGCGGGCCGCCCTGATCTGCGCCCCGACGCCCACAACCACCTGTTCCTGTTCCAGTTCTTCGCTCAATTGCCCATTCCCGTTCCCGGCCACGGCGCGGACAAGCCCCGCCCCCTCGCAGCGCGCGCTAACAATAGCTGCGGCACCGGCAAGTCAAGACGGCCATTTCCGGCCGTTGACACCTTGCGCCAAGCCGGTGCCCGGCTGCGACAAATCCTGTGATACAAAGATATCCTAATCGCTGTCGAGCCCATGATCGAGCGCCCATTGCTGGACTTCGGCCCTGAGGTCCACAGGCGGATGGGCCAGCCAACCGTCCATCGCTTCCTTGATTTCGGCCAGATTGGTCTTGCAGACGAGTTCCTTGATCGGCCCGACCGCCGCCGGAGTGATCGACAGGCGCTTGATCCCGATGCCGAGCAAGGCCAGCGCTTCCAGCCTGCGCCCGCCCATTTCGCCGCACACGCCCACCGGCACGCCCGCCGCATCGGCGGCTGCCACCACCCGCCGCGTGAAGCGCAGGATCGACGGGTTGAGCCAGTCGTAGCGTTCCGCCAGCTTGGGATTGGCCCGATCCGCCGCGAACAGGAACTGGGTCAGATCGTTGGTGCCGATCGAAATGAACGATAGCTTGGGCAGCATCACATCGAGCATTTCCGCCAGCGCGGGCACTTCCAGCATCACGCCGTAATTGATCGCTTCGGGCAACGTTTTCTTGTGCTGCTTGAGGAACTTGCACTGCGCTTCGAACACCGCCCGCGCGGCATCGAATTCCCACGGTTCGGACACCAGTGGAAACATGACGTTGAGCGTGCGCCCGGCCGCCGCTTCGAGCAGCGCGCGGGCCTGCGCTTTCAACAGGCCTTCGCGTTCGAGCGCGAGGCGCAGGGCGCGCCAGCCCATCGCCGGGTTCTCGTCATTTTCGGCGTCGCCATCGCGCAGATAGGGCAGCGCCTTGTCCCCCCCGATATCGACAGTGCGGAAAATCACCGGCTTGCCGCCTGCGGCATCCAGCACATCGCGATAGAGCCGCATCTGCCGGTCGCGCTGCGGCAGTGTGGCCGAAACGAGGAACTGGAATTCGGTGCGGAACAGCCCGATGCCATCGGCGCCGGTCATATTCAGCATCGGCGTATCGTCGCGCAGCCCGGCATTGATCATCACGGTGATCCGCGTGCCATCCAGGCTGACCGGCTGGACATCGCGCAGCTTGGCATAGGCGGCCTGGCGTTCCTTGCTTTTGGTGAACCGCGCGTCGAACGCCTGAACCAGCGACGGGGCCGGCCGGATGGTGACCGTGCCGAGATCGCCGTCGAGCAGGAGTTGATCGCCTTCCTGCACCATGCGGCGCAGACCCGGCATGCGCCCGAGGACCGGCACCCCCATCGCCCGCGCCACGATCACCACATGCGAAGTGAGCGAGCCTTCCTCCAGCACCACGCCTTTCAGACGGCGCTTGTCGTATTCCAGCAGTTCGGCCGGGCCGAGATTGCGGGCCACCAGGATCGTATCCCCCCGCAGCCCCTTGGCCGCCGCCGTGCCGAGTTGGCCCGACACGATCCGCAGCAGGCGATTGGACAGATCTTCCAGATCGTGCATCCGTTCGGCCAGCAGCGGATCGTCGATTTCGCGCATGCGCATGCGGGTGCGCTGCTGGACGCGTTCGATCGCGGCTTCCGCCGTCAGCCCGGAATCGATCGCTTCGTTGATCCGCCGCGCCCAACCTTCGTCGTAAGCGAACATCTTGTAGGTTTCGAGCACTTCCTCATGCTCGCCGCCTACGCCGAATTCGGCCTGGCTGGTCATGCGGTCGATCTGATCGCGCATCTTGTCGAACGCGAGATAGACCCGCTGGCGTTCCGCTTCGGTGTCTTCGGCAACGACATGTTCCACCGTCACGCGCGGCTGGTGGAACACCGCCGTCCCGCTGGCCAGCCCTTTCACGAGGCTGAGGCCGCGGACGATTTCCGAGCCGCTGCGCGAGGCATCGCTGCCCAGCAATTCTTCCTCGTCCACCAGATCGGCATTGGCGATCAATTCGCTGAGCACCATCGCGGTGGTCTGCAACGCTTCGATTTCGATGTCTTCGTAGCGGCGCGGATCGACATGCTGGACGCAGAGCACACCCACCGCGCGTTCGTGGCGCACGATCGGGACACCGGCGAAGGAATGGAATTTGTCCTCCCCCGTTTCCGGGCGATAGGAAAAGTCGGGGTGCGCCGTCGCCTCGGCCAGGTTCAGAGTCTCGATATTCTCGGCAATGGTGCCGGTCAGACCTTCGCCCACCGCCATGCGGGTGACGTGGACCGCGCTCTGGTTCAGCCCGCGCGTGGCGAACAGTTCGAGCATCCCTTCGCGCAGGAGATAGATCGAGCAGACCTCGCTGTGGAGGCTGTTCCCGATGATTTCGACCACCTGGTTGAGCTTCGCCTGCGCCGGCAGGCGCGACGCCATGACCTCATGCAATCGGGTGAGGATATTCCGGGCGGCGGTCGCGGCTGAGGTCATGCATCCGGCCTATCCCAGATCGGCCGGTTTGGGAACGGTTAACCTGCGAAAAGCCTCCACCGGCCCTGCCCGGCGGCGGCGCTTTGCGCCACCTCCGGAGACCGGACGCAGGAACGGCCATCCCGGCCATCCCTGCGCGGGCGATTATCAGATAGACCCGATATCTAGATCTGCGCGATCTCTTCCTTGATCCGCAGCTTCCGCTTCTTGAGCGATTGAATGATCGTCTCATCCGGCGACGGGCGACTCATTTCGTCACGGAGTTGCTGTTCGATACCGCGATGCTTGAGTTGCAGGGCACTGATATGTGACGATTCCATTTGGGTACCTCCTTGAAGGTTACGTGTTGGTCCCCGAACCTTGTTGTGCGACTCATACCCGCAGGCATGGCCTGCGATTGTCATCCAATCACATTATCCCTACTTTGCAAAACGACTTTGAGGGGGCAATGCGGCAGAGCCCGCCAGAGGCAAGGCGAATCGTCCGCAAGGGTTTCAACGAGCAGGTGACCGGTGACCGAAGAAGAGATGCGCAAGCGGCTGGAAAGTTTGCGGATCGAACATCGCGATCTTGATGCCGCCATCGGCGCTCTGACCACGGCCGGAAGCCCCGACCAATTGCAGATCGCCCGGCTGAAAAAGCGCAAGTTGCGGCTGAAAGACCAGATCGCACTGATCGAAGACGCGCTGCTGCCCGATATCATCGCCTGAACGACCGTTTCTTTCATCGCCCGCCGTCCCCCGGCGCGCGGGCGTTACCCGGGGCGATGGCCCGGCCTCCGGCAAAAACAGTATCGCTAAGGGACAGGTCGAATTTCGGGGCGGGAAAACCCCGCCGGGTAGTGGTGCGTGAACGCGGCTTGGCCTAGCCGGTGAAGCATGACGCAGCCGGTCGATCTCAACCGCCCCATTATCGAAGGGCTCTATGCCGAAGCGCTCGTGCTGGCCGATCAGGTGCGCCGGTCGTTCGACCATGCGGCCCTTGGCACGGCGCAATTGGACGATGAAGACCCGATCCGGATCGCGCTGTCATGCGAAGCGCTGCGCACCGCCACCCGGATGATGCATGTCATAGCCTGGCTGCTGAACCAGCGCGCCTATTACAACGGCGAAATCAGCGAATTCCAGTTGCGGCGCACCGGCAGACTGCCCTCGGGCGGCAGCCGCTCCACTCCCGAACAGGCCGCTCTCCTCCCACCGAACCTGCACGAGCTGGTGGCGGCCAGCGAACGCTTCCACGCGCGCATCGCCCGGCTGGAAAGCGCCTGGCACGCGCGGTTCGCAATGCATCCCAGCGCCATCCACCGCCTGCGCGAACGGCTGGGGCAGGAACTGCACTGCCGCTGAGCGGGCGGGACAGGCCCCCGCCCTCATTCACGCTGGCAAACGCTGCAATCGTCTAAACCAAGGCGGTTATATCGCTAAGGCTATTATATCGTTGGCAGCTATGGGCTGGGCCCAATTCCCGTTCGGCCTGAGCTTGTCGAAGGCCGAACGGATGGAGTATTTGCAGACGCTGCAATCGCCCAAGCTAAAGCGTGCGCAAGGCCGCCTGCCACGCGGACAGCCGCTGCATGCGCGTGGTTTCATCCATCTGCGGTTCGAAACTGCGCCGCGCGCCGCCCATCGCTTCGCCCGCTGTGGCCAGATCGGGAAACAGCCCCGCCCCCACCGCTGCCAGCATCGCCGCGCCCAATGCGGTGGTTTCCACAAAATCGGGGCGTTCCACCGTCAGCCCCAGAATATCCGCCAGATCCTGCGCCAGCCAGTCGTTGGCCGCCATGCCGCCATCGATCCGCAGCCGTTGCCAAGCCGCGCCATCGGCCGCGAACGCCTCCGCCAGATCGCAGGTCTGATGCGCCATCGATTCGAGCGCGGCCCGCACGATATGCGCTTTCCCGGTCGACAGGCTGAGCCCACGGATCACCCCGCGCGCTTCGGGCAACCAGTGCGGCGCGCCCAGCCCGGACAGCGCGGGCACGATCACCACCCCGCCATTGTCCGCCACCGACCGCGCCAGCGCCTCGGTTTCCGCCGCGCTGGCCAGCAGGCCCAGCGAATCGCGCAGCCACTGAATCAGGCTGCCAGCGACGAACACCGAACCTTCCAGCGCATAGTGCCGCTGCCCGGCCATCTGATACAACACCGTGCCCAGCAGGCGATGGCGCGACCGGGGCGGCGCGGTGCCCGTGTTGGCCAGCACGAAAGCGCCGGTGCCGTATGTCGCCTTGGTATCGCCGGGCGCGAGGCAGCTCTGCCCCAGCGTCGCCGCCTGCTGATCCCCCGCCATGCCGGTGATGGGGATCGCCCGCCCGAACCATTCGGGCAAAGTGCGCGCCAGATCGCCCGCGTTGTCGCACACCTCCGGCAGCGCGGTGCGCGGCACGCCGAACAGGCTGCACAGCCCTTCATCCCAGCTTTCCCCGGCCAGCGGGAGCAGCAAGGTCCGGCTGGCGTTGCTCGCGTCGCTGATATGCGCCCCGCCGGCGAGGCGGAACACCAGCCAGCTTTCCACCGTGCCGAACGCCAGCCGCCCGGCATCCGCCGCCTCGGCCACGGCGGGCACATTGTCGATCAGCCAGCGCATCTTGGTGGCGGAAAAATAGGGATCGAGCAGCAGCCCGGTGGCATTGCGCACCGCATCCTCGTGCCCCTGCGCTTTCAGCGCCTGGCAGCGGTCGGCGGTGCGCCGGTCCTGCCATACCAGCGCGCGGGCCAGCGGTTCGCCGCTGACCCGGTCCCACGCTACCACCGTTTCGCGCTGGTTGGTGATACCGATAGCCGCGATCCGGCCCGCTTCCCCCGCCTGTGCTGCGACATCGCGCGCGCAGACCAGCGTCCGCTCCCAGATTTCCGCCGGATCGTGCTCCACCAGGCCCGGCGCCGGATAAAACTGCGTCAATTCCTGCTGCGCCAGCGCACGAACCTGTCCATCCAGCGCGAACAGCATCGCCCGGGTCGAAGTCGTACCCGCATCGAGCACCAGGATCAGTTCGTCGCGCATCGTTCCTCCCGCTCGCGCATCGGCCGTTCGCTCTCGACTTAACAGCATCCCGTCCCCATATGCCACCGCATGGATGCTTCTGCCCGCCCCTGGCCGACCGGAAAAGTCGAACAGCTCGAACCGCTGGTGCGGCGCGTGCTCGCGCCCAACCCTTCGGCATTCACGTATACCGGCACGCAGACTTACCTGATCGGCGATCAGGCGGGGCTGGTAGTGCTGGACCCGGGCCCCAACGATCCCACGCATATCGCCGCGCTGGTGGAGGCCATCGGCGATGCCCCGGTGCTGGCGATCACCTGCACCCACACCCATCGCGACCATTCGCCCGCCGCCGCCCCGCTCAAGCAGGTGACCGGCGCCCCGATCATCGGCTGCGCGCCGCTAGTGCTCGACACCACGGGTCCACGCGCCGATGCCCCGTTCGACACCACTTACGCCCCCGACCGGGTGCTGCGCGATGGCGATACGCTGGGCGGCAATCACTGGACTTTGCGCGCCGTGGCAACGCCCGGCCACACGTCGAACCACCTGTGCTTCGCACTGGAGGAAAGCGGCGCGCTGTTCACCGGTGATCATGTCATGGGCTGGTCCACCAGCGTGGTCTCCCCGCCCGACGGGGACATGGCGGCCTATATGCGTTCGCTCCAGCTGCTGTATGACCGGGAAGACAGGATCTATTATCCCGCCCATGGCCCGGCGGTGGAAAAGCCGCGCCAACTGGTGCGCGGCATGGTCGGCCACCGCCGCCAGCGCGAACGGCAGATTCTCCGCCAGCTCGAAAAGGGCGCGCAGACGATCCCCGGCATGGTCCCCGAAATGTACAAAGGCACCGATCCCGCGCTTTACCCCGCCGCCGGCATGTCGGTGAAAGCCCATCTGATCGATCTCGCGCAGCGCGGCAAAGTGGCGCTCAACGGCGAAACATGGTCACTGGCGGGGTAAAGAATGTGCTCTCACGCTCACCCGTCGCCCGGTTTTCCCACCGTTCGCCCGGGATTGCGGTGGCAACGGGGCAGATTTTCCTTGGGCGTTGCCCGTCCCGCCTCTAGGGACGGTGCAACACAATATCCCTGAAGCAGGAAGGGACTCATGACTATCCACACCGCCGACCTCGCTGGTATCGACGTGCGCGCCGAAATCGAACGGCTGCGCAAGGAACGCAACGCGGTGATCCTGGCGCACTACTACCAGAAACCGGAAATTCAGGATCTTGCCGATTTCGTCGGCGATTCGCTCGAACTGAGCCGCAAGGCCGCCGCGACCGATGCCGATGTCATCGCCTTTTGCGGGGTCAAATTCATGGCCGAAACGGCCAAGATCCTCAGCCCTGAAAAGATCGTCGTGCTGCCCGACATGGAAGCGGGTTGCAGCCTTGAGGATTCGTGCCCCCCGGAAAAATTCAAGGCTTTCCGCGAAGCGCATCCCGATCATATCGCGCTGACTTACATCAACTGCTCGACCGAGGTGAAAGCGCTCAGCGATATCATCGTCACTTCGTCCAGCGCGGAAACGATCCTGCAGCAGATCCCGGCCGATCAGAAGATCATCTTCGGGCCCGACCGGCATCTCGGCGGCTATCTCTCGCGCAAGTTCAACCGCGAAATGCTGCTCTGGCCGGGCGTGTGCATCGTGCACGAAGCGTTCAGCGAAACCGAACTGCTCAAGCTCAAGCAGCAGTATCCGGGCGCGCCGATCGCCGCGCACCCCGAATGCCCGCCGACGATTGTCGATCACGCCGATTATGTCGGTTCGACCAGTGGCATTCTGAACTATGCCAAGACGATGGCGGGCGACACGCTGATCGTCGCCACCGAACCGCACATCATCCACCAGATGGAAAAGGCGCTGCCGGAGAAGACCTTCATCGGCGCGCCGGGTGCGGACGGCAACTGCAACTGCAACATCTGCCCCTACATGGCGCTGAACACGCTGGAAAAGCTCTACCTCGCGCTGCGCGATCTCGAACCGCGCATCGAGATCGAGGAAACCCTGCGGCTCGACGCCAAGCGCTCGCTCGACCGGATGCTGGAAATGGCGGGCACCACGGTCGGCAAGGGCGACCTCGGCAACCGCTGATCCTGTTGCAGGGGGTGGTCCGGCAGGATTCCCCCTGTGTGCCCGGCCCAGGCCCCCTCAGGGGCGCGTGTTGGCCTCCACGGCCGCGCCGATGGGATCGGGGGTGGCCGGAATGGCGGGCGCCGCGGGCGCGGGTGCTGCGCCATCGGCTACGGCTTCTTCCGCGGAGGCTCCGCCTTCCGCTGTCTCTGCGCCCGGCTTGCCGCCCGTGCCCTTGGCCGGTTCGGGCGGGGCGAGAGGCGATTCCGAGCGCAGTTCGTCAATCGGAATCATCCCGTCGCTGATCGTGCCTTCGAGCACCTGGGCCGATGCATCGCGCCCTTTGCCTTTCCCGCCGCTATCGCCCCCGCAGGCGGCCAGCGCGAGAGCGCAGGCAAGAACGGGCACGGCAAAAGCAAGAGAACGGCGGATCATGGGCGGCTCACTCCACACGGTGTTTCCAGCGCCGCGAGGAAATCGGCGGCGCGGGCGATCAATGCCCGATCCCACTCCCCCGGCGCAACAGCAATGCCAAGTTTTTCGAGGCTGGTAACGCCATATTCGGCGATGCCACACGGCACGATCCCGGAAA
Organism: Caenibius sp. WL; assembly: GCF_019803445.1. Taxonomy (NCBI): domain Bacteria; kingdom Pseudomonadati; phylum Pseudomonadota; class Alphaproteobacteria; order Sphingomonadales; family Erythrobacteraceae; genus Caenibius; species Caenibius sp. WL. Next base: position 3,289,042 of record NZ_CP081844.1, read on the forward strand.
AATGCGCCAGATCGGGCGCTAGATTGACTGAAAAGCCGTGCATCGTCACCCACCGGCGCACCCGCACGCCGATGGCTCCGATCTTGGCTTCCGCGCCACCCGCATCGCGCGTCCAGATACCCACGCGATCGGGCACGCTCCAGCTTTCGACGCCGAAATCGGCCAGCGTAGCGATCACCCAGCTTTCCAGCGCATGGACGAACTTGCGCACATCGCGCGCGCGGCGCGACAGGTCGAGCAGGACATAGCCGACCCGCTGGCCCGGCCCGTGATAGGTGTAGCGCCCGCCGCGCCCGGTGTTCACCACATCGAAACGCGGATCGAGCAGTTCCTCCGCCGCCGCGCTCGTCCCGGCGGTATAGACCGGCGGATGTTCCAGCAGCCAGATCAGTTCGCGTGCCGATCCTGCCGCGATGGCCGCGTTGCGCGCCGTCATCGCATCGAGCGCCGCGCGATAGGGCACCGGATCGCTTTCGCAGCGCCATTCGATCCGCTCGTTCTCATTTCCGATCATGCCGATTGCGTGGCCCTATCCGCTTCGCTTATCAAGTGCCGCTTTGCAGGTGGAGACCAGACTGATGATATTCGACATGAACCGGGCTTGGCGAGAAGCCACTGAAATGGTGAACGCCAACCGCGAGGTCATGCTCATTGTCGCGGGACTGTTCTTCTTCCTTCCCGGCCTGGCATTTTCGCTGTTCGTGCCTGCCCCGCAGCCCGCCGCCGGAATGACCCCGGAACAGGCCATGGCTCTGGTCAGCGGGTTCTATTCCAACAATGCCGTGTGGCTGATCCTGATGGCGATCCTGCAGACGGTGGGCATGCTGACGCTGCTGGTGCTGCTGCGCGATCAGGCCAAACCCACGGTGGGCGATGCGTTGAAACGCGCGGCCACCGGCATCCTGCCCTATCTGGCATCGCAGTTTCTGGTCGCGCTGGGTCTGGTCCTCGTCCTCGGGCTGGTGGTCGGCCTCGCTTCGGCCACGGGCGTGGCCGCACTGGTGGCAATCGCCCTGATCGCCGCGGGCGTGGCGATGATCTATGCGATGGTCAAAGTCTCGCTGTGCCCGGCGATCATCGCCATCGAACGGCGCAACAACCCGATCACGGTGCTCACCCGGTCGTGGGCGCTGACCAAGGGCAACAGCTTCCGCCTGTTCCTGTTCTATGCGCTGCTGGTGGTGGCTATTGGCGTGGCGGCGCTGGTGGTCGGCGGTATTCTGGGCATCGTGTTCGCGGCGCTGGGCGGCACCGTGCAGCATATCGGGCAGGCGCTCGTTTCGGGGCTGATCGGCTCGGTGGCAACGGTCTATTTCGTCGGGCTGCTGGCTTCGATCCATCGCCAGCTGGCCGGACCTTCGGCGGAAACGATCACCCGGACGTTCGAGTAAGGCCGCACCGGCATACGAAAAAGCCGGTGCCGCGCTGGTCTGGCACGGCACCGGCTGCGATCCTGTGATGGCGAAAGTTACTGGTCTTCCGCGTCCTTCCAGCCCCAGAAAAGCTGGCAAGGCAGGATGTTGAACAGTTCGAACCCGTTGTCGATGCGGGCGAAATGGCGGGCCATGAAATCGCGCGCCTTGGCCGAGAACTGGTACACCAGAAAGGCCCCGCCGGGGCGCAGGACGCGGTGGGTTGCCGCCGCGATGGCCGGACCGATCCCATCGGGCAGCGTGGAAAACGGCAGGCCCGACAGCACGTAATCGGCATGGTCATGACCATGCGCGCGGACGATGTCCTCCACATCGGCGGCCGATCCGTTGACCGCGATGAAGCGGCTGTCGCCGATCGTGCGCTTGAGATAGTCGATATAGAGCGGATTGGTATCGATCACGATCAGTTGCGCGTCGCGCCGCATCCGCTCCAGAACCGGGCGGCAGAACGTGCCGACACCGGGCCCGTATTCCACGAACAGCTTGCATTCGTCCCAGTTTACCGGGGCCAGCATCTTGTTGATAGTGAAACGCGAGGAGGGAATGATCGAACCGACCATCACCGGATGTTTGAGAAAACCCTCGAGAAAAACGCCCCAGGGACCCAGCGCGTTGTGCAGCGTGTCTTTCCACCCTGCGCGGCGGCGGCCCTGTGAAAGCTCCGAACCGGTCATGCGTGTCGCAACCTCTCTTGCGGGGGCCCCAAGCAGACCGGGACCAGAAACTATGCTTCGGCGTGGCAAATTCACGCGGTCATTGCAACCCGGCCTGCGACAATCGGAAACCGGGGCACTCTGAAATCAGAGGATTTCCCTGATCTTTTCCGGCGGGCGGCCAAGCCGCACCCCCTTTTCCGTTTCCACCAGCGGCCGTTCGATCAGTTTGGGATCGGCCACCATCGCAGCGATCACCGTGGCGTCGTCGGCTTCGGTCAGCCCGCGTTCCTTCGCGTCGGTCCCGCTGGTGCGCACGCCTTCGCGCGCGGCCATGCCCGCATCGCGATAAAGTTGCGCCAGCTTTTCGGCACTGGGGGGATTCTTAAGGTACTGCACCACCGTCAGCGCAACGCCCGGCGTTTCTTCCAGCAGAGCGAGCGCCTGGCGCGACTTGCTGCAATTGGGGTTGTGCCAGATGGTCGCCTTCATCGGAATCCTCTTCAGCCTGTTCTATCCTCCCGCCCTAGCGCGCCGGGAGCAGCACGCCAAGGGCGGGGTTCAATTCTCCGCCACCGGCGGCAGCGCGGGCACGGGTCCTGCGCCTTCCCCGCGCATGATCCGCCCGGCCTGCTGCACCGCCCGCACCAGACGCGGATAGACGCCGCAACGGCACAGATTGGGTATCGCCGCCTTGATTTCCGCCTCCTCCGGCGCGGCGTTGCGCTGGAGGAGCGCGGCCGCGCTCATCACGATGCCGGGCGTGCAGAAGCCACACTGAATCGCCTGTTCCGCCACCATCGCCTGCTGCACCGGATGCGAACGATCGCGCGACAGCCCCTCGATCGTGGTGACGAAGCGCCCTTCGGCTTCCGCCAGCGTGATCAGGCAGGACCGCAACGCCTGGCCATCGACCAGCACCATGCACGCCCCGCAATCGCCGACGCCGCAGCCATATTTGGTGCCGGTCAGATTGGCCGCATCGCGCAGCGCCCACAGCAGGGGCGTGGCAGGGTCCATCGAAAATTGAACCGGCTGGCCGTTCACTGTCAAACGCGACATCTTGCCCCCTTTTCACCCCCGGTGCGGAACGCGATCATCGCCCTGGCGCGCTCGCTTATCCCGCCAACATATGACACGCGCGTTACTTTGCGAACCGCGCCGCGAGCGCCTGCGCCGCTTCCATGACATCGCGCCAGGTCACTTCGAAACCCGCCTCGTCCCCGAAATAGGGATCGGCCACGCTCTGCCCTTCACGCCCCGGCACCATGTCGAGCAGCAGCGAAACCTGCGCCGTCGACCGCGCCGGGGCAATCGCCCGGATATCGTCCAGATTGGCATGATCGAGCGCGAAGATATGATGAAACCGGTTGAAATCGTCCGTCACCAGTTGGCGCGCACGATAGCTGTCGATTGCGATGCCGTTACGCGCCGCCATGGCGATGGCGCGGCGGTCGGGCGGATTTCCGACATGCCAGTCGCCTGTCCCGGCCGAATCGATGCGCATGGCGAGCCCGCGGTCTTCGGCCACCTTGCGCAAGGCAGCTTCGGCCAAAGGCGAACGGCAGATATTTCCCAAACAAACGAACAAAATCGAAGGTATATTCGTATTATTCATCAGTTGAACTCTCACGACTTCTTTTTTCAAGGGCATTGCTGCCGTCTTTTTGTGCTGATAATCGGACAATATGGCTTTTTGCGAAACTTGCCGCGTACGTAACCGGGCGATCTGCGCGGCGCTCGATGCCTCCGAAATTCAGGCGCTTAACGCCATTGGCCGCCAGCGCAAGCTGGAAGCGGGTCAGTCCCTTCTTTGGGAAGGCGAGGATTCGGTGCTCGTGGCCAACGTGATCGAAGGGGTGCTCAAACTTTCGACCGGCACGGCCGACGGGCGCGAACAGATCGTCGGCGTGGTCTATCCCTCGGATTTCATCGGCCGTCCCTTCGGGCAGCAGACCGCGCACAGCGTCACCGCGCTGACCGAAGCCACCGTCTGCGTGTTTTCCCGCACCGATTTCGACAATTTCGCCCGCGAACACCCCGCGCTGGAACACAAGCTGCTGCAACGCACGCTGGCGGAACTCGATCGCACCCGTGCATGGATGCTGCTTCTCGGCCGCAAGAGCGCGGGCGAACGGATCGCCGCCTTCCTCCTCGAAATGGCCGAACGGCTGGCCGCGAACGGCGCCTGCGAAAACGTGGGTGGGCACGAGACGTTCGATCTGCCGTTCTCCCGCCAGCAGATCGCGGACGTTTTGGGGCTGACTATCGAAACCGTCAGCCGCCAGTTCAGCAAACTGAAGAACGACGGGGTGATCGACCTGCCATCGCGCCGCAGCGTCACCATTCTCAACCGCGACGAACTGGAAGATCGCGCGGGCTGATCGCGCCCCTGCGGCCATCATCGCTTCACGCGATGAAACCGGCCAACCGCTGTTTGATGATCGCCTCCGCTTCGGCCACGATCCGTGTCACCAGTTCTTCGCAACTCGGGATATCGTGGATCAGGCCCTGAACCTGCCCGGCCCAGATGATGGCGTGATCGATATCGCCGTTTTCCAGCCCTTCGCGCCCTTTCGCGCCGGACACCAGCGGGCGGATATCCTCGAACACCGAATCCGGCCGGGCGAGGATTTCCACCACTTTGTCCGACACGCTGTTCTTGGCCACGCGCGCGGTGTTGCGGAATTTGCGGAAAATGATGTTGGTCGCCCGCTCGTCGTTGCCGACGATGAACTGCTTGATGTTCTCGTGGATCGGCGCTTCCTTCGTGGCGCAGAACCGGGTGCCCATGTTGATCCCTTCCGCCCCCAGCGCCAGCGCGGCGGCGAGCCCACGGCCATCGCCGAACCCACCGCTGGCCAGCATCGGCACTTTCACCTTGTCGGCCGCCGCCGGGATCAGGATCAGCCCGGGAATGTCATCTTCGCCGGGGTGGCCAGCGCATTCGTAGCCATCGATCGAGATTGCATCGACGCCCATCCGCTCCGCCGAAAGGGCGTGGCGCACGGCGGTGCATTTGTGGATCACCTTGATCCCGTGGGCTTTCAACTCGTCGACATGTTCCTGCGGCTTGTACCCGGCGGTTTCGACGATCTTCACGCCCGAATCGATGATCGCCTGGCGATATGCCGCATAGGGCGGCGGATTGGTCGACGGCAGCAGTGTCAGATTCACGGCAAAGGGCTTGTCCGTCATCGTGCGCATGCGATCGATCTCATGGCGCAGGGCATCGGGGGTCGGCTGGGTAAGCGCGGTGAGAATGCCGAGCCCGCCCGCGTTGGACACCGCCGAAGCCAGTTCCGCCCGGCCCACCCACATCATGCCGCCCTGCACCACCGGATGTTCGATGCCGAGCAGTTCCGTGATGCGGGTCTTGAGTGCCATAATCCTGCCGTCCCTCTTGTCCGGCCCGCGCGAAGGATAGAGTGCGGGTCCGATTGCGTGCGCGTTTCTGCCGCCAATGCGAAGCGAATACAACTGTGCCTGTGCAAGCGCAGCATCAGGGCGGCAGCATCAGCCCGCGATGGCGGGCCACCGTTTCGATCATCCATTTCGTCCCTGCGCGGATACGGGCAAGGTTGTGAGTGTCCTTGTGCGTCACGATCCAGAAACTGCGGGTGATCCGCCGCTCCGGCAGGACAGTGCGCAAGGCTGGATCGCTGTCCCCCAGGAAACACGGCAGAACCCCGATCCCCGCCCCCTGCGCCAGCAGGCGCTGCTGGGCGTTGATGCTGGAGGAACGCACGGCCGCCGCAAGGCCGGGCAATATCTCATCGAGATAGCGCAGTTCGGGGGCATAGAGCAGATCGGGGATATAGCCGACCAGCCGGTGCCCCTGCGCCAGATCTTCCGCCCGCTCCGGCGTTCCGGCCTGCGCCAGATAGGCCGGGCTGGCGTAGAGCCGCAGCGCATAGTCGGACAGCTTGCGGGCGATCACGGGCCCTGCCTGCGGGCGGGAGAGGACGACGGCGATATCCGCCTCGCGCTTGGACGGGCTGAGGAAGCCGCTGCTGGCCACGAGATCGAGCGTCAGCCCCGGATGGGCGGCGGCGAATTCCGGCAGGCGGCTGGCGAGGAAGCCGGTCCCGAACCCTTCGGACACGCTGATGCGCAAGGTGCCGCTCAATCCGCCGCCACCGCGCTCCTCCGATACGCCGGATACCGCGCGATCCATCGCCTCGACCGCGGCCAGCAGCCGTTCGCCCGCTTCGGTCAGCACCTGCCCTTCACGGGTTTGTTCGAACAGCGTGGTGCCCAGCCGCGCCTCCAGCCGGCGCAGGCGCCGCCCCACCGTGGTGGCGTCCACCCGCATCGCGGCGGCGGCGCGGGCCAGTTGCCCGGCGCGGGCAATGGCGAGAAACGCCTGATAATCGCTCCAGTCGATCCCTTGCATCGCGCCATCACCTGCAAAATTGCAGGCCACACTCGCAGAATTTGCCCTTGCCTGCAATCTGTGAGGGAGTACCTCTTATATCCATCCGACAATGCCAGACTCGCCCCCGAGGCCAGCCGAGAGAGGTTTTACCATGCGCCAGATCGACCATTTCATCGCTGGCGGCGCGGCCGGTTCCGCCGTCCGCCTGCACGATATTTTCGACCCCAATCAGGGCACCGTTCAGGCGCAGGTCGCGCTTGGCGATGCCGCGCTGCTCGACAAGGCAGTGAACGCCGCGCTCGCCGCGCAGCCGGAATGGGCCGCCACCAACCCGCAGCGCCGCGCCCGGGTGATGTTCAAGTTCAAGGAATTGGTCGAAGCCAATATCGATGAACTGGCTCTCATGCTCTCGTCGGAACACGGCAAGGTCGTGGCCGACGCCCGGGGCGATGTGCAGCGCGGGCTGGATGTGATCGAATTCGCCTGCGGCATCCCGCATGCGCTGAAAGGCGAATACACTCAGGGCGCGGGCCCGGGGATCGACGTTTATTCGATGCGCCAGCCCATCGGCATCGGCGCGGGCATCACCCCGTTCAATTTCCCGGCGATGATCCCGATGTGGATGTTCGGCGTCGCCATCGCCTGCGGCAACGCTTTCATCCTCAAGCCGTCCGAACGCGATCCCTCGGTGCCGGTGCGCCTGGCTGAACTGATGCTCGAAGCGGGCGCGCCCGAAGGCATTCTCCAGGTCGTCCATGGCGACAAGCAGATGGTCGATGCGATTCTCGACCATCCGGCCATCGGCGCGGTCAGCTTCGTCGGCTCCTCCGATATCGCACATTACGTGTACAATCGCGGCGTCGCGGCGGGCAAGCGCGTGCAGGCGATGGGCGGCGCGAAGAACCATGGCGTGGTCATGCCCGATGCCGATCTCGATCAGGTGGTGAACGATCTCGCCGGGGCCGCTTTCGGTTCGGCGGGCGAACGCTGCATGGCGCTGCCTGTTGTGGTGCCGGTGGGCCATGACACCGCCGAACGCCTCAAGGCCAAGCTGATCCCGGCGATCGAAGCGCTCAATGTCGGCATCTCCACCGATCCGCAGGCCCATTACGGCCCGGTGGTGACGCAGGAGCACAAGCAGAAGATCGAAAGCTGGATCGCCAAATGCGCCGAAGAAGGCGGCGAAATCGTGGTCGACGGACGCGGGTTCAGCCTGCAAGGCTATGAAAAGGGCTTTTTCGTCGGCCCGACGCTGATCGATCATGTCACGCCCGAAATGGACAGCTACCACAACGAAATCTTCGGCCCGGTGCTGCAGATCGTGCGGGCGGCCGATTTCGAAACCGCGCTCGAACTGCCGAGTAAGCACCAGTACGGCAACGGCGTGGCGATCTTCACCCGCAACGGCCACGCGGCGCGCGAATTCGCCGCCCGCGTCAATGTCGGCATGGTCGGCATCAACGTGCCGATCCCGGTGCCGGTGGCCTATCACACGTTCGGCGGGTGGAAGCGTTCGGCGTTTGGCGACACCAACCAGCACGGCATGGAAGGGGTGAAATTCTGGACCAAGGTCAAGACCGTCACCCAGCGCTGGCCCGACGGTTCGCCCGACGGCGGTAACGCTTTCGTTATCCCGACAATGGGTTAAGGCTGGTTCCCGGTTCGGCGCGGCGGGATAACTTGGCGGCGGCCAGCGTTGTCCTGCTGGACGGACAAAGGAGTTGACTCCATGCGCAAGACCTTGGTTCCCCTGACTTTCGCCGTGCTGGCCCTGGCGGCCTGCGGCGACAGCAAGACGAACGAACCGGACAACCCCGCCACACCGGGGGCAGAGATTCCTGCCCCGGCAGTCCCCACCCCCACGGATCAGGGTGCCGCACCGGCCGAACCGGCCGGAAACGGTATCCCCATCGCGCTGCAAGGCCGCTGGGGCATGGTCCCGGCCGATTGCACCAGCACGCGGGGCGATGCCAAAGGGCTGCTCAAGATCGACGGCAAGACGCTCGAATTCTATGAATCCGTCGGCACGCTGGGCGAAGTGAAGGAACAGTCGGCCACTCGCCTGCGCGCCACTTTCGCATTCACCGGCGAAGGCATGAACTGGAGCCGCGACGAAGTGCTGGACGTGCAGGACAACGGCCAAACGCTGGTCCGCCGCGAATACGGCGAGGATGCATCGCCCGAGCCGTTCAAGTATAGCAAGTGCGCTTAACAGGAGGATTGTACGATGACGATGAAGCCGCTGTTCCTGATCGCCCCCGCGCTGATGCTTGCCGGATGCGCCGCCGCCCAGCAGGATGCCGAAAGCACGCCGCCTCCGGGCAAGTGCAACGCCGAACCGGCCCAGTCGCTGGTCGGCTCCACCGCCAGCGAAGCGGTGGGTACACAGCTGCTCAAGCTCACCGGGGCCCGCGTGCTCCGCTGGGGTCCGCCGCGCACGCCGATGACGATGGATTACCGCTACGATCGCCTGACCGTCTCCTACGATGACGATCTGAAAATCCAGCAGATCGCCTGCAACTGATCGCAAAGAGCAAAACGCCAACCCATGACCGCCCAATTCGACCTGACCGAAGACCAGTCCGCCATTCAGGACATGGCCCGGCGCTTCACCGCCGACGCCATCACCCCGTTCGCCGCGGAATGGGATGAACAGCACGCTTTCCCGCGCGACACGATCAAGGCCGCCGCCGAACTCGGCTTCGGCGCGATCTACGTCAGCGAGGAAGCGGGCGGAATCGGGCTCGGGCGGCTGGAAGCGGCGCTGATCATGGAGGCGATGGCCTATGGCTGTCCCTCCACCAGCGCGTTCATTTCGATTCACAACATGGCCGCATGGATGATCGACCGGTTCGGGTCGGACACGCTCAAGGCCAAATATCTGCCCGATCTTATCACCATGGATGCCATGGCGAGCTACTGCCTCACCGAACCTTCGGCCGGGTCCGATGCCGCCGCGCTCAAGACGCGGGCCGTGCGCGATGGCGATCACTACATCGTCAACGGGTCGAAGCAGTTCATTTCCGGCGGCGGGTCGAACGACCTCTACGTCACCATGGTCCGCACGGGTGATGACGGGGCCAGGGGTATTTCCTGTCTCGCCATCGGCAAGGACATGCCCGGCGTCAGCTTCGGCGCGCAGGAACGCAAGCTCGGCTGGCATTCGCAGCCGACCGCGCAACTGATTCTGGAAGACGCGCGGGTGCCGGTGGAAAACCTGATCGGCGCGGAAGGCGAAGGCTTCAGGATCGCCATGACCGGGATCGACGGCGGGCGGCTCAATATCGGCGCCTGCTCGCTCGGCGGGGCGCAGCGCGCGCTGGACGAAGCGATTGCCTACACCAAGGAGCGCAAGCAGTTCGGCAAGGCAATCGCCGATTTCCAGAACACCCAGTTCAAGCTGGCCGAAATGGCGACGGAGCTGGAGGCGGCCCGCGCTCTGCTCTATCTCGCGGCGACCAAAGTCAGCGCCGAAGCGCCCGACAAGACGCGCTTTGCCGCGATGGCCAAGATGTTCGCCACCGAAACCGGATCGCGCGTGGTCGATCGCGCGCTGCAGATGCACGGCGGCTACGGCTACCTGATGGATTATCCCATCGAACGGCTGTGGCGCGATCTCAGGGTTCATTCGATCCTCGAAGGGACCAACGAAGTCATGCGCCTGATCGTGGGCCGCGACCTGCTGCGCGATTGAACGGCCCCTCCCCGCCGGACCGGAAGAAAAGACGCCCCTATGACCGACGAAGTCCATATTCACGTCCACGGCCAGGTCGGCCATATTTCGCTCAACCGGCCCAAGGCGATCCATTCGCTGACGCTGGCCATGTGCGAAGCGATGACGCAGGCGCTGCTCGCCTGGCGCGATGACGCGGCGATCCGGCTGGTGATCGTCGACCATGCCGAAGGACGCGGGTTCTGCGCGGGCGGCGATGTCACGCTGCTGCGCCGTTCGGCGCTGGAAGACGGCGGCGCGGCGGCGCGGCACTTCTTCGATGTCGAATACAAGCTCAACCACCTGATGTTCACCTATCCCAAGCCCATCGTCGCGTTCATGGACGGGATCACGATGGGCGGCGGCGTGGGCATTTCGCAGCCCGCGCAGTATCGCGTGGCGACGGAGAACACCCGTTTCGCCATGCCCGAAACCGGCATCGGCCTGATCTGCGATGTGGGCGGCGGCTGGTATCTGCCGCGCCTGCCGGGGCAGACGGGCAAGTTCCTCGGCCTCACCGGCGCGCGGCTGGACGGAGCGGAATGCCTCTGGGCGGGCCTTGCCAGCCATTACCTGCCGAGCGAGGCGCTGGCCGAAGCCAAAGCGCGGATCATCGCCGATCCCGCCGCCGTGGAAACGGTGCTGGCCGATCTGTCCGCCCAGCCCCCCGCCCCGCGCCTTGCCGCCAACCGGGACGAGATCGACCGCCTGTTCGCGCCCGATACGCTGGAAGGGATCGTGGCCGCGCTTCATGCCGATGGCGGCGAATGGGCGGGCAAGGAAGCGCAAACGCTTGCCACCAAGAGCCCGCGCACCTGCAAGCTGGTGCTGCGCCAGCTTGCCCTCGGCGGTGCGGCGGCAACGTTCGCCGAAAACATGGCGATGGAATACCGCGCGGCTGGGCGAGCGGTGCTGCTGCCCGATTTCGCCGAAGGCGTCCGTGCGCTGCTGGTCGACAAGACCAACGATCCCCACTGGCAACCCGCCACCCCCGAGGAAGTGAGCGAAGCGATGGTCGATGCCATCTTCGCCCTGCTCCCCGCCGGAGAAGAATGGAAACCCCTATGAGCTACGAAACCCTTCTGGTCGAAACGCGCGGCGCGGTGACGCTGATCACGCTCAACCGCCCGCAGGCGCTGAACGCGCTCAACTCGCAGGTTCTCTCCGAACTGACCGAAGCGTTCGCCGCATTCGAAGCCGATCCGGCGCAGCGCTGCGCCGTGCTCACCGGCTCCGGCGAGAAGGCTTTCGCCGCTGGCGCCGACATCAAGGAAATGGCCGACAAACCCGCCGCCGATTTCTTCCTGGAGGATTTCTTCGCCGGGTGGACGGCGGACCTGGTCAAGAAAGTGCGCAAGCCGTGGATCGCGGCGGTCAACGGCTTCGCCCTCGGCGGCGGGTGCGAACTTGCGATGATGGCCGATTTCATCATCGCGGCGGACACCGCCAAATTCGGCCAGCCGGAAATCAAGCTCGGCGTCGCCCCCGGCATGGGCGGATCGCAGCGGCTGACCCGCGCGGTGGGCAAGTCCAAGGCAATGGAAATGTGCCTTACCGGGCGGATGATGGGTGCGGAAGAAGCCGAGCGTGCGGGCCTCGTCGCCCGCGTGGTGCCGCTCGCTGACCTGCTTGACGATGCGCTCAAGACTGCCGAGACCATTGCCGCGATGCCCCCGCTGGCCGCCATGGTGAACAAGGAAATGGTCAACGCCGCGTTCGAAACCACGCTGGATCAGGGCCTGCTGCACGAACGGCGGCTGTTCCAGATTCTCACCGCCACCGAAGACAAGGCCGAAGGGATGAACGCCTTCGTCGAAAAGCGCGCCGCGCAGTGGAAGGGGCGCTGAGCTCCACCCCCGCGAACGCGATACCCAGGAGATGATGCAATGAAGATCGCCTTTATCGGCCTCGGCAACATGGGCGGCGGCATGGCTGCCAATCTGGTCAAGGCCGGCCATGATGTGAACGCTTTCGATCTCAGCCCCGATGCGCTGGCGCGGGCCCAGGACAATGGCTGCGCGCCGTTCACTTCGGTGCGCGAAGCCGTGGCGGGCGTGGACGCGGTCGTTTCGATGCTGCCCAACGGGGCTATCGTCGAAAGCGTCTATACCGCCGACGTGCTCGGCCAGGCGCCCGCCAGCGCGCTGCTGCTCGACTGTTCGACCATCGATGTCGCCACCGCGCGCAAAGTGGAAGATGCAGCGGCGGCGGCCGGGTACGCCATGGTCGATGCCCCGGTTTCGGGCGGGATCGCGGCGGCCAACGGCGGAACGCTGACTTTCATGGTCGGCGGCAGCGACGCGGCGTTCGCCCGCGCGGAACCGATCCTTTCGGCCATGGGCAAAGCCGTGATCCACGCGGGCGACGCGGGCGCGGGGCAAGCCGCCAAGATCTGCAACAACATGATCCTCGGCGCGACGATGGTCGCCACCTGCGAGGCGTTCAAGCTGGCCGAACGGCTGGGGCTCGATCTCCAGACGTTCTACGACATTTCCTCCAAGGCTTCGGGCCAATCGTGGTCGATGACGAGCTACTGCCCCGTCCCCGGCGTCGGCCCGCAGAGCCCGGCGGACAACCAGTACCAGGGCGGTTTCGCCACCGCGCTGATGCTCAAGGATCTCAAGCTGGCGATGGAAGCGGCGCAGACCGCCGGCAGCGACACCCCGATGGGCCGGCGCGCGCGCGAACTCTACGAAGCGTTCGACGCGGCGGGCAACGGCGGGCTGGACTTCTCCGCGATCATCAAGACGCTGTAAGCGGGGCTACGGAAACGATTGGGCCGGGGCAAGATGCGTTGCCCCGGCCCTTTCCGTTTGTCCGCCCCCGGTTCCCGCTCAGCCCCCCTCCCCTCGGCGCATCCGTCCATCCCCCCATCGCTCATCCTGAGCCTGTCGAAGGATGCGCACAAACGGCAGCCCTACCTTCCAACCCGGTCCCCGCCACACCCTGACACGCGTCCTTCGACAGGCTCAGGACGAGCGGGGGTGGGTTTGTCCCTCTGATTCACCCACCCCGCAGGTTGACGCAGAATGGCCCGAAAGTGCGGCCCCTGCACCGTCACCACCACACACTCCGATCATGCCCGCGCAAAGCCCGGTCATACTGCGAGAGCAGCCGCAACAGCGCGGTATCGCTGGGCTGGCGGCTGACCGCAGCAAAGCGCCCGCGATACATTCGCACCAGCACCGGCCGGCAAAAGCGAGCGCGGGCAGATCATCGGGTGTGACTTTCCGCGCCGGTATCCTGATACCGGCCCGCCCGGCCAGCGCGGCATCCCACGCGGCGGCGAACCCTGCCGCATCGGCCCGGCGGCGCAGGCGATAGGCGCTCTCGCGCGAACGCCCCACCCGCGCGGCGGCTTCGGAGACGGAGCCGGTCTGCGCCAGCCAGCCGATAAACTGCCCCTGCCGCACAGCATCCCACCCATCGCGCCGGGCGCGCACCGGGACGGGCACGAATGCGGGCAGGCGGCGGTAGGACGGCCACAAGGGACGGGCCGATGATTTACGGGAGCGGGCTTTTCGGGCGGTTGCCTGCCGGGGACGGACGGACGGATTTCTGCGCTGGATCATCCGGCAGGTTAGGGCAGATTTCGGGCGTGTAGGAAAGTGTTTTGCCGGGGGATACTGTCGGTCCCATTATCCCCAAACCTCGTCATTCCCGCGCAGGCGGGAATCCAGCCGCAACCGTAGAACTGGATTCCCGCCTGCGCGGGAATGACGAAGGGAGTGTCAGGTCAGCCTGCATGGCAAGCTGACCGGAAAGCCAATGCCCCCAAGTCCCCCATCCGTTCGTCCTGAGCCTGTCGAAGGACGCGCCCCACGGTAGCGGCTATGCCACCAGCGCATGGGGCCAATGGCGGCGCGTGGCCTTCGACAGGCTCAGGACGAACGGGGTGGGGTCTTCGCCCTTCCCCCGCCACCCGCACGGCACTGCCCCGTCGGCCCGCGGCCTTTCGCCGGAAGCCGTGCCCGGACACCTGAAAAGCCACCCCCTAAAAAGATGAAAAGCCTGCCGCTTTTCGCGATATAGGAAAGACGAGAAGCCGACGATGGAGGGGGTATGGCTGATGCGACCGGTGCCGGTGAGGCCGGGATACATCCACGGCCGTTTGTGCGGGATTTCCGGCAGATTCTGCTGTGGCCGATCCAGCTCCTGCCCCCGGCCGAAGGGGCGCAGTCGCGGCAGCAGCATGGCGAACGGCTGGCCCGGCTCGGCGGCCCATGGGAGGAGATCGCGGACGAATTCACCGAAGACGTGCGCGATTTTCAGGAACGGCACTATGCCGAATTCGTCACTTTCATGCCCGATGTGCAACGCTTCCTCTATGGCGAGGCCGCCGGCGCCGCGTATGGCGCATCGCCGATCCGGGTCTTTCGCCGGCGCGATGTCGCCACCGCCCGCGCACAGTTCCGCCCGGGCGAAACGCCGGTGGAATTCACCGTGGCGCGCGTCGAACTCTATTTCTTCTACGATATCGATCTCGCCATCATGGCGGTGGAGCTGCTCTGCCACGATCTGAGCCTGGCGCAGGCGCAGGACGCGCTGTTCCGGCTCGGCCGTGCCTATCCGACGACATGGGCCCCCGATGGCGGAGGGACGAACTGCTGCGCGCGGATCAGCCTGCACGATGCCGACGGCGCCGAACTCGCCGCATCCGATTACGAGCACAAGGCGCGCTATCTGGCGCAGGTCTGCCGGCACCGCACGCCGCGCATCGCCGCGCACTGGCAATACCTGATGCATCCGCTGACACCGGATGAAGGGCCCGAATCCGCAGGGCAGGAGGGGGCGGACGGCGGCATCCGTTTCCGCCCGCTCGAACATCAGCGCATCCCCGTCCTCGGCTGTCTGGCGGTGGCCGATCCGGCGGCGATCGCGCGGGAGGACTGGATACGGCTCGGCCTGCTGGCCCCGCCGGGGGATGCGGGCGTCACGCCTTTCGCGCCCGCGTTCCTCGCCGATTTCGAAAGCCGCCATTGCTATGACCGCTTCTGGGATGCGGATGGGCGGCACGACCAGATCGTGACCCGGATGCTTTGTTCGGGGCAGGCTTTCGTCATGGTCGGCGATGCGGGCGATCCACGCTATACCGATGTGTTGACCGGGATCACCTGCCAGTTCCGCCATCAGTATTTCCTGCTCGGCCTGATCGCCCATTTCCACCGTGCCGCGCTGTTGATTTTCCGCGACCGGCTGGTGACGGCGATCAGCGGCCTTGCCGACTATGCGCCCGAAACGGTCAAACGCTTCAAACGCGCGGTGCGGCTGACGCACGAGAATTTCCTGCGCTTCGCCCATCGCTACTGGTTTCAGGAACTGTCCAACCAGGCCCCGGCGCGCGATCTGTTCGCCATGTGGACGGGCCATCTGGGATCGAACCAGTTGTTTGCCGAAGTCCGCCAGGAAGTGCTCGACATGATCGATTATCTCGACAGCGATTCGCTGCGGCGGCAGGCGAACACCGTGGTCCGGCTGACTGTGGTCACGTTTTTCGGGCTGATCATGTCGCTGACGGTGGGTTTCCTCGGCGCGGAGCTGATCAATATCGACAACCGGCCCGCGCACGAAAAAGCCATGCATTTTCTCATCGTGATCGTGCCGATGGCGGCGTTCATCTTCTACACCGCGAAGAAATCGCACCGGCTGGCCGAATTCGTCGACGCGATTTCGGATGAACGGCAATCCATCGGCTACAAGCTGCAGGCGTTTGTCCGCATCTGGAAGCGCAAGCGATAGGCGGCGGCTAGCGCCTGTGCGGATGGGCGCGCCGCCACCGCAGCCCGATCATCAGCACCATCGGCCAGAAGATCGTGTTGAGGATATCGAACGCGCTGTCGGGCATCCGCCACGATCCGTGCGCGAGCCGGTCGGCCCCTTCCTTGGCCAGGGCCGCCGCGAGAACGCACAGGAACGGCGTCCACGTGGCGAGCGAACGCCGGGTCACGATGCGGGCGAGAAACAGGACGATCATCCCGCCATGGACATGCAGCAGGCTGTCGGACGCCCCGGTGCTGAGGCTCAGATTGCCGCTCAGCGGGCGGTAGAACTCTATCAGGCTTTCCATCGGGCTTCCTCATCACCGGGCAAATGAACCTGCCGTTACCAATTCGCCGGGCATGGCCGCAACCGGGCGCGGAACGCGCCGCGATGCCCGGCGCATCGGAACAACCGATTTTGCACGGGCGCGCGCTCTCCGGGGAACGATGCAAGGTCTGTCTTAGGATGCCCCCGCCTCACTCTGCCACGAACAGATTGGGGAACTGCCGGGGCTGACAGCGGAGGAACTGGTCGGCGGCTTTCACGCGCGCGCCCAGATGCGCCGCGGCGTGCCAGGGCCAGCGCGGATCGTAGAGGATCGTGCGGGCAAGGCAGACCATATCCGCATCGCCGGTGCCGACGATCGCTTCGGCCTGATCGAAATCGGTGATGAGCCCCACGGCCGACACCGGCATGCCCACGGCCTGCCTCACCGCGCGGGCCAGCGGCACCTGATAGCCGGGGCCCACGGGAATCTGCTGCCGGGCGTGGAGCCCGCCGCTCGATACGTCGATCGCAGCGCAGCCGCGCGCTTCGAGCGCGCGGGCATAAGCGGCGGTCTGTTCCACGTCCCAGCCGCCTTCCATCCAGTCGGTGCCCGACACGCGCAGCATCACCGGCTTTTCCGCCGGGAACGCGCCGCGCACCGCATCGAACACTTCCAGCGGGAAACGCATGCGGTTTTCGAGGCTGCCGCCGTAATCGTCCTCCCGCCGGTTGGAGAGCGGGGAAAGGAACTGGTGCAGCAGATAGCCATGGGCGGAATGGACCTGCACCGCATCGTAGCCGAGCCGCGCGGCGCGGCGGGCCGCCTCGCCGAAGGCGTCGCGGATACGCGCCATGCCGCCGCGATCGAGCGCCACGGGCGGATGGTCGGTTTCGGCAAAGGGAATCGCGCTGGGCGCGACGGTCTGCCAGCCCAGGGCATGATCGGGCGGCAATTGCGCGCCGCCATCCCACGGCTTGGCGCAGGATGCCTTGCGCCCGGCATGGGCAAGCTGGATCGCCACCGGGATATCGCTGTAGCGCCGCACCGCATCCAGCACGCGCGCCATCGCCGCTTCGGTCGCGTCGTCCCACAATCCGACATCGCCATAGGAAATCCGCCCTTCGGGCAGCACGGCGGAGGCTTCGACCACCAGCATCCCCGCCCCCGACAACGCCAGATTGCCGAGATGGATCGTGTGCCAGTCGGTCATCCGCCCCTGTTCGGCGGTGTACTGGCACATCGGCGCGACCACGATACGGTTGCGCAATGGCAGCGATCCGATCCGGATCGGATCGAACAGACTGGCCCTGATCATTCCTGACTCCATGCTGGCCCAAAGGGGCCCCTGCTGTGCACGGCGGGAGGGGCGCTTGTCCATGCCGGTCGTGCGCAAAAGCGAGGGGCGAGGGGCGCGGCGATGGAATCGTTTGCCAATACTCCACCCGTTCAGCCCGAGCGGGAATTGTGCCGGGGCCGTTCGTATTTGCAAAGAAAGAGCCCGGACCAGCGCCCCGAAAAGGGCGCCGATCCGGGCAAGGCATGGACAACGCCAGCGGGGAGAGGTCGTGGCATCGGTCCGTCCACCCGAAACGCAGCAGGTAAGCATCCGGGTGAGAAGAGAACGGGCGCTTCCGGGCAAACCATGGAAAAGTACCGGAAACGTCCGCAACCCTGTCTGCAAGGCTTGTGCCATTATTGATATCAATTCGCAATAGCTATTTTTGCACGCCGGAAGTGCATGGCGATTTTCGGCGTGGGCGGCTCTCCACCGACGCGCCGGAAGCCCCGGAAACGGCCATTCATCCGCCGGACGGCGTTGTAACCGCCCGCCCGCGAACCGGCACGCCCGGTTACACTTTAAGACCAATCCCCCCTTGCCCGGCATATCCGTGCGACAGGCGCGGGGTAGGTTCTGCTCAGGCCCGCAGAGGGCGCGAACTTTCGCTGAGGAGAATCAGTCATGAAAAAGATCATCGCCGCCGCCATCGTTTTCTCGATGATGGGCACTTCGGCCATGGCCGCCCCCGCTTACGGCGGACACAATCGCGGCCAGATGGCATGGAACGACCATAACCGCGGCCACGGCACCTATCGCAACCACGATCGCCGCCCCGCCCAGCAGCGTCACGTCCAGTGGCGCAAGGGCGAACGGTTCGACCGCCACCGCGCGCCCGATTACCGGGTGATCGATGCGCCCCGTTCGTATCGCCTCTACGCGCCGCCGCGCGGCTATCAGTGGGTCCGTTCGGGCAACGACGCGGTCCTGGTCGGCATCACCAGCGGCATCGTTTCGGCAATCATCGCCAACGCGATCCGCTAGGCCGGCCCCCTTCCCACCCGATACCCCCGTCCGCCGGGGGTATCGGCGCATTCTTTCCGGCGCTTTCCGCCGATGACACGGGGCTCGCCGCGCGATAGGCAGGCGCCATGGCCCCTTCGAAAATCCAGCGCGGCACACCGGCCTATCGCCGCATCACGTTCGCCATGCTGCTGGCGGGGCTGGCGACATTCGGCGCTTTCTACTGCGTTCAGCCGCTGCTGCCGCTGTTCAGCCAGTTGTTCGGCGTGAACGCGGAGGAGGCCAGCCTCACCGTTTCGATCACGATCGGCCCGATGGCTTTCGCGCTGCTGGCGGCGGGCATGGTATCCGATAGAGTGGGCCGCCGCCCGCTGATGATCGCTTCGCTGCTGCTCGCCGCCGTGTTCACGCTGCTCTGCGCGGCGGCACAGACCTGGGCCATGCTGCTGGCCCTGCGGCTGCTCGTGGGAGTGACGCTGGCAGGGGTGCCCGCCGTGGCGATGGCCTATATCGTCGAGGAAGTGGACGATCCCTCGGTCAGCCATGCGATGGGCGTCTATATCGGCGGCACGGCGATGGGTGGGCTGGCCGGGCGTCTGCTGGGCGGGATCATCACCGATTTCGCGGGCTGGCGGGTGGCGCTGGCCGTGGTCGGCGGGTTCATGCTGATCACCGCGCTGGCATTCTGGCGCAGCGCGCCGCCATCGGCCCATTTCGCCCCGCGCCCGGTTTCGCCGCGCGCCTATGCGCAAGGGATGAAGCGCCTGTTCAGCGACCGCGCGATTCCGCTGCTGTTCGCCGAATCGTTCCTGCTGATGGGGGCCTTCGTCGCGCTCTACAATTATGTCGGCTTCCGCCTTGCCGCACCGC
This sequence comes from Caenibius sp. WL, assembly GCF_019803445.1. Taxonomy (NCBI): domain Bacteria; kingdom Pseudomonadati; phylum Pseudomonadota; class Alphaproteobacteria; order Sphingomonadales; family Erythrobacteraceae; genus Caenibius; species Caenibius sp. WL. Next base: position 3,308,415 of record NZ_CP081844.1, read on the forward strand.
CCTACAATCTCGGCCCGGCTCTCGTCAGCGCGATTTTCCTGCTCTATCTGCTCGGCTCGTTCAGTTCGACGTTCGCGGGATCGCTGGCCGGGCGGCATGGCCCGCGGCGCATTCTGTGGATTGCGCTGGCGATCTTCCTCGCCGGGATCGCCATCACCCTGCGCGCGCCCTTGCCGCTGGTGGTGTTCGGCGTGGCCGTGGTCACCATCGGCTTCTTCGGCGCGCATGCGGTGGCATCGGCCTGGGTCGGCCGCCGCGCGCGGGCGGACCGGGCACAGGCATCGGCGTTCTATCTGTTCTTCTACTACATGGGCGGCGGCATTCTCGGCTCCATCGGCGGCTTCGCCTGGACGCATGGCGGCTGGCCCGGCGTCGCCGCTTTCACCGGTGGGCTGATCGCGCTGGCGGTGCTGATCGGCATGCGCCTGGCCCGCATCCTGCCGCTGCCGCCCGAAAGCGGCGGTCCCGCCCGATAATCGCAGCGGGACCGCCGCCGGACCGATGCCTACATCGCCAGATAGACGAGCCCGGCAATCGCGCCGACAATCGCTATTGTCAGAAGCAGGCCGTTGCCGAGATCGCGGATCTTGAACCCGTCGACATGGTCGGCGCGAAACTGCGCATAACCTTCGCGGATGCTCTCGTTCTGGGCGAGCAGCCCGATATCGAGCGCGGAGGCTTCCCGGCGGAACCAGTGCAGCAATTGCTGCACCTCCTCCTGCGAAAGGGTGGGATAGGCTTGCAACTGCGCTTCGGCGCGCAGCCGCTTTACAACGCCGTCATCGGCGTTGGGGGACATGTCTTGCATGATCGCTCCTGAAGTCGTGCGTTGGGGAACCGGCGCGCGCGGCGCGCGCCGACGACGTTTCAGGCGGGGGGCGGCCCCCGGGGGTGGAGCGTGAGAGGATACCATTCCCGTGCCGGCGGGGCGGTGGAATCGGGCCGAAGCGCGGGGCCGCGCGGCAGCGCACGATCCGCCAGCAGCGCAGGGACGGCGGCCCACAGCGGCGGCGGCACCAGCGGCGGCACGAACCGCACCTGCGGCGCCGTGTCCTGCCGCAACGTCAGCACGGCGACATCGTTCGTCCCCACGCTGAACGCGGAACCGCGCTGGGCCGGGGCGCTGTCCGGCGCACGGCCCTCCAGCGCCTGCACACCGATTGTCATCAGCAGCAGGGCAAGCAACAGCCGGATGGCCGTGAACCGGGCGGACAGGGCGGACATGCCCCGCAACGTATGCGCGGGCGGCCGATATTTCAATTTCGGGGGGCGCGGACCCGGGCCCGCCTGCCCGCAATCAGAAGGGGAAGAACACCAGAATCATCATGATCGCCATGACGCAGGTGATGAGATTGAGCGGCAACCCCATGCGCACGAAATCCATGTAGCGATAGCCCGCCATCTGATAGACGATGACATTGGTCTGATAGCCGAACGGCGTGGCGAAGGCCGCGCTGGCCGACATCATCACCGCGACGATGAACGGGCGCGGGCTGACCCCGAGGCTTTCGGCCAGCGCCACCGCGATCGGCGTCACCAGCACCGCCACCGTGGCGTTGGACAGCAGTTCGGTCAGCACCATGGTGATGAGATAGAGCGTGATCAGCGCCACCAGCGGGCTGAGGCCGTGGACCGAATTGATCAGCAGCTTCGATGCCTCTGCCGCCAGCCCGCTCTGTTCGATAGCGATGCCGATCACCACCATCCCGGCGATCAGGATCAGGATTTCGGGCTTGAGCCCGCGATAGGCTTCATCCGCGCTGATGACGCGCAGGATAATCAGGAACACCGCCCCGGCAAAAGCCGTGGCCGCGATCGGCGCGACGTTCATCGTCGCCAGCACGATGGCCCCGGCAAAGGCGCCCAGCGCCGCCCAGGCTTTCCACGGCACCAGCGGGCGCCGTTCCTCGAACACATGGGCATCGCCGACCTGCGCGTTGCCAATATGGGTTTCGTCCACCGTGAACGCGGAGACGGGCAGATCGGCTTGCTCCTCCTCCCCCTTGCGGACCAGCCGCCCGCTGAAGAAGTAGAGATAGATCCCGCCGATGATCGCCATCGGCAGCCCGACCGGGGTCACTTCGAAAATCCCGAAGCGCGGCTGCCCGGCAACCGCCGCCATATCGTCCACGATCAGATTGGTGGACGTGCCGATCAGCGTGCAGCAGCCCGTCAGCACGGTAATATAGGACAGCGGCAGCAGGAACCGCTTGGGCGACATCTTGAGCGCATTGGCCACATCGCGGATGACAGGCGCGGCCAGCACCACGATGGGCGTGCTGTTGAGGAAGCAGGAGGCCGAGCCGATCATCGTCAGCATCGCCCAGATGCCCGATGCGCCCATGCGGCGGCACATCCGCACCGCCAGAGTGATCGCCCGGTCCAGCAGCCCGGAGAGTTCGAGCGCATAGACGATCACGAACAACGAGGCGAGCGCGATGATCGCCGGGCTGGCGAACCCGCCCTGCACGTCCACCGGGCGCACCACGCCGGTCATCAGCAGAACAGCGGACCCTGCCAGCGCCACGACATCCGCGCGGATCTTGTCCCAAATCAGCATCCCCACCACAGCGGCGAGCACGAGCAGCGTAAGTATCTGATCCACTGTCATACACAGGTGCGTTCCTTCCAACGCGGCCTGTGTCAATGGCAAATGCCCGATTTTTCCGCCTGCCCCTCTATAACCGGCGCATGGTGTTTGTTATGCCTGCCCCATGCATGAGCCCGAATTCCGTACCAGCAGAATAGCCATTGCCCTTGGATTCCTCGCCGTTCTGGCGGTGGGCGGCGGCGGTTTTCTGATCGGCCGCTACATGGCTCCGCAGCCGCATCCCACGCAGGCGGCGCCGTCCGCCCCGATGATTACCCTGCCCACGGAACGCCCCATGCTCTCGCGCGCGGACTTCCTTTCGCTCGCCGGCAAGGCGGCCGATGCAGTCGCTTCCGGCGCGCCTATGCCCCAGGAAGTCCGCGATGCGGCCGGGCGGCGGTTCGATCTGGTGATGCCGGTCGGCTGCGACGCGCCTTCGGAGGAGCGGAAGGACCGGCCAAGCTGGAGCTATGACGAAAGCCGGGGGCGGCTGCGCATCACCATCCCCGCCATCACCTGGGAACCGGCGGACTGGCGGCTGGGCGATACGCCCAAGATCAATGCCATCGAAGGGTTCTGGATCACCCGCCCGTGGACCAGCAGCGACACCTGTCCCCCGCCGGTGGCCTTGCCCACGCCTGCCGAACAACCGGCCGAAGCGTCCGCGCAGGAAGCGGCTACCAAGGAACGGGCCGCCAAGGAACAAACCGGGCCGGACAGCGACACGCAACCCACCCCGCCCGCTGCCGCCGCCGAAGACGCCGCCCCTGCCCCGCTCGCGCCCCGCGCCCGCGAAACGCTGGCGGTGGCGCAGTTCTTCCTCGACAACGGGACCAGCGGCATCCGCCGCATGGGCCGCCCCTACAGCATCATCACCCGCATCGCGCCGGATCAGTTGAAAGCGGCGCAGGGGTTCCGCATCCGGCTGACCGGGCGGGTCGACCGCGTTCCCGGCGGCGACCCGGTGCAATGCACCCAGCCGCTCGGACGGGACAATCCCCCGTCATGCGTGATCGCCACGGTGCTGGACGAAGTGCGGGTGGAAAATCCCGCCACCGGCGCGGTGCTCGCCACGTGGAGCGCGGGCCACTCCAGCCGCTAGAGCAGTTTCGAAACGGGCGGCATCACCTGCCGCCCCCGCACCACCCGTCACCGGGTGATGCGCACTTCCTCGATCCCGCCGGTAAAGGGGAAGCGGCCGGTATAGCCTTTGCCGACCGGCGATCCGCAGCTTTGGCCCACGCAGAACGCGCCGAGATAAGACGGCATGAAAATGCGCGGCACCGGCGCCTGGCCGACTTCGCGCCCGTTCACCAGCAGCCGGCCGATCTGCGTGCCGTTTTCCGCGCTGAGCACGAACGAGACGGTCGCTTCCCCCGCGGGCAGGGCTTCGACCGACCGGATCGTGTCGTAATGCACATCGGCCAGATTGTTCTCGTACACGAGATGGCCGTCCTTGAGATAGAACGCGTATCCGCCATCGCGCGCGCCGTTGGCGGCGATAATGCCGTTCGCATCGGTGGCGGGCACCGTGATTTTCGCGTCGATCCGGTGCGGCCCGAACAGCATCGGAACCCCGAATGAGGGGATCGGCGCGGTCGTGCGCTTGTAAACGAATTCCTTGCGCCCGCGATCGAGCGAAGGCTGGGCCTTCATCAGTTCGGCGCTCAGCGTCTGCGCCGTCAGCGGCTGGGCATTGTTGCGCCTGGCCTCGCTTTCGAACAGCGCCTGCATCTCTTTCAGCCGTTCCGGCTCCTGTGCGGCCAGATCGGTCGCCTGGCTGAAATCCTTGTCGAGATTGTAAAGCTCCCACCGGTCGGCGCTGAGCGGCTTGTCTTCCTCATGCAGCAGCCACGGCGTGTGATGCCGCGCCCCCGCCATCCAGCCGTTGGCATAGATCCCGCGATTGGCATGCATTTCGAAATACTGGGTGCGCGGCGCCTGCGGCACCGGGGCTTTCAGCGTCGCGGCGAAACTGATGCCGTCGATGCTCATCTGCTCGACGCCATCCACCGCCTTGGGCGGGGTGATCCCGATCAGTTCGTAAAGCGTGGGGGCGACATCGATCACATGCGTCCAGGTCGAACGGACTTCGGCCCCCTTGGCGGTGCGGCCCGGCCAGCTCAGCACCATCGGATTGCGCATTCCGCCAAGATGCGATGCGATCTGCTTGGTCCACTGGAACGGCGTGTCGCTGGCCCAGGCCCAGGCGCTGGCAAAATGGTTGTCGGCCTTGGCGCTGCCGAGATCGTCCATCCGGGCGATCTGCTGCGCCAGCGGCTGCCCCTTGCCGGTGATCATGTCGAACAGATTGCGATCCGACCCGTCCAGCCCGCCTTCGGCGGAGGCGCCGTTATCGCCCATGATATAGATCACCAGCGTGTTGTCGCCGCCCGGCCCCTTGCGCGCTTCGTCGATCATGCGGCCGATTTCGTGATCGGTCTGTTCGAGGAAACCGGCATAGACTTCCATCTGCCGCGCATAGAGCCGCCTGGCATCGGCGCTGAGGCTGTCCCACGCGGGCAGTTCGGCCGGGCGTTCGGTCAGCTTGGCATCCTTGGGGATCACGCCCAGCTTCTTCTGGCGGGCGAACGTCAGCTTGCGCATTTCGTCCCAGCCGGCATCGAATTTGCCGCGATACTTGGCGATCCATTCCGGCGCCACGTGATGCGGAGCGTGTGTCGCCCCCGGCGCGAAGTAGAGGAAATAGGGCTTGCCCGGCGCCAGTGACTGGTGCGTATGCAGCCAGCCGATCGCATCGTCGGCGATATCGGTGTTGAAATGATAGCCGGGCGTATCGGGCGCCATCATCGACACCGTGTTGCGATAGAGGATCGGCTGCCACTGATCCCCTTCGCCCGCCATGAAGCCATAGAAATATTCAAAGCCCAGCCCCGTCGGCCAGCGGTCGAACGGGCCGACCGGGGTTGCCTCCCAGTTGGGCGTGTTGTGCCATTTGCCGAAGGCGGCGGTGCTGTAGCCGTTGTCTTTCAGCACCCGCGCCACCGATGCGGCCGATTTCGGCCAGATGCCGTTGTACCCGTCGACCGGCTTTTCCTGGCCCGAGACATTGCCGAACTGCACCCGATGCTGGTTGCGCCCCGTCAGCAGCGCGGCGCGCGTGGGCGAACAGACCGCCGTGGTGTGAAACCGGTTGTAGCGCAGCCCTTCGGCCCCCAGCCGGTCGAACACCGGCGTGGCGATCGGCCCGCCGAATCCGCTGGCCGCGCCGAAGCCGACATCGTCCAGCAGAACGAGAATCACGTTCGGCGCATTCTTGGGGGCGGTCGGCTGCTGCCAGTCGGCCACAGGCGGGGCCTTGGCTTCCTGTGCGGCCAAGGGCCCGCCTGCCGCCAGCCCCACCGCGAACGCCAGCCCGCTCACCATCGCGCGCATCTGCCTGCTCATACCTCATCCCCTCTCTGTCCGGTCGTTCGGCTGTGCCCGCCGGGATTTGCCGTTCGGCCTTGTCCGTGGCCTCTGAAATCTTTAAGTGCACACACTTAACGGAGGCGTTTTATCGCCACCTGCCATGACCGGCAAGTTGCAAAATGCACGCGGATCGTCAGAAAGCGGGCCATGCCAAACCAGCGCTGCACCATTCCCGAAATCACCGGCCACCACGGCACGCGCGAGCGGCTGATGATGGCGGGGGAAGCGCTGATGGGGCAGCACGGCCTGGGCAAGGTGCCGCTTGAGGAAATCGCCCTCCATGCGCAGCAGCGCAACAAGTATGCGGTGCAGTATCATTTCGGCAACCGCGATGGGCTGGCCCAGGCGATCATGGACGTGCGCTTCCGGCAGATCGAACAGCGGCGCGGCGAATTGCTGGAAGCGATCGATCCGGCGGATATCCACGCGATCCTGACGGCTTTCATCTATCCGCTGGCGGAACAGACCGATGCGCAAGGCCAGCACAGCTTCGCCCGCTTCATGCTGCAATTCATTACCCGCGACGATCCGATCGCGCAGATCATGCACCCGGTTTCGGCCGCGCGGGCGGGCAGCCCGACTGTCGCCCTGTTCGACATGGCGTGCCGCGCCATCGGCATCGATGCGGCGAATCTCTATGAGCGGGTGAAACTGTTTCTCCCGGTGCCGCTGGGGTTCCTCGCCCGGCAACCGGGCGGAACCGATGTGCCGGTTATCCCGCCCGCGTTTCCCGGCGTGATCCGCATGATCGCGGCGGCGCTGTCTGCCGATACCGGCACGGACAGCGGCGGACCGGCCTGATCCTGCGCAGGATTGGCCCGCTTGCCGACGCGGCGAGAGGAGCCCCTACGTCACCCCTGAACCTGTCTGGCGTTCATATTCTTTAGACAGGTAAGCTTCCTTGTCATTCCCGCGAAGGCGGGAATCCAGCTGCCACGCCGGAACTGGATTCCCGCCTTCGCGGGAATGACGAAGGTTGTTTGGTGCAGTGGGATAATCGCCAAGCCGGTTCAGAGGCGCGATGGATGCTGAACCCAGTTCGGCATGACGGAACAGGAGGAGGAGGCAGCGCCCGCGATTGACCCGCGATTCCACACCGCATGACCCACACCCAAAAGAAAGATGGCGGTATACCCCCAACCCCGCTCGTCCTGAGCCTGTCGAAGGACGCGCGCAACGGCAACCTTCCACGCTCAAAATCCTGGCCACACGTTCGGCGCGTAGCCTTCGACAAGATCAGGCTGAGCGGAAATTGCGCCAGAGCAATTCGTCTTGGCAAACGACACAATCCCCAAAAAGAAAAGGGGCGGGGCACCGGCCCCACCCCCTCTGCAATCGTTGTGCCCCGGATCAGAAGGCGAAGTTGACTTCCAGACCGTAAGTCCGGCCGTTGATGTACTGGATCGTCTGGACGATGGCGGTCGGCCCGAACAGCGCCACATCATCCTTGTCGAACAGGTTCTGACCCCAGAGCGATACACCCACTTTGCTGCCCATGAACGGCATATCGACAAGGCCAATCCGGCCATCGACGATCCAGTGCCCCTTGGAAACAGCCAGCTTTTCCAGCGCCGGCGTATCGGGCGCAAACGTACCCAGTGCCACCGTCGAGCGATAACGCCCATCAAGCCGGGCCATGAAGTGGCCGCCACTTGAGAATTCGGGGAAATTGTATTGTCCCGAGAAGCGCATGTTCCACTTCGGTGAATAAGTCGGCTGGGCAATATCCGACACGTCGGTCACTACACCGCCAACGGCCGAGAGGTACTCCTTATACTTGAAATTGGTGTAACCGATGTTGGCTTCAAGCGTCAGGCCATCGGTGGGCACGGCGGTGAATTCCGCTTCGAGACCCCAAATGCGCGCCTTGCCTGCATTTTCGAACCGTTGCACACCGTCCTGGAATGTCTGGATCTGCATGTCCTTGTAGTCCATCAGGAAGGCTGCAAGGTTTGCACGCAGACGGCGGTCGAACAATTCACTCTTCAGACCGATTTCATAGGACGTCAGCTTTTCCGGATCGTACGGAATGGCGCTGAGGATACCGCCCGCCACATAGCCGGTCGAGATTTTCGCATAACCGGTGATATCGCTGGTCGGACGATACGTCGCAATCGCCGTATAAGTGAACTCGTTGAAAGTCTTACGATAGGTGCCTGGCGGCAGAATGCCCCCGCTACCCAGCCCCGGCGCGCCGATAAAGATCAGTTCCATCTTGCGCTTGTCTTTGGTGTAGCGTCCGCCCAGCGCGATATCGAACTTGTCGGTCACGTGGAACGTCGCCTGCGCATAACCGGCGTAGGACTTGTTGGTCGCGGTATTGACGTTGATGCCGCTGCCGAACGCTGCGTCAAACGGCGTGGCGATCACATTGCCACCCACTGTCGGCTGCATCACGCCCAGCACGTTCTTCGCAGGCGAACGTTCACGGAAATAGAACCCGCCGAACGTCACATCGAACACATCGCCCGTGTAGATTCCCTGCAATTCCTGCGTGAACTGCTTTTGCGACGTGCTCCTCGCGGTCAGCAAGGTATAGAGGTGATCGTTCGGCCCCGGCGGATTGGCAGCAATAATTGCTCCCTTTTCTGCGTCAGTCAGTTTTGGGTTCAACATGGCGCCAAGCTGTGTCTGAGTGAACAGGAGCCCACCAGTTCCAGCAAGGTCGAAGGCATTCGGCTTCTGCTTGAACTTGCGATACCCCGAAATACTCTTCACAACGAAATTATCGCTCGCCTGCCAGGTCAGCGTCAGGTTATGCCCCTGCACCGTCAGCGGTTGCACCGAAGTCGCGTTGGCCACCGTCTTGAGCGGCTTGCCGCTACCCACAAAATTGGTGATACCGCCGTAATACGGCTGCAGGGCAAAAATCGCCTGGGTCAGGCCGGCGAGTTGCCCCGTATGACCGAGGACCTGCACCGGCGCGCCCACCGTTTTGCTGTCCGTGTAATCGAACCGGTAGTCAGCCGTGACATCGCCCATATCCAGATGCGCGGCAAGCTGGACTGCGTCGACATTGCGCGCGCCCAGGCGATCCGCATAAGTCAACGTCCCGAAACTGGGAATGCGCGCAGAATAGTTCATTTTCTGCCCGCCGAGCTGGTTCTTCATCCAGCCATGCGATTCATCATGCAGATAGGAAACCTTGACCGATAACGGGCCCATTGCCGGCAGATTGACCGTAGTACGCAGGCGCAGCGAATCCTGATTGCCGTACGAAGCCATTGCCTTGACACCGAATTCGCCGGTCGGCTTGGCCGTCACAAGGCTGATAGCGCCGCCAGTAGCGTTGCGGCCGAACAGTGTTCCCTGCGGCCCGCGCAGGACTTCAACCTGCTGGATATCGGCAAGATCGAAAATCGCGCCCACCGAACGACCGATATAGACGCCATCAAGATAGACGCCGATCTTCGGGTCGACCGCGTTATCCGATGTACCCGAGTTGATACCGCGCATGGAGATGGTCGGGATCGACTGGATCCCCTGCGACGAAATCTGCAAGTTCGGCGCCAGACCGGACAGGTTCTGCACGTCTTTGACGCGCATGTTATCCAGCGTATTGCTGTCCAATGCGGTCACGGCAACCGGAACGTCCTGAATGTTTTCCGAGCGCCGCTGCGCCGTGACGACGATTTCGCTCAACCCGCCCGAACGGGCGCTTTCTTCCGTCGTCTGCGCCGAGGCCATGCCCGGCATGGCCGCGCCGGCCGCTATCGCGACGACCGCTGTCCGCACCAAAAGACTACGCTTATTCATCCTCCCAAACCCTTTCCTTAGACGTTCTTGAGACGTTTTGCCATTGTTATACTTGCTATTGTTCCGTCAGTGCCCGCTATTCTTACCAAGCATCACACCGCGTCTTTGCAGACCCCTAAAAACCTAAACTATAGTCTATTTTGTTGCTGGCAGACATGATCACAGCCGGAAAAATCAACCGGCCAAGCCACATCGCAAACGGGAAAAATGGTTCCGGAAAGGCAAGACGTTTCACAAGCGGATTGCGTCACTCCGCAAAATGTCGGCCATTTCAAGGGAATCAAGCAACACCCCGGCGGCACGAGTGTGCCCGGACCATTGTAAGCGACCCTTCGAATGCCACAGGGCTCACCTTCATAAGCCACCTCCCCAGCATATCCGTATATATCTTTATTATCTACTTGCGATGCTACCGCCGAAAATTCGATTCGCAAGGTGTAAATAATTACCGGCAAAGTTACCGTTCTCCGCGCGGCGCAAAGGCAACACCTGCCCAGCGCCGTTTGACGGGGCCGTTCGCCTGGCGGCCTGCGCACCGCCGGAAAATCGCCACCAAACCCATGAATCGCCTGCCATGGCTTGGCGGCCGGGCCGGAGCGTCCTATTCCCGCGTCATGGCCCGTTGCGGGCCGGCCATCCGGGGGAGCCGCCGTCGCCATGCCCAGCACCGAGCTTACCGAGCTTCCCGCCCTGCTCGGCATTCTCGATCTGGCCGGGATCGCGATCTTCGCGCTTTCCGGCGCGCTGCTTGCCGCGCGGCTGGGGCAGACGTTCGTCACGCTGTCCTTCTTCGCGGTGATCACCGGGGTCGGCGGCGGTTCGGTGCGCGATCTGCTGATCGGTGCGCCGGTGTTCTGGATTCACGATCCCTGGGTCGCGCCGGTATGTCTCTGCGTGGCGTTGCTGGTGTGGTTCACCCCGCATCGCCTGTGGGACGGCAAACTGCTCGAATGGGCCGACGCCGTGGGCCTTTCCGCCTATGCCGTGCTGGGGACGGCCAAAGCGCTGAGCTATGGCGTCGCCCCCGTCACCGCCGCGCTGATGGGCGTGATCAGCGGCTGCGTCGGCGGGGTCATCCGCGATGTGCTGGCCGGACGCCCGTCGATCATCATGCGGCCCGAACTCTATGTCACGGCCGCCGCACTGTCCGCCGCCCTGTGCGCGGCGGGTACGGAACTGGGCCTGACCGGCTGGATCGTATGGCTCGCTTCCGCTGGAGCCGGTTTCTGCCTGCGCGGCGCGGCGATCCATTGGGGGCTGGGCCTGCCCGCCTACCGCCACCGCTGATACCTTGCGGGCGGATATCTTGCGGGGCGGGCGATCAGCCTTCGCCCGTCATGATCCGCATCCCCGCGCGCAACCGGCGCCCCACGTCCGCCACGCGATTGGCCGAGGGGCGCGCGAACTGCGTCAGCGCCACCCCGATCGACCACAGCGATTGCAGATGAGCGGTGAGCGCTTCCTGCCGGTCGGCGGAAATCCGCCCGTCGGGCGCGCCGCGTTCCAGCCGCATGGCCAGCGCATCGGATGCCAGATCGGGTTCGCGCCAGCCCATCAGGAACAGTTCGCATGACGCCAGGAACAGCGGCACATCGCCCACCCGCTGCTCGACGATCATATAGGTGAAGACATCCGCCATGCGCCCATGCGGCCCGGATGCGGAAAAATGCGGCCATTGCGCCATCTGCGTCAACGGTTCGGCCGCCATGAAACGCTGGTGCACCGCCCGGTAGAGCGCGGTCAGCAAGGCCCGCCGATCGGGGAAATGATACAGCACGGAGGACGGCGCGACCTGCGCCCGCGCGGCGATCTTGCGATAACTCAGCGCGTCGGCCCCGGTTTCCGCCGTCAGCGTGACCCCCGCGTGAAGGATATCGGCCGGAACGCCGCCCTGCCTCTCCACTTCCGCCGGCCCTTTTCCGGGCCGCTTGCCGCGCAGGGCGCGAAAGTGCGCCAGCCAATAGCCCGCGCCCGCTTCTTCCACCCGGCATGCGAGGCTGACCAGTTCGCGGTTCAGCACATCGCTTTCCCGCCGGAAAAGCGCGGGGCCGCTGGCCAGGACAAGGCCGACCAGCAGTTCGACCAGGAACAACGCCTCGTCCGGCTCCAGCAGGGCCGCATGCGCCAGCGCCGCGGCCGTTTCCGCCGCCCATCGCTCCGCCAGCGCGGCATAGGCGGGATCGCGCACGGCTTGGACCAGCAGATGCAGCACCACGGCGGTGTGTATCGCCGCCGCGCCTTCGCGCAGCCATTCGGCGGCCAGCGCCACGGTGATATCCCGCCGCACCGCGCGCCGCACCGAATCGGGCTCGCCCCCTTCCCCACCGGGGGCAAGCGCGGACAGAACGGCCGCCGAACCCGCCAGATGGCTGGTGACTGCCTGCGCGTAGATCGCTTCGAGCAAGTGCGCCTTGCTGCGGAAATGGTGTTGCAACGTCGGCGGCGGAATGCCTGCCCGCTCCGCAATCGCGCGCACGCTGGCCCCTTCCGGCCCGGCCTGCGCGATCAGTTGCCCGCCGGCTGCGAGAATCAGATCGGCGGTTTGCCCGTTGCCCATCCCGCTGGCGTAGCAGAGCCGCCGCCGCTTGGCCAAGCGCGCCCGCATCCCATCCGCACACATGTATTGCCACCCTGCTCAAACCAGCGGATTTTTGAAGCCTCTGTCATGAACCTGACATATAAATTGCCCAGATACCCCACGAATCTTTTGATTTACTGTACGACACGTATTGAAACATTCGTATGGTCCTGATAGCCACTCCTCAAAATCGGGAGGATTGAATGACTGAATGGGGTAAAGCTTTCTGGTTGCTCGCAGGCAGCAGCATCGCACTGACCGCGACGCCCGCCACAGCCCAGACGGCTGACGAAACCGCTGCCGCGGAAGCGGGGGGCACGGAAATCATCGTCACCGCACAGCGGCGCGATCAGAAAATCACCGACACTTCGGTTTCGGTCGCGGCCTTTTCCGAAGAACGGCTCGAAGCGCTGGGGGCGCAGGATGTGCGCGATGTCGCGCTGTTCGCGCCCAGCCTCAATTTCGTCAAAAGCGCGCAGATCAACCAGATCGCCATTCGCGGGCTCGGCTCGCCCGGGCTGGACGAATTCGAAAGCGCGGTCGGTTTCTACACCGATGGCGTCTATTCCTCGAAATCGCGCAGCGCGCTGACGCCGTTCTACGATCTCGCCGGGGTCGAAGTCTTGCGCGGCCCGCAAGGGGTGCTGTTCGGCAAGAACGCGCTGTCCGGCGTCATCAGCATCCGCACCGCCGAACCGGAAGAGGATTTCGGCGGCTATGTCACCGCGCAAGCGGGCAGTTTCGGCCTGTTCGAAGCGCAAGGCGCCGTGACCGGGAGCGTGGGCGACAATGTCAGCCTGCGCCTGGCCGGGATCGCGCGCACGCGCGGCGGCTATCTCGACGATCTCGCCCCCGGCAAAAGCAACGGCGGGCGCCAGCGCACATACGGTCTGCGCGGCCGCGCCAATATCGACCTGAGCGACACCACCCGGCTCAAGGTCAAGTACGAATGGTTCCGCGACACCGAATACGGCTACACCCGGCAATTGACCGCGGTCGGCCCGGCCGATGCCGCCAACCCGCTGTTCAACGGCATCGAGACCAAGCTCGATCGCAGAGTCTATTCGGGGCAGACCGGGATCTACAACGTCGATGCGCTGGTCGGCACCGAAGCGCATATCGCCATGGCCGAACTGGAACACGAACTGGGCAACGGCGACACGTTGACCGTGGTTGGCGGCTATAACAACTTCTACCACCGCCTGCGGCGCGGCGACGCCTTGCCGATCGACACGCTGTTGCAGGCCAACCCCACCCGCAACGAAGCCGCGACGGCGGAAATACGGCTGACTTCGGCCAGCGACCGCCCGCTGCGCTATATCCTCGGCGCTTATGGTGACATGACCTGGACTTCGCGCAGCGGCTATTCCGCGCTCAACCTCGCCGCTGTCGGACGGGGCGTGCGCCAGGCGCTGATCGGGCAAGGCATTCCCGAAGCGCTGCTGCCTTCGCTGGCCGGATTCGACGCGGCCAACACGCTGGTTCTCGCCAGCCCGTTCCGGCAGCGCGGCAAAAGCTGGGCGGTGTTCGGCGAAGTCAGCTACGACATCACCCCCGCGCTGACGCTGACAGGCGGCCTGCGGTATAGCTGGGATCGCGTCAGCGTGCGGCGCGGCTTCGGCAACACGCTCGATCTCAACGGCCACCGCTTCGCCTCGGTGGATAGCTACGGCGCGGTCGTGCCGGTGCCCGGCTTCGAACTGCGGCCGGGCCTGACGGTGGAACAACTGCTCGCAGGCACGATGCAGGGCGTCTATGGCAGCATCGTCGCCCTGCCCGGCACGCCGGACGACAATCTGCGGATGAGCGACGGGCGCCTCCAGCCCGCCCTGCGCATCGAATACCGCCCGTCAAACCGCCTGCTGATCTACGGCACGGTGCAGACCGGGACCAAGCAGGGCGGCTTCAACACTTCCAGCCTGCTGCCCGCCACTTCGTTCTCCAAGGAGAAGGCGCTGGCTTACGAAGTCGGGGCGAAATACGATTTCGGCAAAGGGTATTTCACCCTTTCCGCTTTCCGCACCACGTTCGACGATCTGCAGGTTTCGGCGACCAACACCGCCGGCGCGGTGGACACCACCAACGCGGCCAAGGCCGTTTCGCAAGGGTTCGAAGCGGAACTGGCGGTGCAGCCGGTGCACGGCCTGCGCCTTGGCGCGTCCTATTCCTATGTCGATGCGCATTACCGCCGCTTCGCCAACGCGCCCTGCACGATCGACCAGCTTCATGCCAAGCCCACCGGGTGTTCGCAGGATCTGAGCGGGCGCGCCCTGCCCAACGCGCCGCGCCATTCGGCATCGGCCTATGCCGATCTGAACACGCCGCTCAGCGATGGGGTCAACCTGCTGGCTTCGGCCAATATCGGCTGGAAAGCGGGCTATTACACCGAAATCACCGACACGCCCCAGCAGCGGGCGGATGCGCTGGCGATCGTCAACGGCCGCATCGGTGTGGAACTGCCCGATACCGGGCTGACGGTGGCGCTGATCGGCAAGAACATCTTCAACGCGCGCGGTGCGCTGATGGTGCAGCGGGCTTCGAACGCGCGCGATCCGGGCACGCTGATGTCGATGATGAACGAACCGCGCAGCATTGCGGTGGAGGCGCGAATCGCGTTCTAAGAGTATCGCGCGGAAAGCGGAGCAGCCGGTCTTTCCGTATCGTGCGATCCGATGGCGAGAATGGGGGCAGGCGGCCCATGGCATATGGCCGCCGCCCGCCCCCGGCCCGGGGACCCTCGGTCTGGGCCCCCTGAGTTGGGAAAGAGGAGACCCATAAATGAAAGCGAAATCCCTGAAATTCGGCGCGGCGATCCTGTCCGCCGCCCTGCTGGCCACCGCCGCCGGCGCACAGACGGAACAGCCCGCCTTCGTGCCCGATGCGCCCGGCCAGAAAGCCAACGGCTGGACCAAGGCGCCGGAAGCGCGCCCCGACACCATCCGCTTCGTCGTGGTCGGCGACCGGACCGGCCTGGCCCGGCCCGGCGTGTTCGAACAGGCAGTCAAGCAGGCGGACGGGCTGAAGCCCGAATTCATCATCAACGTCGGCGATCTGCTCGAAGGGTACACCTCTGACCCCGCCGAACTGGCCAGCGAATGGGCGGAAATCGAAACCGCCGTCGCCGCATCCAAGACCCCGTTCTTCTTCGTGCCGGGCAATCACGATCTCGGCAACCAGCTCATGCTGGACAGCTGGCGCGAACGGCGGGGCGAACCCTATTACGCCTTCACCTGGAAAGGCGCGCTGTTCCTCGTCCTCGACACGGAAGATCCGCCGATGGACATGCCCGCCGATTTCGCCAAGATGTTCCGCGAAATGGCCATGGGCATGCGCACCGATCCGGTGGGGACCGAAGCCAAGCTGAAGGAAGCGCTGGGCGATGTGAACGCCAACCGCGCCAAAGGCCAGTCCGATGGGGCGATGAAAGCGCTGGAAGGCGCGCGCTTCAGCAAGAAGCAGGTCGACTGGGCGCTGGATGTCCTGTCACGCCACAAGGATGCGCGTTGGACATTCGTGCTGATGCACAAGCCCGCTTGGACGCTCAATTCAGCGGAATTCGACCGCATCGAAAAGGCGCTGGGCAATCGCGGCTACACCGTGATCGCCGGCCACAATCACTATTACAAGTATGACCAGCGCAACGGCCGCGATTACATCACCATGGGCACTGCGGGGGCGATTTCGCACCAGCACGGGCCGGGCGAGATGGATCATCTGGCCTGGGTGACGGTGGAAGATGGCGCCCCGGAAATCTCGCTGCTGAAGCTGACCGGCATTCTCGACCGCAAGGGCGAAAGCGGCCAGCCGCTGGCCAAGTAAGACGGCGGCATGCGCTGATCGGGTTGAGGGACCCGGT
Source organism: Caenibius sp. WL (assembly GCF_019803445.1). Lineage (NCBI taxonomy): Bacteria > Pseudomonadati > Pseudomonadota > Alphaproteobacteria > Sphingomonadales > Erythrobacteraceae > Caenibius > Caenibius sp. WL. Next base: position 3,324,627 of record NZ_CP081844.1, read on the forward strand.
CAGCGCGGCTCCGTCCCCCGGACGATGATATCGACGATCTGTTCGATATCGATCGTCCGGTCGGGCAGCGCGCTGATCAGTCTGGCATAGACGATCGCGCCCACCGCGATGTCGAACAGGGCATCGCTGTCCACATCCTTGCGCACCATGCCGCGCGCCTTGCCCTTGGCCAGAACGCCGCGAAACATCTCGCGCGCTTCCTGTTCCTGGCTGGCTTCCAGTTCGCCCCGCAAGGCGGGATCGCGCTGCCAGGCGACCAGCGCCCCGATGGAAGCCGCCGCCACATCCTTCTGGCTGTAGCGATCGTGCAGCAGAGTGAGAATGGCCCGCATTTCCGCGCGCATCCCTTCCTCCTCGATCACATCGGGAAACACGGTATTGCCGCGTGTGGCGATATCGGTGACGAGATGCGCCTTGCTGGGCCAGCGGCGATAGATCGAAACGCGTGAAATGCCCGTTGCCTGCGCCACCGCCTCGAATGTCAGCGCATCGGCCCCCTGCGTCGCCAGGATTTCGCGCGCGCAGGCCAGGATCGCCGCGTCGTTGGCGGGGTTGCGCGGCCGGCCGCGCGTTCTCGGCTTGCGCTCACCTTCCGTTTCGCCAACCTCGCGGGTCATGCTATTCTCCGTTCCGTCATAACGCATGTTCTAGCCCCCAAGCGGGCCGGATCACAAAGATTAAATTACACCTTGTTCACTATATCGGAATGTTATACGTTACGTTTTGTACCGTAAATAGGATGGACGTGCGGGCGATTCCCGCCCATCCCCAGCAAGGTTTGAGAGGACGCTATGGGTTTCGATCTGCTCATCAAGAATGCCCGCATCTGCGACGGTTCGGGCGGCCCGTCTTTCACCGGTTCCGTCGCCGTGCGTGACGGGCGGATTGTGGCGGTCGGCGACGTTACGGGCGATGCCGCCGAAGCGATCGACGCGCAGGGCCTCGTCCTCGCGCCCGGGTTCATCGATCCGCACACCCACTACGATGCGCAGCTCGTGTGGGATGGTCTCGCCCAGCCCGCGCTCGAACATGGCGTGACCACGATCGTTCCGGGCAACTGCTCGCTCAGCCTCGCCCCCGTGCGTGCGGCGCACCGCGCACTGCTCGGCGCGACGTTCCGCAAGATCGAGGAAATGCCGCAGAACGCGTTCGACGCGGGCCTCACCTGGAACTGGGAAACCTTCGGCGAATATATCGCCGCCATCCGCAGCCAGCTCGGCATCAATATCGCGCCGCTGGTCGGCCACAGCCTGCTGCGCCTGTGGGTGATGGGCGAAGATGCGCGCAAGCGCCCGGCGACCGATGCCGAAATCGCCACGATGCAGGAAGCGCTGGCCGAATGCCTGCGCGACGGCGCCATCGGGATGAGCGGTTCGTGGGTCGACATCGATCATGAGAACATGCCGGTTCCCGCCCGCCTCGCCGAACCGCGTGAGCTTGACGCGCTGTGCGCCACGCTGGGCGAACACGGTGCGATTCTCCAGATCGTGCCCGAATTCTGGGACCCGGATCTGCTCTGCGCCCGGATCGACATCATGGCCGATCTGTCGCGCAAGCATGATCTCACCGTCACCTTTTCGCCGCTGTTCGACAGCAACTCCTCGCCCGATCTGGTCGATATCGCGCATGAACGCGTGCGTTTGCAGACGGCGTTCGGTGCGCGCGTGGTGCCGCAGATGCAGACCCGCCCGATCGACCTTTCGTTCGATCTCACCGCGCCGATGTCGACTTTCGCCACGCTGCCGACCTGGTGGGCCACCACGCTGCTCCCGCACGAGGAAAAGATCGCCGCGCTGCGCGATCCCGCACACCGGGAAAAGCTTCGGGCCGAAATCGAGAATTTCATGATGCCGATCGGCCTCCATCTCGATTTCGCCGACGCGTTCGTGAAACGCCCGGGCAAAGCCAGCGCGGACCTCGTCGGCCGCCGCCTCGGCGATATCGCCAAGGAACGCGGCTGCCATCTGGCCGATGCGATCATCGATATCGCGCTGGCGGACGATCTGCAGACTTCGTTCGGCCTTGAATCGCTGGGCCACAGCCGCACCGACAAGATCGCGCATTTCCTGGCCGATCCGCTGATCGGCATCGGCGCGGGCGATGGCGGCGCGCACGTCACCAACTTCTCGACCTATGGCGACACCGGCTTCCTGTTCAGCCATTATGTCCGGGGTCTGGGCGCGATGTCGGTCGAACAGGCGGTCCACAAGCTGACTTACGATGTCGCCCGCATCTGGGGGATCAAGGATCGCGGGCTGCTGAAGCCCGGCTATGCGGCCGATCTGGTGCTGTTCGATCCGGAAACGATCGATCGCGGCCCGGAAATCGCGGTGCACGATCTGCCCGCCCCCGGTTTCCGCTTCATTCGCCAGGCCGAAGGCGTGCGCGAAGTGTTCGTCAACGGCCAGCGCGCCTACCATGTCGAAACCGGCTACACCGATGCCCGCAACGGTGCCGTGGTTCCGCAGGCCGCCTGAGACTGGAAAAGAGATAGACCATGCTTAACAACGTCACCATTCCGCCCCGGCGCGCTTTCATCCAGCCGGAGTTCGGCGACACGTTCGAAACCCTGGCCAAGCGCCTGCTGCCTGACGAACCGCTGGAAGAAGCCGTCCAGAAGCTGACGAGCTGGAACCTGTTCCTCGCGTTCCGCCCCGGCGGCGGCGGCATGACGCCGTCGGACCTGTTCTTCACCGAACCGCCGCACGCCCCCATGGCGATGCCGGGCATGGATTGAATGTTGCTGGATGACGGCAACCATTGAATCGATCGGCTTCACCGCCACGCATGATGGGGAGGTCGCTCTGGCTGTCCTGATCCGCTTTCCGAACGGCGGCATGTCGCAAGTCCAGATCCTGAACGAAGATATCGCGAAAGTGATGGAAAAAGCGGATGTCGCCGCGGCGGGCGAACTTGTCGGCAAGCCGTGGAGCGTTCTCAATATCTGATGGGCGGGGCCTTTCCGGGGCCCCGCTCTTTTGCTTCCATTCTTCCAGAATGCGTTGAGGCAGGCCCTTGGCGTGCTGGCAAATTCCCCGGGAGGCTGGAACTTTTTCGGCCATGGATCGCTTTTTCCGATGCGACAATTTTGGAGAATGCCATGCTGGGAAAGATTCTTGGCGCCGTTGCTGGCGAACGCGCATCGCGCCATTTTACCGGGATTGACGGCCCCATGGGTGCCGCGTTGGGCGCCGGGGCCATTTCCCTGGCGCGGCGCTGGCCGCTGGGTCTCCTTGCGGTGGCTGCGGGCGGCTATGCGATGAAGCGTTACCGCGACCGGCAGGACCGCATGCCGACTGCCCGCCCCCCTGCCGCCCCGGCAGCGGATAAGGCGGCAGCTACGCCCAAGGCGTAGGTTTTTCACCACAGGGGCCAAATCATAGAGGATCGGACACCATGAAGAAACTTGCTCTTACCGCTGCCCTGACGATGGGTCTGGGGCTTGCGGCCTGTTCTCAGGAAACTTCGGATCATGCATCCAACGCCGCCGAATCCGCGAGCGAGGATATGAAGCGGGCCGCCGATGCAGCGGGCAACGCGGCGGAAGACGCGGCGAAGGCCGCCGGTTCGGCCGCCGATGCCGCCGCGCACAAGGCGGACGAAGCGGCCAGCAAGGCGGGTGCCGCGGCTGAAAAGCTGGGCGCGAAAGCCGAGCAGAAGGCCGCCGAAGTCGAAGCCGCGGCCCAGAACGAGCCGGTCGAAAAAGCCAAGGTCGACTGACCTTCGCCCAAGTGAATGAAAGGCCCCGCCTGCTGACCCGAACGGGATGCGGGCGGGGCCTTTTTCATGGCGATTCCCCGGTGGATAGCGCCCCCCCCTCCATGCGCCTTGCTTGACGGCACGATCGCCGGGTATGCGCTTTCCATGCCTACCTATCGCGTTCTCGCCATTCTCGCTGCTTGCGTTTTGACGCCCGCCTGCAGCCCCGCCCCGGCGCCCGAAGCCGCTGCACCCCGCCCTGCCACACCAAGCCCTACCTCTTCGGCTCAGGGCGCCGCGCAGGGTCAGGCCTTTGCCGCCGCCCACTGCGCATCCTGCCATGGCGTGGCCAGAAACAGCCTCTCCCCCATTCCGCAGGCCCCCGCTTTCGAAGTGATCGTGAACACGCCCGGCCTGACGCCGCAAACGCTCGCCACATGGCTGCGCGATTCCCACAATTATCCCGAGATGATGAATTTCGAGATCGCGCCCGAACAGCTTGATAGCCTGTCGGCCTATATGCTGACTCTGCGGAATACACGCTGATCGCGTACGCCATTGGGCAAGCGCATTGACACTGTCCCGGATTTGGCATTGTGCCATCCGGATACCGCGCCATGGGAAGGGATGCCACATTGATCCGCCATCGCATCGATACCGATGTCACCGAAATCGCCCGCTTCGGCGAACCGGCGCAGCTTGCCGCGGAAGTGCTGCTGCCTGAAGGGCAGGTGCCCGATCTCGTTTTCGTCTGCCTGCCCGGCGGGGGGATGAACCGGCGCTATTTCGATCTGCCCACACCCCCGGGCGAAGCGGAAGCGAGTTTCGCGCAGGCGATGCTCGCCCGTGGCCATGCCGTCGTCCTGATCGATCCGCTGGGTGCGGGGGACAGCACCTGTCCGGCGGACGCCTATCTGCTGCATCCCGACCGCACCGCCGATGCGGCCGCACTGGTGACGGACCGCATTCTGGCGGGCCTGCGCGAGGGCGGCCTCGTTCCGGGCGTTCCGGCGATGCCCGCGCTCCGCTCGGTCGGCGCGGCGCATTCGCTGGGCGCCCTGATGACGATCGTCCAGCAAGCCCGCGCGGGCCAGCATGACGGGCTCGCTCTGATGGGGTTCCACACTGCCGGGGTTCCCGCACATCTGACGGATGCGGACCGGGCGCTGGATGTCGTCCATGCCCGCGAAAATCTGGTCGCACTCGCCCGCAAGCGCTTTCCCGCAGGGCCGTGGCATGAATTGCAGGCCCAGCCCACCAAGCGCGCCGTTTCGGCAGCGGCCGCCATCGAACGCGTTATGATGACCCCGTCCCTGATGGCCATGCTCCCCGAAATCATCGCCGGGGATGCGGCATCGATCACCGTGCCTGTGCTGATCGCCCTTGGCGACAGCGATCTCCACGGCGATCCCTACCGCACGCCGCAGGCTTATGGCGCCAGTCCCGAAGTGACATTGCTGGTGCTTCCCGAAACGCGCCACAACCACTTCGTCTATCCCAGCCGCACCCACCTGTTCGAACGCGTCGCCCGCTGGGCTGAGAATCTGCCTTAAGGCCGGGTGGCGCGATAACGACAGCAGTTGCAGCCAGCCCGCCAGTGCGGCAAGGAACGGACAAGGGGTGGGTGGAGTGAAGCCATCCAACTTTCGAACATCATCTCATCCAACGCCGACCCGCTTGCAGCGGTGAAGGCGTAGGGGACCCTTATGCAATCCTACGCGGAACTGTTCGACAAGAGAGGGGCCGCATACGATTTTGCGATGCATCGCTACCCCGATGCACGGCAAGCGGAATTCGCCCAGCTTCTCCAGCTCGCGGATATCCAGCCGGGCATGCGCGTGGGGGATATCCCCGCCGGCGGCGGTTATCTGAAAGCTTACCTGCCTTCCGGAGCGATCTGGGAAGGGCATGAACCCTGCGCGAGTTTCACCAATCACGGCACGGGCCAAAGCGCTTCGGCAAGCCGGCCGCTGCTCCCGCTGCCGTGGGATGATGACGAACTGGATGTGGTTGTCAGCCTGGCCGGGTTACATCATCTGGAGGACAAGCGCGAACTGTTCACGGAAATCGCCCGCGTTCTCAAGCCGGGCGCGCGCTTCATCCTGTCGGACGTGGCCGAAGGCAGCGCAGCCGCGCGGTTTCTCGATGGGTTCGTCGGCGATCACAACAGCACCGGCCATGACGGCAGGTATCTGGGGGAACGGACGTTCGAGGAACTGCAGGCCGCAGGCTGGCACATCGCATCCAGCCAACAGCAGAATTTCACCTGGGATTTCATAGACCGTGAAGGAATGGGCGATTTCGCTTATCACCTGTTCGATATCTGCAAGAGCACCCCTCACGCCGCAGCCGATGCCATCGAACGGGAACTGGGCATCGTAAATCTGCCCGATGGGCGGGTCGGCATGAACTGGTCGCTGCTGACCATTGCCTGCGTGAAACCTGAACGGCATTCGACGACACGATGACAACCGATGCCAACCCGAACCGCGAAGCCTGGTCGGTGGTCGGGCCAGTGCAACTCATGCCCGGCTATGGCTATGGCTTCAGCTATCCCACCATCCTGCTCAACGTCACCATCCCTTCGCTGACCGGTGACCGGCGGCAAGAATTGTGGGAGGAGTTTCGGGGCCTTTTCAGCGGGCTCCCCGATCTGCCGCCCCTGCCCCCGGTCAACGATGCCGTTCCAGCTGACGAAACGGACTATATCGCAACGATCAAATGGTTTGCGCGAACCGTCGATCACCTTGCAATCATCGCCCAGTTGCCGATTGCGCAAACGACAAGCTGCGTAGGCATCGACGCCCCTACCACTACGTTCGCGATACCGGGCTTGGCATTCGGCAGAACGCCGCAGATGAACCTCGTTATTCAGGCACTGGCACTCTTTCAATCGCTGGCGCGCGGCACGGTCCCGGAACAAGAAAGGGCGGACGCGCGGCAGGCATGGCATGAGCAATTCAGGCTGTTGCAAGATACAAGACCACGCAACAGCAATGTGCCGCGCATGCTCTGCGCCGCTGTGCAAAACGGCATCGCGTTTCAGGAACTGCCGGGCATACAGGCCATCCAGTATGGCCTCGGACGGAAATCCGTTCTGTTCAGCAGCACTTTGACCCAATTCACACCCGTGCTGGGCACGCACCTTGCGCGCAATAAGCACGAAGCAGCCTTGATCCTGCGACGCCATCGCCTCCCCGTGCCCTTGCATCACCTTGCCGGGAATGAGGATGAGGCGCTTCGGATCGCCGAACAGCTGGGCTATCCCGTCGTGGTCAAACCGGCCGACAAGGACGGCGGGATCGCCGTGCATGCCGATCTGCGAACAGCGGATGAAGTGCGCGAGGCCTACGCAGTGGCGAGGCAGAAATCGCATCTCGTCCTCGTGGAGCAATTCGTCAAAGGCAACGATTACCGTCTGACCGTGTTTCGCGGCCAATGTGTGTGGGCCGTGGAACGACAACCCGCCGGGGTCGTGGGAGACGGCGTGTCCACCATTCAGCAACTGGTGGACGCGGCCAATACGAACCCCGCGCGCGGCGAAGGGCCCCATACTCCGCTCAAGCGGCTCAAGCTGGATGACGAAGCGCAGGGCCTTCTCGCCCGCGAAGGTCTGGCCATCGATGCAATTCCGGATGCGGGCCTGTTCGTCCGGATGCGGCGGTCCTCCAATGTCAGCAGCGGCGGCATGCCGGTGGCCGTCACCGAGAGAATGCATCCCGACAACGCCCTTCTGGCTGTCCGCGCAGCGCAAGCCCTGCAACTGGATGTTGCCGGGATCGACCTCATCATCCCGGATATCGCGACAAGCTGGCAGCAAAGTGGCGGCATGATCTGTGAAATCAACGCCCAACCGCAGCTGGGCGGCACAACAGGCAATCATCTTTACCCGTTGCTGCTCCAGACGATGCTGGGCGGTGATGGGCACATTCCCGTGATCGCCGTGCTTGGCGGGCAGACGGCCGAACGCACTTCGCACCAACTCGCTCTTGCGCTGGCAGGCCAAGGCATCCGTGCCGGACTGCACAACCGGGCGGGCATTGCGATCGGCACGACTCTGCTCGAACAGGGCCCGGTTTCGCAACTCGCCGCAGGCCAGATGCTGTCGATGAACCGCGCGGTCGATCTGCTGATCTTCGGCGCGACCGATGCCATGCTCCTCCAGGAAGGATTCCCTGTTCCCCGGATCGATATGCTCGTGCTGACCGGAGAGTGTCTCGAGCGCGGCGGATTGGCTATGGACGGTACGGATTCATGGCTGATGAGCCTCGCGCTACGTCTGCTCGCTCCGGCGGCGCGCACTGTGGTTCTGCTTGATGAAGCATCCGGTCAGGCTGGCGATGTGGCATCTGCCTTGGACGCCTTGCGCATTCCCTTTCAGACGGCGGGACAGGAAGCCATTCTGAAACACGCCGAACACCTTTACAGAACAGTTTAGGCAGCCCCGCAAATTACCCGTTTACCCGTGGATCGGTGGAAAGCGGTACAGGCCACTTGCGATAGAGCCGGGCGCGGTGCACCAAGGAAGCGGTTCGGCCAAGCGCCGCCGATTTGGCCCATGAATAGTTTGATCGCGCCGGTGGCAGGTCCTGCGATCCACCGCCGCTAAGGGAGGAATGGCATGTCCGCATTTTCGTTGACGCTGCGCACCGGGCATCGCCGGGCCGCGCGGAGAGGGGCTGCGGGGATCGCGCTGGCGGGCCTGCTGATGGCGACGACGGCCTTCGCGGCGGCGAAAGCGGATATGGTGTTCCTGCATGGTAATGTCGTGCCGATGACGGCCCCCGATGCACGGGCCGAAGCCGTGGCGGTCAAGGATGGCAAGATCCTCGCCGTCGGCAGCGACAGCGAGATCGAGCGTATGCGGGGCCGCACGACCAAGGTGGTCGATCTGCAAGGCAAGACGGTGCTGCCCGGCTTTATCGATGCGCACGGCCATATCACCGGCGTCGGCCAGCAGGCCGATCTCGCCGCGTTGCAGCCTCCGCCGGTGGGCCCGGTTTCGGATATCGCCAGCCTGCAAGCCGCCCTGCGGCAATATGCGCAAACCCATCCGGACGGATGGGTGATGGGCACCGGCTATGACGATGCCGAACTGGTGGAGAAGCGCCATCCGACCCGGCAGGAACTGGATGCCGTTTCCGCCGACCGGCCGATCCTGATCGCCCATGTTTCAGGCCACCTCGCCGTGCTGAACACCAAAGCGCTGGAACTGGCGAAACTGCTGCATACCGATGCCGACCCGCCGGGCGGCGTCATCCGGCGCGAAGCGGATGGCAAGACGGCATCGGGCGTGATCGAGGAAAGCGCCATCTTCGTGGCTTACGCCATCACCCCGCGGCCCACGCCGGAAAAGCAGGTTGAGCAGCTCAAGAAAGCGCAGGCAATCTATGCCAGCTACGGCCTGACCACGGCGCAGGATGGCGCCGCCCTGCCCGAGACATGGACTCTGCTGGAGACCGCGGCAAAGCAGGACGCGCTGTTCATCGATATTCATGCCCTGCCCCTGATGCAGGCATGGCCGACCGGGCTGGAGCAGGTTCCCTTTTCACGGACATACACGCAGCACCTGCGCGCGGCGGGGGTGAAGATTCTTGCCGACGGATCGCCGCAAGGGCGCACCGCGTGGCTGACGCATCCCTACCATATCGTGCCCCATGGGCGGGAGAAGGACTACAGCGGCTATCGCCAGATTCCCGATGACGTGCTGCAGGGGCTCCTGCGCAAGGCGGCGGATCACGATTGGCAGGTCTTCGTCCATGTCAATGGCGACGCGGCGATCCAGCAGTTGATCGACAGTGTGCAGGCGGTGGGGCAGACGCGCGGCAAACCGATGCAGCGGACCATCGCCATCCACGCGCAAACGGCGCGGGTGGACCAGTTGCAAGCGATGAAAACGCTGGATATCGAGCCTTCGTTCTTCGCCGCGCATACGTTCTACTGGGGCGACTGGCACCGCGAGGTGACACTGGGCCTGCCGCGTGCGGAACATATCTCGCCGCAGCGCGACGCGTTCGATCTGGGCTTGCACCCGAGCATTCACAACGATGCCCCGGTGGTGCCGCCCGATGTCATGCGCATGATCTGGTCGGCCACCACGCGCCGCACACGCTCGAACGACATTCTCGGTCCGGAAGAGCGGGTCACGCCCTATGAGGCCCTGCTCGAAGTGACGCGCAACGCCGCCTACCAGTTGCACGAGGACAATGTGAAAGGGACGTTGGAACCCGGCAAGCTGGCCGATCTCGTCATTCTCGACCGCGATCCCACGGCCACATCGCCGGAACGGCTGCTGGATATCAAGGTTTCGGGAACCGTAAAGGAAGGGCGCTATATCTACGGCGCCCCCTGATGGCGCCCGCCTGTTACCGGCCCATCGAAAACATCACGATCGCGACGATGGCAAAAGCGATGACCGCCACCGCCCGCGCCACCCACGGCGCGATCAGCCAGCCGCCGATGGCGCCAACCGCCTTGCTGCCCGCATCGCTTTCCGCAAAGCGGGCCAGGCCGGATTTTTCCGCGATCGGATAGCCGCATTGCGGGCATGCGGCGGCCCTGGTCGAAACCTGATGTTTGCATTCGGGGCAAGGGATGAGCGCCATGGTCTGTCTCTCTGCTTGAAGTCTGTTGCTAGGCCGGGGGCGGAAGGAGGCTGATTTCCACTCTGCGGTTGCGTTGCCGCGCTTGCGGATCGTCACTGCCATCGGGGTGGGCATTGGCGGCCACCGGCTGCCGTTCGCCCATGCCTTTCACCGTCGCATCGCGCCCAGTCTTTTCTTTCAGCCATGCGGCCACGGTCTCAGCGCGGCGGAGCGAAAGCCGGTCGTTGTAGGGATCGTCCCCCTTGGCATCGGTGTGGCCGACGACACCGAGCGGCGCGCGTTCGTATGCGCTGATCAGCCGTGCGGCCTTTTCCAGCGCCTGGGCCGCATCGGGGCGCAAATCCGCCTTGTCGAAATCGAACAGGATATCGGCGGGCAAATCGAACTGGATCGAGCGATCCGGCATCTCCCGCGCTTTCAGCTCGGAAAGCAGGGTTTCGGTTTCCGCCAGCCTGTCCGGGGCGACCTCAGCCGCGCGGAAGACGGAATCCTCCCCGGCCGGGCGGAAGCTGCTTTCCCATGCGCGGTTCGCCCCATCGCCGTTCTGCTCCAGAAGAACCATGCGCGATTGCGGCGCATCGTCGCGCACCGTCATCCGGCTTTCCATATCCTTCAGACTGCGCGGTTCCGGCCGCCATTCGCAGCCGGACAGCAAGGCCGCACCCGCCAGCATCAGCACCGCCACACGGCAAGCAACCGGGAATACGGCTGAGCCAACGCCCGAAACGCCCTGCCATCTCATGCCCATCCCCCTTGCTGCGTTGTATCCCGCGCAAGGTAACCGCAGCTTTTTGAAAGAAGAAATCGCCTCACCGCACACAGGAACCGGGCAATCCTGATATCGAAGGTTGCGAAGGGGTGGGCCGAGCGGCGTGCTTCGCAATTGCCACTGCCCCCGTTCGGCGGCACAAACAGGGCAGTGGCAATATACGGCAACATCAGGAACCGAAGATGGCACTGGCCCGGACTGTTATAGCGTGCACCATCCTGCTTACCGCCACCGCCGCAGAGGCGGCCAAACCCGACAGGTCCTATGGCATCTGGCAGAACCCCGGCGGCAGCGTCCAGGTCCGCGCGGAACCGTGCGGACAGGCGATGTGCGGGGTGGTCGTCTGGGCCAGTGACAAGGCGATTGCCGATGCCCGGAAAGGCAGCGATCAACCGCTGGTCGGCTTGACGCTGTTTCGCGATTTCAGGAAAGTGAGAGACGGGGTCTGGCGCGGGCGGGTCTATGTCCCCGATATCGGCAAGACTTTCTCGGGCACGATCACCGTGCGCGGCAAGGACCGGCTGGAAGGCAAGGGCTGCCTGGTCGGCGGCATCGGCTGCCGTTCGCAGATGTGGACCCGCCTACCGGGCTGAGCCGCCCGCTGTCCAAGAACTCTTGCGATCCGGCGCAATTGCTGTGAAAAGCCCGGCCTTCATTCTCGCAGCATAAATAGAATCCTCGGAAGCTGCGCCGGATCGGGAAGGTGTCCATTGGCCGTTCAATATCCCCGCTTTCTGGGGCCTCGCATGGTGTTGCAGGCCTTCCTGATCTTCAATCTCGCCATCGGCCTCACTTACGGCGCTTTCGGTGTCCTGGTCACTCCGATGGAAGCACGGATGAACACCGAACGGTCGGTGGTGGCGCTGGGCATTTCCCTGATCATTCTTGCCAACGGCCTGCTTTCCCCCGCGCTCGGCTGGCTGATAGAGCGCTTTTCCATCCGCAAGCTCATGCTGTTCGGGGCCGTGCAGGCCGCGCTCGGCTATGCCGGGCTCGCCTTCGCCGGAAGCGCGCTCGAAATGCTCGTCTGCTATGGGCTGTTCATCGGCCCCGGCATCACTCTGATGGGCCCGATTCCGTGCTATACGCTGGTTTCCAACTGGTACAGGGAAGGTCAGGGCCGCGCGCTCGGGCTGGTCAACATGCCGATCCTGGCGATGGCGGTGCCGCTCGCCGTGGTCCAGCTCCTGCCGCTGCTCGGCTTCCGCGATCTCTGCCTTCTGCTGGGCCTTTGCTATCTGGCCGCGATCCCGATCATCTGGACCGTGATCGATCAGCCCGCGCAGGTCGGGCAGATGGCACGCGGCCAGACCGCAGCGGATGAAACGGGCAAAGTGCAGGCGGAACAGGCAGAAACCTCCGCCTGGGCCCTGCTCAGGACACCCGCTTTTCTGCTGCTCGTCGCCGGTTCCGGCCTGCTGGTGGGTGCCGGGGTGGGCAAGACGGCCCATATGGTGCCGCTGTTGACGGAAGCCGGATGGGACTATGGCCGGGCTGCCTTGCTCCTGTCGATCTCCGCCGGAACGGGGATTATCGGCTCGGTCGCTTTCGGCTGGCTGGCGGACCGGCTGAATGCCAGTGTCGCGCTGACCGCCAACGCCCTGCTGCAGGCGGTGGTGTGGATCATTCTCATCATCCCGGTCAGCTATCCGCTTCTGATCCTCGATGCGGTGCTGATCGGCGCTTGCGGCGGCGGCTTCATCAGCGCCAAGGGCGTGCTGGTCTCCCGCATCTACGGCGCCCAGCGCTTTGCCACCGTGATGGGCATTTCCGGGTTCGCCACGTTGCCGTTCCTGTTCGGCATGGCCCCGCTGGCCGGGCTGCTGCGGGAAGCGATGGGCGATTACGATCTGGCGGTACAGGTCTATATCGGCGGGTTCGTGCTGGCGGCGATCTGCTTCGCCCTGCTCGCCCGCGTGGAACGCCGCGCGGTCAGCGGCGCCTGACCGCGCAAGGCCGCAGCGGTGTTATAACAAGAAACCCCGCCATACGCCGGTCCGGCGCATGGCGGGGCGAAATTCAGGCCGGTCGATCCACGGAATATGTGCCGCGAAGCTGCCCGCCCATTGGATGGCCGGCATGGGGATAACGGCTGCGCCCCTCCCCATGCCGGCAACCGATCAGAACTTGCCGATCAGGCTAACCCCATAGGTGCGCGGTTCGCCGAATTCGGCCACCGTCTGCGCCCTCAACGAAGCGAAGCTGCCCAAGGCGACCGTGCGATAATCTTCGTTGAAGATGTTCTTGCCCCACAGTTTGAATTCGACGCTGCCATCGCCACCCACGTTCCTGCGGATGAGCGAAATGCTGGCATCGACCAGATTGCGCGCATCGAGCATGCGATCATCGGTGAGATTGGTCGAAGTGTGCATCTTGCCCTGATAGGAATAGCCGATGTGGGTGGAGATACCCCAATCATCGGTAATTTCCCGATCATAGTCGACTGACAGCGTGCCTGAGAATTTCGGCGCGTAGGAGAACGGCTTGATGAACTTTTCCGTCACGGTTTCGCCGGTATCGCGCAGCACGTTGAGCGAACTCTGCCCGAACTTGGTGTGCAACAGACCCATGCTTCCGTTCAGGCGCAGCCCTTCCGTCACCGCCACTGTCACGTCCGCTTCGATGCCGTAGATCTTGCTGTTGTCGATCCCGACGAAGTCGCGGTCACCCGGCGTCGAACCGGTCTGCACGCTGGCCTGATAGTTGTCGATCTTCACATAGAAGGCCGCCATGTTGAAGCGCACGCGGCGATCGAAGAAATCGCCCTTGATGCCCGCTTCATAGGACATCAGCTTTTCAGGCTCGAACCCTTCGGTGAAATTGGTCGGGTTGGCCGAACGTTGCGACGAGCCGCCGCTCTTATAACCAGTGGCCGCCTTGGCATAGATGCGCACATCGGGGTTCACATCGTAGCCGATCGTCAACGCCGGGCTGAAATTGTGGAATTTCTTCTTGTAGCGCGCGCCCTGCACCGCCCCACCGGGCGTACAGGTCTGCCCCAGCGCCGCGAAAGTGCTGGCAAGATACGCGCAATTGTCCGCCGTGAAGCCGCCCAGTGCCGCGAAGGAGAGGGAATTCTCGTTCACACGGTTCGCTTCCCGCTTGTCGCTGGAATAGCGCGCACCCAGCGTGATGTGCAGCCGCCCGTCATCGCCGCCCGGCGTGTAAGTCAGCTCGGTGAAAGCCGCCAGAGACTGGTTGTCGACTTCGGCGAACGCTTGCGCACGCGGGCCGGTGATTGCTTCGCCCGGCGCATCCTGACGGCCGTGGTCATCGTAGAAATAGACCCCGGCGACATAATTCAGATTGCCGCCGCCGATATCGGCATCGCCAAGAATCTGCAGTTCCTGTGAGAAATTGCGATACTTGGTATGCGCATTCGTCGCGCTGACCGCCCACGGCCCGTTCCTATTTAGAACGGTTCCGGCGGGGAGGCCCGGCGCACCCGGTGGCAGAAGGATCGTATCGAACTGTCCGGTCTGCGTCGGCAGGCTGGTGGTGTACGACCGGCTGTCGACCTTGCGATAGCCGGTGATCGAACGGACGGTGACACGATCCGCCGCCTGCCATTCGGCAGTGAAGGTGTGACCATAGACCTCGGACCGCGACGGCAGGTATTCCCTCAGCGCCTCGGCGCTCTTCGGGCGCTTGGAACTGAACGGGAAAGGATCCGAATATTTCACGATCAACGTGGGCAGCGCCATCCCGATCCCCGGAATGGACACCGGACCGGAAACCGGAGTGCTGAAGTTGCCGCCCCCGGCGATAGGCACCGAAAGGTTGCCGGTATCCTTCACCAGCGAATAATCGAACGCATAGTCGAACGTCAGGTCCGAACTGGGTTGCAGGCGGAAGGCCGCACGCATCGCCTTGCGGTTCTGCTCCGCCCAATCCTTGCCGAGGCCGGTGTTCTTGTACAGCCCGTCACGCTTGGTGATCAGCCCGGACAGACGGAACGCAGCGACATCCTTGGCAATCGGCACATTGATCGACGCCTTGGCGTTGCGATAATCGTAATTGCCGTAGCTCAGTTCCACCTTGCCGCCGAAATTGTCGGTGTTGGGCTTGAGCGTGATAAGGTTGATCGCACCGCCGGTGGCATTGCGCCCGTAAAGCGTCCCTTGCGGCCCGCGCAGCACCTCAATCCGTTCGAGATCGACCGCATCGAAGCCCGCGCCGAAGGAAGAACCGACATAGACGCCATCGATATAGAGCGCGACCGAGGGGTCCTGCGTCACCGATACGTCGTTCTGGCCGATCCCGCGAATGAACAGGCGGACCGTATCCGCGGTGCCGTTGAAATTGTTGACGAACAGATTGGGCACATTGCTCGCCAGATCCTCGATCTTGGCGATGCCCAGTTTGGCCAGCTTCTCTTCACCGAAACTGGCGATCGAAATCGGCACGTCTTTCAGCGACTGTTCGCGCCGTTGCGCGGTGACGATGATTTCTTCAAGCCGGGTGCCTTGCCCGCCCTGTTGCGCCTCTTGCGCAAAGGCTGGTTCGGCCAGCGTCGCGGCAGCGACAACCGACGACATCAGGACTGTCCGTAATTTCATTTGCCCTCTCCCCTCATTATCATCGCAGGCAATGCCTGCGTGCTTCCACGTGCTCTCTTAAGTGAGCTTCGTGGTCCGCCAGATATCCCAAATATGTGACACAGTGTAAAGGTTATACAGGTTGTACAGGCGCCAAGATCCGCGCCTGGGAAACAATGTTTCCTTACAAGGAAATAAGCAGATTCTTCGGGAAGGATTCGGAGAACCAATTGAATTTATGGACTTAAGTACATCTTCTCTACTTCCGGATTTTCGTGCGACTCGCTTGCGGGCCGGTGCAAATCCACGCGGCCGATCGCATCAACGCACGACCAGAACCGGGATGGAACTGCGCGCCAGCACGGCGGACGTCTGGCTGCCCAGCAGGACACGCCCCAGCCCGGTGCGCCCGTGCGATGCCATCACGATAAGCTGGCAATCTTCGGCTTGCGCCGCCCCGATAATCGCATCGGCGGGGCACGCATCGCGCACATGGAGCGTTCTGGCCGCGACACCTGCCCGCCTTGCCGTGGCCTGTGCGGAAGCCAATGTTTCGCCGGCGATTTCGTCCTGGCTCAGGCTGTCTTCATAACCAGGCCGTTCGCCCGATGCCGGGTCCCATTTCAGCGTCCCGCGATGATGGCCAAGCCGCTCGGTGACAGTGAGGATCGTGACTTTGGCCCGCAGGCTTTTCGCCAGATCGAGGCCGCATTCGACCCCCTTTTGCGCCACGTCCGAACCATCGGTCGAAATCAGAATATGCTCGTACATCCCTTGCTCCACAGCCAACGGGGGGCTTTCGCCCGGCGATCGTGCGACTGTCCTACAGCGGGGGACGGCAGGATTGACTGATCCAGATCAAGAACATGGAAGCATGGATCATCATGCTCGACAATTGTATCGCGGCGGCATAGGGGCCTTGGCGATTCCTTAAATCGCTTCTTTTCAAAGGTCCGTTGCAACATGCACAGCATCAAATTTCTCATCATCGCAGCATCCCTGGCCACTGTGCCCGCCATGGCGCAGGAAGCCAGCGCACCTGCTGCTGCTTCTAACGTGAAGCAGGGCGTCATGGTCTATTCTGCTGACGGCCGCCGGATCGGGCGTGTGGATCGCGTGCGCGATGGCGCTGTAAGCATCATCTTCGATGGCCGCATCGTCAGGATTCCGGTCTCGACGCTGAGCGACGCGGAGAAGGGCGTTACCACGTCGCTGACGCGCAAAGACGTCACCAAGCTCTGATCGCAAACCAAGCGATAGCGAAACCCCTCTGGAGGCATGGAGCTTCCGGAGGGGTTTCTTGTATCAGCTATTGGGGGCGCATGACGGGCGGCCCAACAGCCCACACTTCCCCACCACCACCTGGCGGATGATGGCCGCGCGACGCTGGCCGGGAACGGATTGCAGAGCAGGAGGTTCAGACACGGGCAACAGGAAGAACGCGGCTGGAGAACCCGATAGATTGGCCTGAAACCCCATCCATCTCCTCGTCGCCTCTCGGCCTGCAAGCCTCCACACTTTCAAGAAGGATGCCATGGAAGGCCTGGACCAAACGCTCATCTGGCCGATTGTCGGGGCAATGATAGCAGGCGCTGTCATCGGTGCAGAGCGCGAATATCGCGCAAGCCCTGCGGGACTGCGCACGCATGTCCTGGTCAGTCTGGCCTGCTGCCTGCTGATGGTGTCGGCGGTGCACCAAATGGCCTGGCTGAGCGACACGCCGATAGACGTTATTCGCATCGATCCGGTGCGTATGGCGCATGGCATTCTCACCGGCATCGGCTTCCTGTGCGGCGGCGTCATTTTTCGTGAGGGCTTCACGGTCCATGGTCTCACGACTGCCGCCTCCCTCTGGGCCACTGCAACGCTCGGAACGCTTTTCGGGATTGGCTTCTATCAACTGGCGATCGCCGGAACCGTGGCCACCGTGCTGGTCCTGGGCGCGGCGACGCTAACGGAAAACCGCTCTCTTAAACGCCGCATTGCGCACATATCGGTGGCGTTCGAGGCCACGGCAGAATGCAGCATCGCCGAGTTTCGCCAGATTCTGGCGGATCATGGATTGAAAGTCGGCGTCACCAGGCAGGATTTCACCGGGCATTCGTTTGAATATACCGCCGTTGCCAGCGGTTACACCGAAGAGGCGATGGACGAATTGGTCGCCGCCTTGCGCAAGGATGAGCGTATTCGCAGCTTCACCATCAAGCCGCAAACCAACTGATCCGATGGGTCGGTCCGCACGATTTGCAGCCGCGATCAGGGCTTGGCGTCGCTCGTCGATAGCGCAGCGGGAAACGGCGCATGGCCACGCCTTCGTCCATGCAGAACGCGGGTGCAGCGGCAGAGTAGATGTACATTGGTACATCTACCAACCGAGCGGAAGTCTACTAAATGATTGGAAAAGTGGTGCCGCTTAGGTGACTCGAACACCTGGCCCCATCATTACGAATGATGTGCTCTACCAACTGAGCTAAAGCGGCACTGCGGGCAGCGCTCTATCGGCGTTCCGCGATGGGTGCAATCGCTTTTGTCGGAAATTATCCAGCGGGGCGCAAATTTCCCGCCCTCCCCCGGCCTAGCTCAGGAAAAGGCCGGATTACTTGGCCGCGAACAGCAGGTGGCCCACGCCCAACCGGTCCAGGACATCACCGATATCGCGGCGGCTGACGGCAAAGCAGCCCTGGCTGCGCCCGACTCTGCCCTGGCTTTCCACCACTTGCCCGCTGACGTAATCCGCGCCGTGAATCACGATCGCGCGATGGAGCGCATTGCTGTTCTCCGCATCCAGTCCATCCAGCCGCCGGGAATAACCGTGCTGCCCATAATAGGAAGGCCCCACCACATAAGCGCCATCCGACGACGCGTTCGAGCCGGGGCGGTTGGAAAACCGCTGCACCCAGCCGCTGTTGCCCGGGTCCGACCCGCTGCCATGGGCGACGAGATAGGAAATCAGCACTCTGCCATTGGTCACGCTGACAAGATGGAAACGCGCCTCACGCGAATGGGCCGAGAAATCGACCAGCCCGACCAGATCGCGGTTGGCGATTCGATAGGCATGGGTATCGAGCGCCATCAGGGCGCGCGGCAGCAGGTCCGGCCGTTCGGCGGCGCGGACCTGGGCAAAAGCACGGGGGGCGAACAGACTGGCCGTTCCCGCAACGGCCGCGCCGAGAAACAGGCGCCGATTACATTTCATGCGTCACGATCCCAGACGACTTCCGTGTGTACTGTAATGGCGGGGCCCCGCGCCGCGCAAGCCGCAAGTTCAACGACCGGACGCAGCGGCCGGATAATCGCAATCGGCCCTTGCCTGATCTCCCGCCAGACGTGATCATGCCCCCATGCCGAGCATCGCGACTCTGACTCTCAATCCGACGATCGACACCGCTTACGAAGTCGATCGCGTCTTTCCCACGCACAAGATGCGCACGATCAAGGAACAGTACGATCCGGGCGGCGGCGGCATCAATGTCGCGCGGGTTTTCAAACGGCTGGGGGGCGATGCGCATTGCTATTACCTGTCCGGAGGGGCGACCGGCGTGGCGCTGGATGGGCTGCTGGACCAGCACCAGCTGCCCCGGACGGCGATCGCCATCGCCGGGCCGACCCGCATCAGCGCCTCGCTCTATGATCGGGGAAGCGGGCAGGAATACCGCGTCGTTCCCGCGGGCCCCACTGTCGCACCCGCCGAATGGCAGGCCTGCCTCGACGTTCTGGCGACAGCCGCGTGCGATTATCTCGTTGTCAGCGGATCGCTGGCCCCCGGGATACCGGACGATTTCTATGCGCGCGTGGCCGCCACCGCCGCGGCGCGCGGGATCAAGGTGGTGCTCGACAGTTCCGGCGCGGGGCTGCGCGAAGGGCTGGCAAGCGGGCACATCCACCTGTTCAAGCCCAGCCTTGGCGAACTGCGCCAGTTGTCCGGCCTGCCGCTCGAAAGCGATGGCGAGATTGCGGCCGCCGCGCAGGCCGTGGTCGCCAGCGGGCAGACGGATCTCGTCGCCGTGACCATGGGGCACGAAGGGGCCCTGTTGGCCAGCAAGGACGGCTGCATCCGCCTTCCTGCTCTGCCGATCGAAGCCGTCAGCACCGTCGGCGCGGGCGACTGCTTCGTGGCGGGCATGGTCTTCGCCCTGGCCAGCGGCCAGACCCCGGCGGAAGCGTTCCGGTTCGGCATCGCCGCGGGATCGGCGGCGGTGCTGACGCCCGGAACCGATCTGGCCCATCCCGCCGATATCGAACGGCTGCTGCCGCAAGTCGGCCCCGTCTGACCGCTTCCCGCCGGGCGCCGCCTGTTCGCGCCGGATTTTCGCCATGGCGCCACAAACGGACGACCCCCTGCCGTATTGGCTGGTCTCTGCCCCGGGAATGCAGGAAAATCGCCCCCGGGAAAACAGGCAGAGGACGATCATGACCAGCCCCACGGGAAGCAAGCAGCACGGACTGTCGCATATCTGGCGCGAGTTCTGCGCCCAGCTGGCCGAAGCGGGCGAAGTGCTCGACCGGGCGGAAGCGCCGGACAGCGAATTCGATCAGGCCGAAGGATTGCGCTATCTCAGCCGCCTGACGCGCACCGCGCTCAACATGCTGGTGGATTCGGGCGATCCCGATTTTCCGCGGATTTTCCAGCTCACCGATGACAAGATCAAGATCGGGGCGGACAATCCCGACAATATCTATCAGCAGGCCGTCGTGCGCGGGGACCGGGATTATCGCATCTGGGGCAAGCGCGGCACCGTACCCTATCTCAGCATCGGATCGAAAGCGAACCGCTACGCCATCGACGGCACGATGACATCCACCGGCGAAATCGAATTCGCCGATGTGGCGCTGGATGCCGATGGCAATTTCGAAATCATCGTCAGCGCGAAGGAACAGCCGGGCAACTGGCTGCCGATGGCGCAAGACACCACCTTCCTGATTATCCGGCAGACGTTCGAGGACAAGGCGACCCAGATCCCGGCCGAATTCCATATCGAACGGATCGGCGACGGCCCCGCAGTCCCCGCGCTGCTGACCCCCACCGCGATCACGGATCAGTTGCGCGGTTCGGCCGCCTGGGTGCGCGGCACCGCCAACACGTTCGCGGACTGGTCCGAATGGTTCAAAAGCCAGCCCAACCGGATTTATGATGGCGATCAATCGGTGTTCTATCGCGGCGGCGGCGATCCCAAGATCTGGTATGGCCATATCTATTTCGATCTGGCGCCGGATGAAGCACTGGTGCTCGAAGTTCAGCCCCCCGCAAACTGCCGCATGTGGAATTTCCAGATCGACAACTGGTGGATGGAATCGCTCGATCACGTGCATCAGAAAGTCTGGCTGAACAACGCACAGGCCCGTTACGAGGCGGATGGCCGCGTGGTGCTGGTCTGCGCGGACCGCGATCCGGGCTTCGGCAACTGGATCGATCTGGCAGGCCATCGCAAGGGCACCGGCCTGTGGCGCTGGATCGAGGCGGATGCCCATCCCGTTCCCGAGTGCCGCATTATCAAGCTGTGATCGCGGGCCGGGGGCGGGCCATGCAACACAACGCTTGCCATGATCCCGGCCGAGGACTTATTTTGCGCGCCATGGCAAACAGCGATCTGGCAGAGTTCGGCTGGAACATCGTCGGCAGGCTCAGCGCTGGCGAGACCGAGGTCGTGCTCGCCGATCACCCTGCCGCCGACTGGATCGACCGCACCCATCTGCGCGACCGCCCGGCGCTCAGCCTGCTGCTATCCCCGCAAAGCAATCCTTCGCGCGGGTGCTTTCTCGGCAACAACAACACCGAATGGCAGGTCTCGATGGGCAACATCGTGCTGATCCCCCCGGGGATGCCGATCAGGGTCCGCGCCGATTCGGTGCCGCCGCGCCGCCTGCTGAACTGCACTCTGCCCCTGCGCGGCGATATGGGGGGCATCGACGCGCTGGCCCGCCTGGAACAGTGCATGAATGTGCGCAACGGCGCGGTGCGCACCGCTTTGCAACGCATTGTCTCCGAACTGGAAGCGCCCGGCTTCGCTTCAAACGCGATCATCGAAGGCCTGGGCATCTATCTGTCCGGCGAACTCGCCAGCCTTCTCGCCGAAGACAGCAAGGCGGCGCGTTCAGGCGGCCTTGCCCCGTGGCAATTGCGCCGGATCGACGAGCATCTGCAAGACGGCAACTGGGACTGCCGCATCAGCGATCTTGCCACCTTGTGCGGCATCAGCGCCCGCCATCTGATGCGCGCTTTCCGCCAGAGCACCGGGCGTTCGCTGGCCGACTATATCGCCGCCGTGCGGGCCGATCATGCCCGCGCCCTGCTGCTGGACGAGACATTGTCCATTTCCGAAATCGCCCAGAGGCTGCGCTTTTCGCGGCCTGCCGGGTTCACCACCGCTTTCCGCCGGCTCACCGGGCTGACGCCCAGCGCCTACCGCCAGTTCCAGCGCGCGCGCCACTGATCCGGCGTTTCGTCACACCCGGCACGCCCTTCGCCGCAAACCGCGAAACCCGAAAGCCGTCCGCGCGTTGATCGCATGCCCCGAGTGGGCGCCGAACCGACCTTGCAAACGGAACGCGATCCATGGAGCAAGAGTGCGACAGGCTGCGCGCCAGGCAGCACGCATATCAGCGGCAGATGTTGCGGCAGGCCCTGCAACAGATGCACGAGCACGCTCTCCCCGCGCGCCAGCAGCAAATGCCCCAGCTGGATGAAACGAACGCGCTTTGGCGCGTCCGCCAGCAACAGCAGCGTCAGCAGCAAGGATGAAACGCCCGAACGGTGGAGCTGACAATCGGCTGGTTTGTTCGAAAGTCTGGAGGCCCGAGCCGGAATCGAACCGGCGTATACGGATTTGCAGTCCGCTGCGTCACCACTCCGCCATCGGGCCTCAGGCGCAGAATTGCGTGGGAAGCGGGCCACTAGCCCAAGGCGGGCGGCAGTGCAATCCGCTTTGACGCAATTGTTGGGGGCGCACGCAAAAAACTGCGTGCGCCCGCCGTGTCATGCCGCCGTGGTGTTGACCCCCATCGACTGGAGGTAGCGCTTCACGTTGCGCGCCGCCTGGCGCAGACGCTGCTCGTTCTCGACCATGGCGATACGGACATAGCCTTCGCCATCTTCGCCATAGCCCACGCCCGGCGCCACAGCGACTTCGGCATGAGTGAGCAACTGCTTCGAGAATTCGAGGCTGCCCATATGCTTCAACGCCGGAGGCAGCGGCGCCCAGGCGAACATCGAAGCCTTGGGCGGCGGGATATCCCAACCGGCCCGGCCGAACGCTTCCACCATCACATCGCGGCGCTTCTGATAGAGCGTGCGGTTTTTCTCGACGATATCCTGCGGGCCGTTGAGCGCGGCGCACGCCGCCGCCTGAATCGGGGTGAACGCGCCGTAATCGAGATAGGACTTCACCCGCTTGAGCGCGGCAATCAGCTTGGCATTGCCGACCGCGAAGCCGACGCGCCAACCCGCCATCGAGAATGTCTTCGACATGGAGGTGAATTCCACCGCCACATCCTTCGCCCCCGGCACTTCGAGGATCGAGCGGGTCGGATTGCCGTCGAAATAGAGTTCGGAATAGGCGAGATCGGACAGGACCCAGACCTTGTTTTCCTTCGCCCAGGCCACCAGCCGTTCGTAGAAGGCCAGGTCCACCGTTTCCGCCGTGGGGTTCGACGGGTAATTGACGATCAGCACCGAAGGGCGCGGCACTGTGAAGGCCATCGCGCGTTCGAGCGATTCCCAATAGCGTTCATCAGGCGTGGTCGGCACCGAACGGATCGTCGCCCCGGCGATGATGAAGCCGAACGTGTGGATCGGATAGCTGGGATTGGGCGCCAGAACCACATCGCCGGGCGCGGTGATCGCGGTGGCAAGGCTGGCCAGCCCTTCTTTCGAGCCCATCGTCATCACGACTTCGGTTTCCGGGTCCAGATCGACGCCGAAGCGGCGACCATAGTAATTGGCCTGCGCGCGGCGGATGCCGGGAATGCCCGAGGATGCGGAATAACCGTGCGCATCGGGCTTCTGGGCCACTTCACACAGCTTGTCGATCACGTGCTGCGGCGGCGGCAGATCGGGGTTGCCCATGCCAAGGTCGATGATGTCGCGTCCCGCCTGCCGCGCTGCCGCTCGCATCGCGTTTACTTCGGCGATGACATAGGGGGGCAGGCGCTTGATGCGGTAAAACTCGTCTTCCATGACCTTAAGATTTCCGTTTTCGCCGGCGGGATTGCCGGGCTTCCATGACTCTAGGCGATAAACTCCACCACGCAAATGGCGTTTCGCCTTGCATCATGGCCGATCCCCCTGCCACATGTCGCCTTGGGCTGCATGAAAATTCGTGCATGGCGGGAGGAGGATTTGATGAGCGAAGACCAATCACCCGACTTCGGCACTCTGATCAGCCAGTTGGTCGCCCTTCAAGGCAACGCGGCGCAGCAGTGGTTCCAGCAGATGCTGCCGCAGACCGCGCACAAGTTTTCCGATCCGGGCGCGATGGCCGAATGGATGGGTGTCGCGCACCGGCTGCAAACCATGTGGCTGGCATTCCAGAGTGAGCGCGCCGGGGCGGCGATGCCCACCAATCCCTTCACCGATCCGGGCAAATGGCTGGAACTGGCCACGCGCTTCGTCCAGCAGTCGCCCCTGGCCGATCCGCAGCGCCAGCAGAAGCTGTGGGCCGACAGCATGACTCTGTGGGACAGCGTGCTCGGCCAGTATGGCCTTGGCCGCGGGGCCGCTGACGAAGACAGGCCGAACGAACCGAAACTGCCGCGCCAGGACAAGCGCTTCGCCGATCCCAAATGGCGCGAGCAGCCGTTCTTCGCCGTCGTCCATCAGACTTACCTGATGATCGCCGAACAGCTCGAAGCGATGGTCGAATCGTTCGAGGGGTTGAGCGAGGATCGGCGCGACCAGATGCGGTTCGTCACCCGCGTGCTGATCGAAGCGCTGAGCCCGGCCAATTTCCCGCTCACCAATCCCGCCGTGGTCGACCGCACGCTGGAAACCAAGGGCGAGAATCTGGTCAAGGGAATGGAGCACCTGCTGGCCGATCTCAAACGCGGCCAATTGACTCACACCTCGCCCACCGCGTTCAAGCTGGGCGAGAATATTGCGGTGACGCCGGGGGATGTCGTCTATCAGACCCCGCTGTTCCAGTTGATCCAGTACAAGCCGACAACGCCCAAAGTGCTGGAAACGCCGCTGGTGATCTTCCCGCCGTGGATCAACCGCTATTATATCCTCGATCTCAATCCGAAGAAGAGCTTCATCCGCTGGGCCGTGGAACAGGGGCTGACGGTGTTTGTCGTCTCGTGGAAATCGGCCGATGCCTCGATGGGCGATCTGACGCAGGACGATTATATCCGGGCCCAGATCGAAGCGATCGACGCGGTGCGCGAACGGCTGAAAGTCCCCGCCGCCCACACGCTCGGCTATTGCGTGGCGGGCACCACGCTGGCCGCGACGCTGGCCGTGCTGGCGCGCCGGGGCGAAGCGGAAAAGGTCGCCAGCACGACGTTCTTCACCGCGCAGGTCGATTTCGAGCGCGCGGGCGATCTCAAGATTTTCATCGACGACCTGCCGCTCAAGCTGGTCGATGAACTGAGCGAGGACGGCTATCTCGACGGGCGCTATCTCGCCGCCACGTTCAATCTGCTGCGGGGGCGCGAACTGATCTGGAACTACGTCATCAACAACTACCTGATGGGGGAAGACTATCCGGCGTTCGATCTGCTTCACTGGAACAGCGACACCACCAATCTCCCGGCGCTCTGGCACAAGGCCTATCTGCGCGACCTTTATCGCGACAACAAACTGGTGGTGCCCGATGCCCTCAGCGCGGACGGCACGCCTATCGATCTCACCCGCATCCAGACGCCGGCCTATATCCAGGCCGGGCGCGAAGATCACATTTCCCCGCCTGAAAGCGTGTTCCGCATCACCCGGCACCTGCGCGGCCCGATGCGCTTCGTGCTGGCCGGTTCGGGGCATATCGCGGGCGTGGTCAATCCTCCCGATGCGCGGAAGTACCAGTACTGGATCAACGAAGACCCGGCCGGTTCGCTGGAGGAATTCA
Source organism: Caenibius sp. WL (assembly GCF_019803445.1). NCBI lineage: Bacteria > Pseudomonadati > Pseudomonadota > Alphaproteobacteria > Sphingomonadales > Erythrobacteraceae > Caenibius > Caenibius sp. WL. Next base: position 3,350,293 of record NZ_CP081844.1, read on the forward strand.
CCGCAGGGGCGACGGAGCATCCGGGAAGCTGGTGGCCCGACTGGATCGAGTGGATTCGCACGCATGGCGACAAAACGGTGGCCGCGCGCGGCAAGCGGAAACCGGGCGGAAAGAACGATTCCGTCATAGAACCGGCCCCGGGGCAGTACGTCAAGACCCGCTGAGGATCGATTTAAAGATAGGATTACTCTTTTCCCGCAGTGATTTAGACAGAGTTCCCCTCCTCCTCGGCACTGGCCCTCAAGCCGCGCTCCGCGAGCTATTGTGCAGTGCACAAAAAATACTTGACTTCGCATGTGCGATGTCTATTTTGTGCACTGCAACATGAGCCCGATCGGGGCCAAGTTCGAGGAGCGAGCATGTCCAACGACAGCCAGATCAAGGCCATCGAAACGGCCGAAAAAGCCAAAGCCCCCGAAGCTGCGGCTGTGAAGATTGCCGAAACGCCGAAGCCTGTTGTGGCTGACGTCAAGGTTCCCGCCCAGCCCGTTGCGGCGGCCAAGCCCGCAGCACAGCCTGCACCCGTGAAGGCCCCGGCCGCACCGGCCGCCGCCGTGTCGGCAAAGCCTGCTGCACCGGCGAAGAAGGCCGTGGGACGCAAGGCTGGCAAGAAGCCTGCCGTAGCGGCCAAGCCCGCCCCGGCGAAGAAGGCCGCTGCCAAGAAGGCTGCGCCCGTGCGCAAGGCCAAGACTGTCAAAACTGCCGTAAATGCTCTGACCATTCCCCAAATCAAGGAAAAGATCATGTCCAAAGCCACCACGCAGAAAGATCTTTCGAAGCTGCTCGACAACGCTGTGAGCACCGTAAAGACCCAGGCCAAGGCCGCTTATGCCAAGGGCAGCGCAGTTGCCGGTGAAGTCGGCGAACTGTCCAAGGGCAACATCGAAGCCGTTGTTGAATCGGGCAAGATTCTCGCCAACGGCGTGAAGGCGATCAGCGCCGACTACGTCGCTGAAACGAAGAGCGCTTATGAAACCGCCACCGGCGATTTCAAGAAGCTGGCCGCTGTCAAGTCGCCGACCGAGCTGTTCCAGCTCCAGGGCGAACTTATGCGCCGCAACTTCGACGCCGCCGTTGCGTTCGGTTCGAAGGAAACCGAAAAGCTCGTCAAGCTGAGCAACGACACGTTCGCGCCGATTTCGAACCGCGTCAGCCTGATTGTCGACAAGGTTTCGAAGGCCGTCTGAACCTTCATATCTTAGCGCCGGGTGCCTCCTACCCCCGGCGCGACACCAGCAGGCCGGGCAGTGCGAACTGTCCGGTCTGTTTCGTTTGCGGGCCCGGTTTTCCTGCCCGTTTGCCGGGTCGGCCCGCCGGCAGCCCGGCGCGGTTGCGCTTTTTGGGGTTTGCGGCCTTGCAGCCGACCGCTTCGATACGATATTCTCCCCCTATGACGACAGAACTGGACATGCACACGGCCGTTCGCGACCAGCGCCCCCGCGCTGGCGACAAGGACGATTCGCGCGAAGGCGATGGCCAGGTCGGTATCGCCACCAAGACCCGCGCGAAGCCGAAGAAGCCGAGCCAGTTCAAAGTCCTGATGCTGAACGACGATTACACGCCGATGGAATTCGTCGTCATGGTGCTGAAACGCTTCTTCCATATGGATCTGGAACAGGCGACCCGGGTGATGCTCCACGTTCATCAGAAAGGCGTCGGGGTGTGCGGCATCTTTCCCTACGAGATCGCCGAAACCAAAGTGAATCAGGTGATGGATTTCGCGCGCCAGAACCAGCACCCGCTGCAATGCACGCTGGAAAAGGCCTGACCGCCGCCCGCCCTGCCCCCAGCCGTTTGCCGCATTGAGCGCCCGGCGCGTACCGGCGCGCGCAAAACATGCATGACCTCGGCGGCAAGCCACGCTATAGCCGGGGCAGACCTCTCGTTCCGCGCGCAATCACGGCCAACCGCTTGAAATTTCTGACAGCCATAGACCGCTACATTCTCAAGGCGACGCTGCTGCCGATGATCGCGGTCTTCATCATCGCGGCTTCGCTGCTCGTGCTCGACAAGATGCTGCGGCTGTTCGACTTCGTCGCCGTGGAAGGCGGGCCGGTCGGCGTGGTTTTCAAGATGCTGGCCAATCTCCTGCCCGAATACGCCAGTCTGGCAATCCCGCTGGGCCTGATGCTCGGCATCCTGCTCGCCTTTCGCAAGCTCGCCACCAGCAGCGAACTGGATGTGTTGCGCGCGGTCGGGCTCGGCTACAATCGCCTGTTGCGCGTGCCTTATATGCTGACGATCCTGCTCGCGATCGTGAATCTGCTGATCGTCGGCTATCTGCAACCGCTGTCGCGCTACTACTATGAACAGATGCAGTTCCAGTTGCGCTCGGGCGCCCTGGGGGCCTCGATCAAAGTGGGCGAATTCAATACCTTGAAAGACCGCATGGCCCTACGGGTGGAGCGGAGCGAGGACGGCGGCACGAAATTGATCGGGGTCTTCGCCCGGATCGCCAATGCGAAAGGGCAGGTCCTTTCCATTTCCGCGCGCGAAGGCCGGTTTCTCGCCACGGCGGACAGCCGGGATACGATCATCCTGCGGCTGGTGGATGGCACGCTGATTCAGGACACCGGCAAAGCCTCGCCCCGCGTGCTCAGCTTCACTGTGCACGATCTGCCGATCGATCTGCCCAAGATCGAGGAATTCCGCCAGCGCGGGCAGAAAGAGCGCGAATATGTCCTGCCCGAACTGCTCAAGATCGGCTGGAACAAGGAATTGCCCCACGACAAGCGATTGCAAAGCTTGTCCAATCTCAACTACCGCCTGGTCGAAGTGGTGATGATGCTGTTGCTGCCGCTGCTCGCGGTGGCGCTCGCCGTTCCGCCCAAACGCTCGACCTCCTCGCTCGGCGTCTTCGTCTCGATCGTGCTGGTCGTCGCCTATCACAAAGTGAACGAATACGGCGCCGACGTCGCCAGCCTCGGCATGATCCATCCCTTCATTGCGCTGTGGGGGCCGTTCTTCCTGTTCGCCGCGCTGATCGTGTGGATGTATTATCGCGTGGCGTTCGTGCCCGGCGGGCAAGCCATCGGGGCCCTCGAATCGGTCTATGCCAAGGTTATCCGTTACCTGAAACGCTTCTCGCCGCAACAGCGGCGACTGGAAGCCGTGAAAGCCAGACATGCGGCTTGATTTCTTCCCCTCGCGCACGCTCACGCTCTATCTCGCGCGGACGTTCATCACCCGTATCCTCGCGGTGCTGGTGATGCTGGTGCTGGTGCTCCAAATGCTCGACCTGCTGAGCGAAAGCGGCGACATCCTGGCCTATCCGGGCAATGGCGAAGCGCAGCTGTGGGCCTATGTCGGCCTGCGCGTCCCCCAGTTGATCGCGCGCTTCCTGCCTTATTCGGTGCTGCTGGCGACAATCATCACGCTCGCCACGCTGAACCAGAACAGCGAAGTGATCTCGATGAAAGCGGCAGGCATGTCCGCCCATCAGATCCTGGCTCCGCTAATGCTGACGGCGGCGATCGTGTCCGCGTTCAGCTTCGCGTTCAACGAACGCGTGGTCACCCGCGCCACCGCCACGCTGAACGTCTGGGAAAAGCAGAAATACGGGCCAATGCCCAAGGAATCCAATGTCCGGGCCAACGTCTATCTGGCCGATGGCGACAACATTCTCGCCATCGGCCAGCTTGCCGGCCGGGGCGCGGACATGCGGATGACGGATGTCACCTGGTATCGCCGCAACGCGCAGGGCATCGTCCTTCAGCAAGTGCGTGCGCCCTCCGCCACCTATGGCGCATCCGGCTGGCGTCTGGCCGATCCGATTTCGTTCGATGTCCAGTCGGCCGTCCAGAAGCCGGTCGCGCCGCTTACCGTCGCCCCCCAACTCACCCCGCAGCGCATATCGCTGACCGGTGTCGATGCCGATGGGGAAAGCGTGATCGAACTGCGCCAGTCGATCGACCGGCTGAAAGCCGCCGGGCGCCATACCGGCGAACTGGAAGCTTCGTGGTGGCACAAGTTTTCCGGGCCGCTGTCCGCTTTCCTCATGCCTCTGCTGGGCGCAGTGGCGGCGTTCGGCCTTGCCCGTTCAGGCCAGCTTTTCGTGCGCGCGGTGATCGGCATGGCGCTGGGCTTTGCCTATTTCGTGGTAGACAACGCGGCCATCGCCATGGGCAATTTCGGCGGTTATCCGCCGCTTCTGGCCGCGTGGGGGCCGTTTTTCCTGTTCCTTCTGGTCGGTGAAACGGTGCTGATGCGGACGGAGGAGTAAGCGTATTCACCGCTGCTCTCCAGCCTGTTAGAATAGCTGGCCTTGCTTCATAACGAGGAGAAGCGGAATGAAGACCCTGGCCAAGACAGCCCTGATCACGATGGGCATCGCCGCGCTGGCCGCCTGCGGCGAGAAAGCGGAAAATCAGGAAGCGACCGAGAATCCGAGCGCGACCGAAGCGGCGCTCCCCGCCCCTGAAACACCCCCGCAGCCAGCGGACGAATGGGTGACCAAGCCCGATACGGGCGTCGATGTCACGCTGCCCGAAACGCCGATGACCACCGAAACGGCCACCCCCACGCCCGGCAACGAACAGCCCAAGGCGCCCGAAGCGGGCCAGTAAACAGGATTCCATGGGCCGGGGCGGCGCGCATTGCCCGCTCCGGCATCCTGGACGGAAGCCGCCGGTTCAGACCCGGCGCATGGTGTTGCGAGCCAGACGGCCGACCAGCATGAACAGGCCGGGATAGCTGGCCTTGTCATAGGTCGATTGTCCGCCCAGTTGCGCCCGCAGGCGGCGATGCGCTTCGCCCAGCGCATGATAGGGCAGGCTCGGCAGCAGGTGATGCAGGGCGTGATAGCGCAGCCCCACGGGCGCCCAGAGCGGCGCCATGAACGCGGGCGGCGGTACATTGACCGAATCGAGATATTGCGCCGTCACCGTCATCGCATCGCCTTCGTTTTCCCACAGATGCGCCACCAGAGTGCGCAACTGGTTGAGCAGCGCGGTGCCCGACATGATCACCAGCGCGATCAGCAGCGGCCGCCAGCCGAGGAAATGGATGCTCGCCAGCAGAGTGATCGCCCACAGGCTGCCGCCCAGTTCCTGCCAGAACACCATGCGCTTGAAGGCCCCTTCGGGCGGGCGGCGGCGGAAATCGGGATTGATGGAAAGCGCGGAGAAACGTTGCCAGACATATGTCCGCAAGGGCGGGATCACCGCGCCGAGCGGAACCAGCACGGCAAAGCGGAACAGCAGCGCGAAAGGCGCCAGCACAGCGATCAGCAGGAACACCGGCAAGGACCACGGCTTCATCAGGGCCAGAGGCAGATATTCGGGATCGTCCGCCGTGCCGTAGCGCGTGCGGGCATGGTGCAGCGTGTGCACCCCTTCATACATGAAGGACGGGGTCAGCAGCGGAATGCCGACCAGAATATTCCACCCGGTGCGGAAGCCCGGCAGGGCGTTCTTGTGGATATGGGTCAATTCATGAATGAACAGCAACGCCCGATAGAGCGCAACCGCGGCGACCACCCCCGCCAGCACGGACACAACCGGGCTCCGCGCCAGAATGGCAACGGCAATGCAGCCATAGCCCACCAGCGCCGAAATCAGCATGTCGGGCCAGTAGATACCCGGCCGGGCCGCCGAAATATCGCGCGTCAGATCGACCGCCGCGCGCAACATGTCCATGTCATCCGGAATCGCGGCATGCCAGCCGCGCGCGGCGGGCTGGGGCGAACCGGGAATGTCGATGGTTTCGTGGGCAGTCATGCAATCGTTCCGCAATGGCCGATAGGGGCCGTTTCCCTGCGTTCCTGCCTTTAAATCGTGGCAGCAACATGTCCATGCCCGCAAGCGCATCGCGCGGAAAAGCGATATCCGGCCTTCCCGCATCGGGCGATGGCGCCGCAAGACGCATAACGAGCGGCGCGATACCGGATCGCGCCGCCCATCCTAGATGGGGACGACGCGCCGCTTGACAAGTTGCCGCGAGAGTACGCAGTGCAGCATCTTTCTGCACAAAGGCACGTATTGTGACCCAGGCTTCCCTCGTCATTTCGCCGGTCAACGGCAAGCGCGATTTCAACGCGTTCATAGACTGCGCCTATCGCCTCAACGCCAGCGATCCGCATTGGGTGCCGCCACTGCGCCGCGAGATGGTCGAGATTCTGACACCGGGCAAGAACCCGTTCCACGACCATGCCGAAATGCAATTGTTCCTGGCCCGGCGGGGCAAGGACGTGGTCGGCCGCATATCGGCGCATATCGATTTTCTCGCTCTCGAACAGCCGCCCGAACAGGGGCTCGGCCCCGGCACGGGCAACTGGGGCATGTTCGAAGCCGCCGACGAGGAAACCGCCCACGCGCTGATCGCCACGGCGGAAGACTGGCTGCGCGCGAAAGGCATGACCCGGGTCGTGGCCCCGCTCAGCCTCTCCGTCTGGGAAGAGCCGGGGCTGCTGGTCAAGGGTTTCGATCACGATCCCACCGTGATGATGGGCCATCATTCGCCGCTTTATCAGGGATGGATCGAAGCGCTCGCCTATACCAAGGCGACCAGCATGCTCACCTATGAACTGGATATCACCAGGGAATTCCCTCCTCTGGTGCAGCGGATCGTCGCCTCGGGTGAACGCAACAAGCGCATCCGGGTCCGCCAGGTCGAACTCAAGGAATTCAAGCGCGAAGCGGATATCGTCATCCAACTGGTCAACGATGCCTGGTCCAAGAACTGGGGGTTCGTGCCGTTTACGGAGCGTGAGGCGAAGTACGCGGGCGAACATATGAAGCCGCTGATTCGCGAAGATCTGAACATGATCGCCGAACTGGACGGCGAACCGGTGGCTTTCATGCTGACTTGGTCGAACATCAACGAAGTGCTCAAGCCGTTCAACGGCCGCTTGCTGCCGTTCAACTGGATCAAGCTGCTGTCCTGGATGCGCAAGCCGCGTACCCGCACCATGCGCGTGCCGTTGATGGGCGTCCGCAAGGATTTGCAGAATTCCCGCCTCGCCAGCCAGCTCGCTTTCATGATGATCGAATTCATCCGCCGCAATGCGGTGGCGCATTACGGCGCGGATCGTGGGGAGATCGGCTGGATTCTGGAAGACAATCAGGGAATGGTGGCCATCGCCGATGCGATCGACAGCACGGTGAACCGCGAATACCGAGTGTATCAGAAACCACTCTGACCCACGCGGGTCCTGGGCCATTTCCCGTTTCCCAATAAAAAGGCCTCCGCTCGTTTCCGGGCGGAGGCCTTTCGGGATCGTATCACCAGCCGTTTGGACGGGAGGGGGAGGTCTCGGCGGTGACATGGGAGAAATGCCCGGCCAAGCCATCGGTTCCCGGCCCAGACGATTTTTTGAAAATTCTCTCTAAACCCCCGAAAAAGAGGGAAAGACGGGCGCTGCCCGGCCATGCCGCGAAACCGGATCATGGAAATTACCTGATGGCACGAAAAGTCAGGAACAGGCTCCCGCCGTATGAGTTTCTAGTACGCTAGCCATCTCTCTACCGGGAAGGGGTTTTATGTCGCTCAGCGCGCAAGTCGCTAACAATTTGCCTTTTCTTCGCCGTTACGCCCGTGCCCTCAGCGGTTCACAGGCGACCGGCGATGCCTTCGTTCATGCCACGCTCGAAGCGGTCCTCGCCGACAAGGCCTTGCAGGAATCGCTTTCCGGCGGGCGCGTGCCGCTCTACAATGCGTTCAACAAGGTCTGGTCCAGCGCCTATCTCGACGTTCCGCCGGGCGATGCCGCGGGCGCGGGCGAACACGAAGCGGCCGTGCGCGAACGGCTCGGCACGATCACCCCGCTCAACCGCCAAGCTTTGCTGCTGACCACGCTGGAAGATTTCTCCGTGGCCGAAACCGCGCAGATTCTCGAACGGGATGAAAACGAGGTGGAAGACCTGATCCGCGACGCCATCGCCGAAATCGACCGTGAATCGACCACCAGTGTCCTCATTATCGAGGACGAACCGCTGATTTCGATGCAACTCGAAGAACTCGTCTCCTCGCTGGGCCACACGATCTGCGGGACGGCCGCCACGCGCAGCCAGGCGCGGCAGGTCGTGGCGGAACGGATGCCCGGGCTGGTTCTGGCCGATATCCAGTTGGCCGACGGCAGCTCCGGCCTCGATGCGGTGGACGATATCCTGCAGATCGGCGACGTGCCGGTGATTTTCATCACCGCCTATCCCGAACGGCTGCTGACCGGGGACCGCCCCGAACCCACCTATCTGGTCACCAAGCCATTTCAGGAAGTGACCGTTCGCACCGCGATCAGCCAGGCGCTGTTCTTCGGTTCGAGCCGCCCCCTCCCCTGACAGGAAGAAGCCCCACGCGCGCAGGATGGCATTCGGCATCCCTGCGCGCGTTTGCATGCCGCATCGCGCGCGCCTGAACAAAATATCACGGAAAAACGCGCCGTGTTGCCGCCGCTTTCTCAGGCAGAAGGCGGCGTTTCGCTTTGCCGGGGCTGACGGCGCGCGCGAATGGCGAATTCGCTGGCCTGCCGCACCGGCACGGTCAGCGCGCATTCGACGCCGTGCCGCTCGAACCGCAAGTCCACCGGATTGCCCAGTTCGTGCGCCACGATCTTTTCGATCAGATCGAGGCCGAAGCCGCGATTGCCTTCGCCGTGGACCGGCGGGCCGCCCTTCTCCACCCATTCGATCCGCGCCAGCGTATCGGAAACGAGATGCCACGACACGGCCACGCTGCCCTGCGCTGTGCTGAGCGCGCCGTATTTCGCCGCATTGGTCGCCAGTTCGTGAATCGCCAGCCCGAGTGACAGCGCATCGTTGGGGGCCAGTTCGATATCGGGGCCGGTCAGCGTCACCAGATGTTCCCCGCCTTTGGTATAAGGAGCCAATTCGGTTTCGATCACGGCGCGGATAGGCGTCGCCCCCCATTCCGATTGGGTGAGCAGGTTGTGCGTGGCCGACAAGGCGCGAATCCGCCCGTCCAGCCCATCCACGAAACTGTCGAGATCGGTCGCCCGGCGCCGGGTCAGCGCGATCAGCGACAGCACGTTCGCCAGAGTGTTCTTGACCCGGTGATTCAGTTCACGCGTCAGCGACAGGCGGATGGAATTCTGCTGTTCCAGCCACGCCAGCGCCAGCCGGTCTTCGAGCGCCTGCTGCGTCAACAGCCGGGCAACGACCATTAGCAGGCTGGCGATCAGCAGGCCGGAGATCAACGCCAGCAACGACAGCGGCGACAAGGTATCGCGCTGCGGCGCCCACACCTGCAGCACCCAGGGGCGAGTCGCGATCGTCATCCCGCGGACCACGGTCATCCCTTCCCTTTCCGGGGCGTTCGCCTGCGCCAGCAACCGATCCGGAGCGATCTTGCGATCGTACAGCCGCACCCCGTATCCACCCAGGGGCTCACTATGCAGCGCGGATTCGAGGAATTTCTGCGCATTGAAAGCGCTGGTGACGAAGCCCCGCACTCTCTTGCTGCCGGAATTGGCTTCGAACACCGGCATGTACATGACAAAGCCGTCGGGACGCATGCCCCTGCCCTGAATCAGCACCAGCTTGTCGCTCGCCACCGGGCGTTCCTTGGTCGCGGCTTTCTTCAATGCGCCGCGCCCGCCGTCATCGGACAGCATGTTCAAACCGATCGCGCCGAGCGTCAGTTCGTTTGCTGGCAGGACATAGGCCAGAGGAATGGCGTAGGCCTGATCCGGCCGGAGCGCCGGATAGATCCTGAAAGCGCGGCCATATTCCTCGGTCATCCGTTTTTCGAAGGCGGGAATCTCCGCCCGCGGCACCACCGGACCCCAACCGACATTTTCCGCCCCGCGAAAATCGTCCTGCATCTTCAGTTCGCTGATCAGGCGGCTGAAACTTGTCCCGGTGATTTCTGCCTGATGCGAGAGCAGCGCCGAGGAGGCGCGCAGATAAGCGGCATTGGCATCCGCGCGCCGTTCGAGCGCAACACCGACCGCCAAAGCGGTCTGTTGCAACTGGGCTTTTTCTTTCTGCGCCTCGGACTTTTCAATCGCATAGACACTGATGCCAATTACAACAAGACTAAGTAAGAATATAACAAGAGGGAATGCACGCGGGAAACGCAGCAGCCATTGCCTGAATTCGATTCTGGCGGGCATAATACTGCTCAAGTGCCGTCCTGCTTTGTCTTTCATACCCAATTGTACGGCCGGAAAATTCCAAACTCCGACGCCTCGATTGGCAGAGCGCGATGCCCGATTCCACAGGAGCCCTCAAACCCCCTTCACATTCTCACTCGAAGGGAACAAGTACGGTCGAATTTCGTTCCAGATTGCAATGCAAGATTCCCCGACCATCGGGGATCATCGGGAATTTATCGCAACGGCATGATCGACAAAAGCAAGAAAACAGCGCCCGGGCGTGGCACGCACGCAGTTCACCCCCCGGTCGCAAAGCCCGACTGGGCCAGTGGCCTTCGCCGCCTCTACGATTCCGTGGTGGAGGAACCGCTGCCCGACAGTTTCAAGGATCTCCTGGCGAAACTGGATGACCCCAACAAATGAGCGGCCCCGCCTCTGAAGAGCCAGCCGGCTTCAAGCGTGAGCTTTCGGCCGTCATTCCGCATCTGCGCGCTTTTGCCCGCGGGCTCTGCGGCCGGCCCGACATGGCCGACGATCTGGTGCAGGAAACCATGCTCAAGGCCTGGGCCGCGCGTGACCGGTTCCAGCCCGGCACCAGCATGCGCGCGTGGACGTTCGTCATCCTGCGCAATGCCTATCTCACCGAAATGCGGCGCAACCGTTTTCGCGGCGATTACGATGAAACCGTGGCCGAACGGATTCTCACCGCCCCGGCCGGGCAGGAGGAGCCGATCCATCTGGCCGATATGCATCGTGCGCTGTTGCAGTTGCCGCCCGAACGGCGCGAAGCGCTGCTGCTCGTCGGGGCTGGCGGATTCAGCTATGAAGAAGCGGCGGAAATCTGCGGCTGTGCGGTCGGCACGATCAAAAGCCGCGTCGGGCGCGCCCGCGCCGCGCTGAACGCGATGCTGGAAGACGGCGCCATCCCTCACCGCGGCCATGGCGATGACGAAGCCCATAGCGCCATTCTCGGCGAACTGGATGAAATCGCCGGCAACGGCCGGCAGGATTGAAGCTCGCAGGTGGAAGCGCCCCGGATGAGGGCGCTTCCCCTGAGATCAGGTATCGGCCAAGCCGATCAGCCCGGATACTTCCATGCCTTGCCGCGAGCGAGATTCTCGGCCGCGAAATCCCAGTTGAGATGACCGTCGATCACCGCCTTGAGATAGTTCGGGCGGGCATTCTGATGATCGAGATAATAGGCGTGTTCCCACACGTCGATCACGAGCAGTGGGTTCGCATCGCCATCCACCAGCGTATCGGCGTCATGCGTTTCGGCCAGCGCCAGCTTGCCGCCCTTTTCAACCAGCCAGACCCAGCCGCTGGCGAAGTGGCCCGCGCCGATTTCGGCGAGCTTTTCCTTCAGCGCATCGAACGAGCCGAAAGCTTCGTCGATCTTGGCGGCCAGATCACCCGAGGGCGCGCTCGCCGTGCCGGTCAGCGAATACCAGTAGAAACCGTGATTCCACGTCTGAGCGGCGTTGTTGAACAGGCCCTGGTTCGAACCGCGCGCCGCAACGACGACGTCTTCCAGCGACTTGCCGGCCAGATCGGTCCCTTCGACAGCCGCATTGGTCTTGTCGACATAGGCCTTGTGATGCTTCCCGTGATGGAACGACAGCGTTTCGGCGGAAATGGCGGGGGCCAGCGCGACGCTGTCGAAAGGAAGTTCGATCAGTTGGAAAGACATGATTTCTCCATGGGTTGCAATTGGTCTTCTCCCCCTAACGCTCCGGCTCGCCTTGCGTTGCACAATCTTTTCGATCAGCCTTATCGACGCGGCCGGGCGGACATGTCATTGCCCGCAATAACGCCATGTGCGCATATGCCTGCGCTTGCAAGAGGATGGACCCACGCATGGTTCGCAAATATTTCGGGACTGACGGCATACGAGGCCGCGCCAATGACGGCGTGATGACAGCGGAAACCGCGCTGAAAGTGGGGCAGGCCGCTGGCCTCCATTTCGTGCGCGGCCTGCACCGCCACCGGGTGGTGATCGGCAAGGACACCCGCCTTTCCGGCTATATGATGGAAAACGCGCTGGTGGCGGGCTTCACCAGCGTGGGCATGGACGTGGTGATGACGGGGCCCCTGCCCACCCCCGCCGTGGCCCTGCTGACCCGCGAAATGCGCGCCGATCTGGGCGTGATGATTTCGGCCAGCCACAATCCGTTCGAAGACAACGGCATCAAGCTGTTCGGGCCCGATGGCTTCAAGCTGTCGGATGAGGACGAACTGGCGATCGAGCAGGCGATCAACCAGCCGCACACGCTGGCGCAGGGCGAAGCCATCGGCCGCGCCCGCCGGATCGACGATGCACGCGGGCGGTATATGCACGCGATCAAGCAATCGCTGCCTGACAACGTCCGGCTGGATGGGCTGAAAGTGGTGGTCGATTGCGCGCATGGCGCCGCCTACACCGTCGCCCCGTCCGCCGTGTGGGAACTGGGCGCCGAAGTGGTGGCGATCGGGGTGAATCCCGATGGCGTCAATATCAACGATGGGGTCGGATCGACTTCGCTCGATGCGCTGAAAGCCCGGGTGGTGGCCGAAGGCGCGGATATCGGCATCGCGCTGGATGGCGATGCAGACCGCCTGATCGTGGTCGACGAAAAGGGGCAGACGGTCGATGGCGACCAGATCATGGCGCTGATCGGCCGCGACTATGCCGCCCGGGGGATGCTCAAGGGCGGCGGCGTGGTGGCCACGGTCATGTCCAATCTCGGGCTCGAACGGTTTCTCGACGATATCGGGTTGTCGCTGGTGCGCACCAAAGTGGGCGACCGCCATGTGCTCGCCGCGATGCGGGCGGGCGGCTACAATGTGGGCGGGGAACAATCCGGCCACGTGATCCTGCTCGATCATGCCACCACCGGCGATGGCTGCGTGGCCGCGTTGCAGGTTCTGGGGGCGCTGGTCCAGTCGGGCAAGCGGGCGAGCGAACTGCTCCATCTGTTCGACCCGGTGCCGCAACTGCTCAAGAACGTGCGTTATACCGGCGGCGCGCCGCTGGAAAACGTCGCGGTGCAACATGCCATCGCCGAGGCAGAGGCCGCGCTGGCGGGCCGGGGCCGGCTGGTCATCCGCCCATCGGGCACCGAGCCGGTGATCCGCGTCATGGCCGAGGGCGACGATGCCGCCCAGGTCACGCAGGTGGTGAACGATATCTGCGCCGCCGTGGCGGAGGCGGCGTAACCGGCGTGCCCCCCCCATCCGGCGGGCCGCCGCGCATCCTTTCCATCGCCGGTTCGGACAGTTCCGGCGGCGCGGGGATTCAGGCCGACATCAAGACCGTGACCATGCTGGGCGGCTATGCGATGACCGCGATCACCGCGATCACCGCGCAGGACACCACCGGCGTGCACGGGGTGCAGGCCCTGCCCCCGGCCATGGTCGCAGCGCAGATCGATGCCTGCATCGGCGATATCGGGGTCGACGCGGTCAAGATCGGGATGCTGGGATCGCCCGACATCGCCGCGCTGGTGGCCGACAGGCTGGAAACGCTGGATGCGCCGGTGATTTTCGATCCGGTGATGATCGCCACCAGCGGTTCGGTGCTGGCCGACGCAGCGACCATCGCCGCGTTTGAGCGGCTGATGCGGCTGGCCGCCCTGACCACGCCCAACGTGCCGGAACTGGCCGCGCTGGGCGGCGCGGCGGCGATGGCGCGGCGCGGTATCGTCTATATCGCCAAAGGCGGCGACGCCGAAGGGCCGGTGGTGGAAGACCGGCTGGTGCGCCCCGGCCATGACGATGTGGTATGGCAGGACGATCGCATCGTGACCCGCCACACCCATGGCACGGGCTGCACTTTCGCCAGCGCCATCGCCACCCATCTGGGGCACGGCCTGCCGCTGACGGAGGCGATTGCCCGGGCGCGCGATTTCGTGCGGCAGGCGCTACGCCATGCGCCCGGATACGGCAGCGGGCATGGCCCGCTGGGCCATCAGTCGGTGCACACCCCGCAATCGAGATCGTAGAAATCGGTAATGCATTGCCATGCCTCTTCGGCGGTTTCGCACCAACTGAAGAGGTTGAGATCGTCGCGGTTGATCGTGCCTTCCTCGGCCAAAGCCTCGAAATTGATCACCCGGTCCCAGAACTGCTTGCCGAACAGCAGAATCGGGATCGGCTTCATCTTGCCGGTCTGGATCAGAGTCAGCAGTTCCATCAGTTCGTCCAGCGTGCCGAAGCCGCCGGGGAAGACCGCCACGGCGCGCGCGCGGATGAGGAAATGCATCTTGCGCAGCGCGAAGTAGTGGAAATTGAACGACAGATAGGGGGTGACGAAACGGTTGGGCGCCTGTTCATGCGGCAGAACGATATTGAGCCCGACCGATTCCGCCCCGCCTTCCAGCGCGCCGCGATTGGCCGCTTCCATGATCGATGGCCCGCCGCCCGAACAGACGACGAACTGGCGCTTGCCCTGTTCGATCGGCGCGCATTCGCTGGCGAGCTTGGCCAGCCGGCGGGCTTCATCGTAATACTTGGCCTTGTCGGCCAGGCTGCGGGCCACGGCCTGCGCCCCCTCGTCACCCGCCGCCGCCGCGGCCACCAGCGCTTCGGCCTGATCCGGGGCGGGGATGCGCGCCGAACCGTAGAACACCAGAGTCGAGCCGACCCCCGCTTCTTCCAGCAGCATTTCCGGCTTGAGCAGTTCGAGCTGGAAGCGGATCGGCCGCAGATCCTCGCGCAGGAGGAAGTCGGGATCCTGAAAAGCGAGACGATAGGCCGGATGCTGCGTCTGCGGGGTGCGCATGATCGCGGCTTCGGAAAACGCCGCTTCCTGCTTGGCCTTGTAGAATTTGCGATCGGTCAGCCCCCGATCGTCGCTGCGCTCGCTCATGCGGTTTCCTTGTTACGGCGTAGGTCTTGCCCCTACGCCGTAAGCAGCGCACTTGCGCCGGGCAAGCGCCGTCTCGCGATCAGCCGATGAAGATCAGCAACAGAGCGATGACGGCGAGCCCGAAAAGCACGTTGAACAGCGGCAGCGCTTTCACCGCATGCTGGCTTTCGGGCCCGGCAAAGCGGCGGGCCACCATGCTCGGCGTCCAGATCAGCCAGAGATCGACGATCACCACCAGAATGAACCCGGTGATGCCGGCCCACATCCCCCACCGGTTCTCGAACATGGCGCGGGTCGCCGGCGGCCAGGGCGAAGCTTCCCCCGACAGCATCAGGCCGACGGCAAAATACATCCCCAGGATAAGCGGCATGAGCCAGGCCGGATTGGTCAGGAAATCGGCCACGGCCCCCAATTTCCGCCCGGCAAGGGCGGGAATGGACAACCGCAGCGTCGCCAGCAAGGCGAACACGGCCAATACAGCAGCGATTGTCCACATATCGACGTTCGGCATCATTCGGCAGGTTCCGCCACGAGCTGCGAGCCTTGCTTGACCGGACGCGGCATTTCGAAGGTTTCCCCTGGCCGCCCGAACAGCACACCCAGTTTCTGGCGCCAGGTCGGGGCGCCCCGGAAATCACGAAAGAGCGGCGTGAACTCGTGCATCATGACTTTGAACGGATTGTTGGATTCCAGCGGATGCGTGATGCCGTACACCGGCGGCACATCGTCGCGCATGGCCTGATAGGTGCCGAAGACATGATCCCAGATCATCAGCAGCCCGCCATAGTTCTTGTCGATATAGATCGGATTGCAGGCATGGTGGACACCGTGGTTGCGCGGTGTCACGAACAGCCATTCGAACCACGGCGCCAGACGGCCGATGCGGGTCGTATGGCAGAAAGTCTGGAAAGCGGGCGCGGTGATGGCCATCAGCACCAGCACCAGCGGGTTGAAGCCCAGCATCACGATCGGAATCCAGATCAGCAGACGATAGATCGCCTGAAACGGCACATGCCGCAGATTCACTGTGAAATCGTAGGTTTCCGCGGAATGGTGAATCGAATGATCCGCCCAGAACAACCGCACTTCGTGGCCGAGGCGATGGAACCAGTAGTAAGCGAATTCCGCCGCCAGGAAATAGATCGGCAAGGACCACCAGGTGACCGGAATGCGCAGCGGCGACAGGTTGTAGAAGAACGTCAGCCCACCGATCAGCGCGGCGTTGATGAACACCCCCTCGAGCACCGGCCCGAGCGGGAACAGGGCAAGGCTGCTCAGCCCTTCCCGGCTCCACAACGACTTGCCTTCGCGGCGGCGCAGAAGCATTTCCGCGCTCAGCACGAAAGTGAGAAAAATCGCCCCGCCGAAGCCGTAGATTTCAATCGATTTCGTCAGTTGTTCGATGAACGCCTGATCCATGCCATACCTCCCTTGGCAGCACCTTATCGCTGGGCTGCCGCCATATTCCGTTGCATCGCCCGCAGGCCTTCGCACATGCGATCGAGCTGATAGGCGAAAAACTCTTCCGCGAAGACGGGCAGCGATGTCAGGCTGAGCATCTGCTCCACCTGTCCGCGCGTAACCGGATCGAGACTGGCCAGTTCCTGCGGCGTCAGATTCTGCGGCACATCGCGGTTACGCAGTTCGACGTTGATCGCCCCCATGGCCACGTGCCACACCCATAGCGTGGCGCGGGCGTGCGCTTCCCCCGAAAAGCCCATCCGGCCCAGAGCTTCGGACACAACCATGCCGCGTTCGAGCCAGGCAATCGACGTGTGGCCGCCTTCCCATACCAGCACGTTGATCAGTTGCGGGCAGGCCAGCATATGCGCGCGCATGGCCTGCGCCCAGCGGATCACCGCGTCCAGCGGTTCGGTATCGGGCGCGATGTCCAGCGTGAAATCGGCCAGCAGGCGATCGCTCAACGCCTGGAGCAGTTCGTCCTTGCTGGCGAAGTAGGTGTAGATCGCCATCGGCGAAATCTTCAACGCCCGGGCGATGCCGTTGAGCGAAGGCAGTTCATCGGGATTTGCTTCGGCCAGAGCCGCCGCGGCATCCAGAATCATGTCCCGCGAAATACGCGCAGGGCGGCCGCGCGGCTTCGCGGCCCCGGTCGACTGGCGTTTTGCGGCGTTATTTTCCATATGCCATATATCAATTAACCCGCCCGCGCTGTCAAGCGGTTGCAGCGGTGCAAATCTTTGCCGGATTCCCACATCGGCGGATGACGGGCAGGATTCTTCGCATGGACGCAATGCGCCAGATGGAGCCTTGCCAGCGACTGACGGATGAAAGCCACTCTACATCGTTCATCGGCGCGTTATCTTGCCCGGCCTAGTTTTCCCTCAATGATAAGGGAAAGGCCCAAGTATGTTTACAATGAAAAAATTCGCTCTCGGCGCTCTACTTGGCGTGACTACTGTCGTAGCCTTGCCGGAAAGCGCATCGGCTCATGGGCGTTATGATCGCCACGGCTATTCCGGGTATGACGACAGCTATCGCGGGCACCGGGAGTATCGCCGCGAATACTATCAGGAATCCCGGCGCTACGACCGGGATCGCCGCTATTATCGCCATAAGCAGCGCTGCCGGACGAGCGGCACCACCGGACTGATCGTCGGCGGTGCGGCCGGGGCCCTGCTCGGGCGCAGCATCGACCGCTATGGTGACCGCGCGCCCGGCACGATCATCGGCGCCGCCGGCGGGGCCCTGCTCGGCCGGGAAATCGATCGCAAGCGCCGCTGCTGAGCCCGATGCACCGCCCGGCCCCATCCGTCATCGCCCCTCGCGATCCAGCTCTGACCGGCCCGAAATTCACGGCCGGTTCAGAGCGGGGCGGTTAGCCATTGCATGATGCCCGCCGTGGCTTCTCCGCCCCGGCTGGCGCTGGAAAGGAAGTAAGGATCATGGGCATTACCTTCAAACGCCTGAGCCTTGCGGTCGCTCTGGCAGCGAGCACTTTCACTGCCGCAACCGTGGCCCAGGCCCACGGCTATCGCGACCGTGATGACGATGCCGCCATCGCGATCGGCGCCGGGATCATCGGCCTGGCCGTCGGCGCGGCCATCGCCTCCGACAACGACGACCGGTATTATTACCGCGACCGGCGCTATTACCGCGCTTATCCCGATCGCTATTATTACCAGGACCGGCGGTATTATCGCCCTTACCCGGACCGGTATTACTACAACCGGCACCACTATCGCGATTACCGCGATTACCGCGAATACCGGCACGATCGTAGGCATTACGACCGCCGCCGCTGGCGCCGCTGACGGCCTTTCGCAGCGCTGGCGTTTTCCGCCAGGGCTGCGCGGCCACGCTTTGACCGCACACCGTCCGCTGCCGTGAGGCGCAGCCCATCGCGGGTCGCGCTCTGGGGATGGGAGCCTGCCCTCTCAAGCCCTCTTCCTGCCTTGCGGCCGGGAACCGGCCCGCATGCCGTTCATTCCAATTCCACTTCGCCAGCCAAAAGTGGAATGTAAAAAATGGCAACGCAGCCTTTCGAAAATCTGCCTTCCCCTTTCCTTTCGGATACCTTTCAACGCACACTTTCTTCCTGGAACCGGGAGCGGCTGGCCCCGGCCTTTCCCGCCGCCGATTGGGAACTGGCGCAGAGGCGCGCCTACAATATGCAGCGGCTCGAACGGGCTTTCCTCGAAAGCCTGCGGGCGGAAGTCAGCCACAGGGCGAAGGCTGTTCCCCGGGAGCCCGGCCCGTTCATGGAATGGTTCGAAAATCTCAAAGTGGCCGGCCCCGGACAGGGCGATCCCCTGTTCCCATGGCTGGCCGAAGAGGCGGACCGCAGCCAGATTTGCTGGATACTCGAACAGGAAGCGGCGGGCGAAGCGGGGTTTGACGATCTCGTTGCCCTGACTCAGGTCAAGCTGCCTTCCGGCCCCAAGCTGGAGCTGGCGCGCAATTATTGGGACGAGATGGGGCGCGGCAATGCCAAGGGCATGCATGGCCCGATGCTCGCGCGGCTTGTCGAAGCGCTCGATCTGCATCCGGCCATCGAAACCACGGTATGGGAAAGCCTGGCGCTGGCCAATGCGATGACCGCGATGGCCACCACCCGCGCTTATGCATGGCACAGCGTCGGCGCGCTCGGGGTCATCGAACTGACCGCGTCCGGGCGTTCCGCCTATGTCGCCAAAGCGCTGCGCCGGATCGGCCTGAGCGGGAAGGAGCGGCAATATTTCGACCTCCACGCCATGCTGGACATCAAGCATAGCGCCGACTGGAACCGCGAGGCGATCCTGCCACTGGTGGAAGAAGACCCGCGCCGCGCCGTCGCCATTGCGGAAGGGGCCTTGATTCGGCTGGAAGCAGGCAAGCGCTGCTTCGACCGCTATCGCCGTGCATTGTGGAACGCGCCCGCCCATTCCTGAAGGCCGAAAAGCAGCGGAAGGCAGCCGGGCACCACAGCCCCGCCTTCTCCCCAGACATTCCAGCACCATACAAACAGGAGGCTTTCCGTGGATCACATATTCACCAGAATATCCGGCGGATCGTCGCGCATCATGGGGCGGCCGGTTTCCTTCATCATTTCCGTTCTGTTCGTGATCGTATGGGCGCTTAGCGGGCCCGTCCTGAATTATTCCGACACCTGGCAACTGATTATCAACACCGCGACCACGGTGCTTACATTCCTGGCCGTGTTCCTCATCCAGAACAGCCAGAACCGCGATGCGGCCGCGATGCAGGCGAAATTGGACGAAGTTCTGCGCGCGCTGGAAAACGCGCGGGTCGAATTCGTGGGTATCGAGCATCTGACCGACGCCGAGATCGAGAAAATCAGGGAAGCGCTGGAACACGATATCGGCGACGGGGACGGGCGCAACAGCACGACGGGGACGACAGTCGAGCGCCTGCTGGAACGTTATTGAACCCGGCGCTGTCGGACGCGTAACGCGAAGGGCAGTCTAGCCCTGGCCAGTCCTGCGGAAAATGTTCCACAGGCCGCCCACTTCGAGTCTCAGCGAAAACCTGTACTGATCGTTCTCGAACACGTCCGCTTCGCCGCAGTTCAACCGGCTGACCATATGGAAAGCATCCGTCTGGTCAGCGTTGAATATCGCTGCCGGTTCGCTCTTGTCGATGGGAACAATGGTCATTCGGCGCATGGCGATGCTCCATACTTGGCGGGAGCACGCAACAATGCTGTCTCTCGGCACCAGCTGCCGTTCAATCAGGCTGGTGATGGCCGCCTTTTACCCCCTTTCGCCCGGAGAACCGAATCATTTCTGGGCGCGGATCGATTTCCGGCCGTCACGCAGGCCGCTTCCGGCGGCAATCTGCAAGGCTTTTCCAAACCTTGCGCCCAGCGCATGGGCGAAGCTTTGCGGCCAGGGGGCTTTCAACGCGCGCAGCCAGTTGCCCAGTTCGCTTATCATCCAGATCAGCATCGCCGCGCTGCCGATCAACAGGAAAAACTGCGCCACGCCCTTCAGCATAAATCCCCCTCGGGCGCTGGCGTTTATCACCCTTTGCGCCCCTTGCCGGCCATCGGACCTGCCAGATCGTTTTATCGCGTTTTCCGCAAAGATGCGCCACCTCTCTCGGCTCTGTCCACATATCGGACAGTTCGCGGTGCATCGCCTCTTCTTGCAGGATGTTCGGGGCCCGGCGGCCAGCCCGGCAATCCGTCTTTCAAACCCCACCGTTCACCCGGCAAGACGGCAAACTGGCCGCCAAGCGCGGAACCAAGCGGCGTCCAGGCGTTTGCCCAAGAATATGAGGAGAGACGCCATGTCCAAGCTTGTACTTTCCGCCGCACTGGCCGCCAGCTTCCTGCTGGCCGCCTGCAACACCATCGAAGGGGCCGGGGAAGATATGCAGTCCGCCGGCGAAGCCGTTTCGGATACCGCGCAGGACACCAAGTGAACGGTATGGGGTGAACGGCACGGGGCAGCGGCAATTCCGCCAGCCTCCTCGTTCGGCTTACGGGTGGATGGAGAAAGATATGCCAACCTATTCGCTGGTTTTTTCCCAGGATGAGTGCGGCGAAGCACAGCGTATAGAATTCGATGCCGACGATCCGGCCGCCGCGTTGAGCCCGGCATTGTATGCCAGATCGGGCCGCGCCGCGGAACTGTGGGACGGCAACCGCAAGCTTGCCGATGTTATCCGCTGGGGGCCGGGATTCTGGCAGATCGGCATCCGGGCACAATCACCGCGATGAACGGAACCTCCGCGCGGCCTCCGCGTTAAGCTGTCGTCTCTTTCACCGAGACGCGTTTATCAACTGACCTGCGGCACCAACCTTACCCGTTTGCCGCAGGTTTTTTGATGCCTGAAATGCGCCGCCCCCGGGGCGCTGAATAGCCCCGGCAGCGCTCATCCCATAAACGGTTCGCCTTGTCGCTGCGCCGCTCCGGCACGGAAACGAATGCTCTTCCGAGGCGTCTCATCAACGGACGGGATAACCACGGAGAATGGTATGCCCAACAACCAGAACGACCGGAACCAGCAGCAGAACCAGTCTGGTCAGGACACCAACCGTCAGCGTCAGCAGGAACAGCAGAACCAACCCGGCCAGCAGGGCCAGGATCAGGACAGGCAGCGCCAGCAGGAACAGGAACAAGAGCAGCGCCGCCAGCAGGGCGAAAACCAGAAGCCCCAGCAGAACCGCTGATATCGGAGGGCGGCTGCGGCCGCCCTTTTCCACCCCAACAAGGATATTGGTTATGCCTGAGCAATTCACGGACGCCATCGCGCTTCTGAAAGCCGATCATCGCACGGTGGAAGAGCTGTTCCAGCAATACGAGAACACGAAGACCGCGAGCAAGAAACAGAGCCTGGCGCACAAGATCTGTGTTGAACTGAAAATGCACACGACGATCGAGGAAGAAATCTTCTATCCCAGCTTCCGGGGAAAGATCGACGACAGCACGTTGAACGAAGCCTATGTCGAACATGACGGCGCCAAAGTGCTGATCAACGATATCGAATCGTCCAGCCCCGAGGACGAGTTCTTCGATGCCAAGGTGAAAGTGCTGTCGGAAGACATCAAACATCACGTGCATGAGGAAGAGATGCGCGGCGACGGCATGTTCGCCCAGTGCCGCAAGACCGATGTGGATCTCGTCGCGCTGCGCCATCAGATGATGATGCGCAAAAGGGATCTTCAGGCGCAGGAGAAGAACGGCGGCCTGCCGGAAGCGCAGCCTCTTGCCGTCAATCTGATCGCTGCCTGACACGCCGGGCGGGTCGCCCCCCGCCCAGACACGGAGCATGTTATGCCTGATCAAACCGCCCGCACGACGGAGCCACCCACGCATCTGCCCGCGCACAAAGGGCAGGAGAAACGGGACCGCGAACAAGCGCCGCGAGAAGAACGCCGCCGCCAGAAAGGCGAGGATGATCGGCTGCAACCGCCCCATGACAACCGGTGACCGACTGGCGCCGCAAAGGATATCCCATGACTGTAGAAACGAATGAAACCTGCCGCCTGATCGCTTCCAACAAAGTGGAAGGCACCGCCGTTTACAACCACGAGGGCGAGAAGCTCGGCGCGATTTACAACTTCATGGTCGACAAGCGGTCCGGCCAGGTCGAATACGCCGTGCTGCAATTCGGCGGCTTCCTGGGCATTGGCAGCGACTATTACCCGCTGCCGTGGCAGGTGCTGACCTATCATGAGAGCGAGGGCGGCTATGTGATCGACCTCGACAAGGAAACGCTCAACGAAGCGCCGCGCTATGCCGCCAATGCCGAACCGGATTTCGATGAAACCTACGGCCGTCAGGTCCATCAGTTCTATGGCCTGACCTACCCTTACTGACCATACGAAAACGGCCAGGGTTCGCCCTGGCCGATCATCGCAAACCACCTGCAGGGCCGCCCAGCGGCGGCCCTGTAACCCGGATTACTGCGCAGGAGCCTTATCCGCCTGCTTTTCGATCGCATCCGCTTTCGCATCGCCTGCATCGCGAACCGCATCGGCCGTGTTTTCCTGTGCGTTTTCAGCCGCGCTGTCGACGCCATCCACGACGGGGTCCTTGTTGTCGGCTGTCGCTTCCAGTGCGTCGGCCTGCGCTTCCGCGGAATCGCGCACCGCATCGGCGCGGTCTTCCGCGGCATTTTCCTGCGCGCTGTCGCACCCTGCAAGGGCAAGGCCCAGCACGGCCGCCGAAACAAGTCCGGCCATCGGTTTCGAAAATCTCTTCATAACATACTCCCCAGTGGTCGCCGCCGGATGCCTCGACATGCGCATGCGAAAGCATCTGACGGCGATTGGTACTTGCGTCATGCAAGCAAGACCCTCAACGTTCGAGAGGTTTTCGCGTTCCGAATATCCGCGAAAGCAAGCCCCCCATGCGGCGAGGAGCAGCATTTCAACGATGGATGGAACAGCACGATTCCGCCCCTGGGGAGAGATTGCGCGCTTTCGCGCCATTCCGGGCATCGGATAGCGAACGGCGAACCGATTGAGGCAAAAGATTGATTTTCAAGGGAAGTAGCTGGATGCCCCGCGAGGAGGAGATAGGTCCCACGGGAAACCCGCTGATTTGCGTAGTTTCTTTGTCTCAGATGGGGCGTTTCGTACCCCATTTTTGTACCACCAACAAGGGGCGGGAGGCCCAGACGACGATATGAAAACCACCAACAACACTCAGGCCACTATCGAAATCCTGGACGGCGAAGCGCTCGATATGGGCGGCGGCTCATTCATGCTTATCCAGGAATGCGACCACTACGGCCCCCAACGCATTCTGATCCAGGAGGATGACTTGCGTCGCCTTCTGGCAGCTTTGGGCTAACCTGCCGTGGCCTGGTGGGAATGGATCATCATGCTCGGCCTGTGGGGCTGGGTCGCTGCCGATATGGCACTCTTACGGCGATGGACACACGAGAACCTTGTGCTCGTTAACGAGCGCCGAAAGGAAGCGTGTCACGCCCTAGAATACGATATCCGCGAACTGAAACGTGGCCAGCGGAAATTCTGATAACGGACGGGGGGCTTCGGCCTCCCGCTTCATATCCCCCAAATTCAGAAGATATGAAGTAAGACTTCCTCATGCTTTCCTGCAGATAAAAATCCCCAAAATACAGAAATTTGACTAAAATCTAATTTGTGATATATGGAGGTTTGCAGGATTATTTTATAGAGGAAAAATTGCTTAACTTCATTGCAACTTTCTTTTTAATTATTTCTTCCATGTTGATCGTCGCAACCTACATGCGATTTAGAACACCCCAGCCGGAGCCCGGCGTTTCTTCCGGAACCGCAGCAATACCGGCTTTCGGGTTAGCGTTTGCCATGCTGGCTCTCGCAGGGATGCTGATGTTCTAGGGCCAACCGCCCACCGAACCTCAGAAAATAACCCCTCCGGACACTGTGAGGTAATCCAGAGGGGTTATTTGCGTCAGCTCGTGGAGACGCCCTGACGCTCGGCCTCTACAGCCCTCGCTCGTTCCACCATCGCCTGAGCTTCAGCCAGCAGTGCGGCCTTCTCGTCTTCGCTCGGCAACGTGCGGGGCTCCCTTTTCTGCTCCCCGCTATCGCTGCGCGAACTTTCGAACAGTATATCTGTCTTTCTGTCCTGTAGCGCTATCCATTCATTCCTCCGCCCGCTGTACCATCTTGGGCAGAAACGGGGCATCGAACCGTCAGGCTCGAACTGGAGGAATGCCCTGGGGTCATCTGGCGATGCTTCAGGGACCAGCCGGGCAGCTTCCCGCTTGGCCCAGGCAGCCAATGCTTGGCCCGCGTAGGAAGCGATGACGCACGTCCAGTACCAGACGCCCAGCGGCGACAGCAGGACCACTTTCCGGCCCAGTTCTCCCGAGACGTCATCCCCTTCAGCGACCTCTGCGCCAATGCTTCGGCAGCATTCAGGAATATCCGGATCATTCGCCGCCAGGTCCACCGTTGCGTAAGTGTATCCCAAGGCAGCGGCCAGGTCTCTGACGTCAAACCAGAGAGTTCCGTCAGCCTTCACAACGCGAACCGGATGCTTGTCCTTGAAGAGAAGTTCCACGCTCTCGTTATCAGGCGGTGTCATGTCGGCCACCAGCCTTAGCCCCGAAGTATGCGCCTGCGCCGGTCGCCACGGCCCCAAGGATACCCCCCAGGACCCCGCCAGACTGCTTAGTCTTGGAAGTGCTGGTTGAAGTCCCGCTCTGGCCCCACTGGTTCCCGGCAACGATGTTTGCGTACCGGTTGAGGAGGTCGAAATCGCGCTGGTCCTGGCCCTGCCATTTCTGATAGGCGGCGTCGAGTTCGCCCTGCTGGTCGGCCTGTTCGCGGTCGTAAGTCCCAGTGATCTGGCCATAGGCGTCGTATCCGAGCTGGGCACCTTTCGCCAACGCGTCGATGCCCGAAGACCCGAGACGGGCGTAAGCGTCCCCCGCCTTGCCGTAAGCATTAATCTTACGGTCCAAGTCGCCTTGCGCCATATTGAGGCCGTTGTTCCACGCTTGGCTCCTGAGGTTCGCGCCGATCTGGGCGATTTCCTCGGCAGCTCCGCGTTGAGCGATACCGGACGCAATACCGGCACGGGACGAATTGATGTTCCCGCTCGCGCTGGCGGACCTATCGATACTCGGGAGGAGGTTTTCGCGAAGGTTGCGGGTAATGTCACCGGCCGCCCCGTCAATCTGGGCCTGAAGGTACGGGTTGTCCGCATACTTCCCAGCCGCCGACATAATGGCGTCCGTATTATCAGCGCCAGCCAGCTCTAGGTATTTGTCGAGGGATGAACCGGCCTTATCGGCATAGCCCGCCATGGACTTGCCGATGTTGCTGATCGAGCTAGCCGCGTTGAGGCCTTCGCCGCTCGCATATTTCCGCAGGTTGTCCAAAGCCGATTTGGCCTCTGGGGACATCCCCGCGTAGAGGTCGCCCTGGTAGTAGGGCGTTCCAGCCGCCTTGTCGTAGGCGTCCTTCGCCCCCTGAAACAGGGGATCGAGATAGCCCTTCTGCCACGAGCTCGGGCCAGTATCGAAGCTCTCCTTCGTGGTGGTCTTGGTAGACCCGCCGAAAAGACCCATTAGTAGTTTTCTCCATATTGGTATTCATCTTCATCCGGAACGGGGTCATCAGGCGGAATAACGCGACCGACCAGTCCCGCGCCCCGAGGCCATAAGGCGTGCAAGTGATCGCTGCGGGCCTGACGAGACAGGGCAATCTCGTCCATCATGCGGGCGATATCTTCGACGGCCTGCGGGTCCCGACTGGTCACAAGGTCCGCCACGCTCTGGCTGTATTCCTGCTGCGTAGGACGGGCCAAGCGCTCCGCCAAAGCGTCAGTCATCCGCTGCCTGAAGCCACGAGGGCTCAACGGAATACTGTCTCCGCCTGAAGCTGCGGGCGAGCCGCTCTTCGAAATGCCCCGCCAGTTCGCTGTAGCTTGCCGTTCGAACTCGAAGACGTCCTGAAGGTCACGAACGCCCCCAATGTTGCCGGTGATATCCGATAGGGCCGCCTGTTTGGCATCGTCCCCAAGCATGGCTGAGGCTCTGCCCGCTACGTCTCCGTAAGGGTGGCGAGCGGCATAGCGTGAAGCCTCGTCAGCAATCGCAGTGCCCGCCCCGGTTGCCCAAGCCTCTTGCGCGAACTCAGGCATCGAACGGGCCTGGGCGGCAATCTCCGGTCCCGTCAGCTTGCCGATGTCCTGCCCCTGCCGGAAGGCGTTGGCGTGGGCCATGTCATCACCGTACTGGCGGATGACCTGAGCATACGGAGCATTCTGGGAGGCCAGTTCATCCCGGAGTTGCCCTGCCAGCGAGTTGATGTGGACAGAGTTGGTATTGTTCTCAATCCGCCCTGTGACAGGATTGCGCCCCGCAGCCTGTACACCAGCGTCCCGCATGGCCCGAACGACCTGATCGTAACCTTCAGCCGTCAGCCCCTCGTCTACGGTGACGAATTGGCCGTCAGGTAGCTGGAAGTAAGGCCCATTTGGCGGAAGGCCGTTCGGGTCCGCCTCCATGGCCCGGAAACCCATTGCGTGCGGGTCTTTCGGTTTCCCTGAGACGTCGTCAATCTGGTTCCGGATATTCCGGTAAGCCTGTGGCAAGGCATCCTGGAATGCTGGCGTCTGTTCAATCGCCTGTATCTCCGAAGAGCGATAGACCGGCTGGCGATAAGCCTCGGCATACAAAGGCGCAGCGGCGGCACGGGATTGCCTTTGGAAGTCTTCCACATACGCCACCGGGTCCGGAACGGTCGGGAGACGGTCGCGGATATATTGATCCACGCGGGCACCTTCAGAGGCCTTGCGAGCCTCCAGCGCCTCTCGGACCAGCGTCTGCCCTGGCCCCATGTCTCGAGACGCGGAAGCCGTGAGAGAACGCATTGCCGGGGATACATCACCGACCATTGCCGGGACGCCCATCTGATTGCGGCGGCCCACTTCAGCGGCAATCGCTTGCGGAGTTGCGAGAGGACCAGCGATACCGGGACCAGCATCGATATGCCCTTCGCTCATCCGACCCATGACATCGCGATAGGCCCGCTGAGTTACTGCCGATGGCAGTTCGGGACGGCTGGCCCTGTTGCGGCGAACATGAGGCGGAAGGAGGCGAGCCAGCTTATCGCCTGCCCCTCTCCCCAGGCCCGATACTGCGTTAACCGCACGATCCACACCGGGAACATATTCACGGGCGGCACGGCCAGTCCAACGGGCAGAGCGAGAGACGAACGGAAGCCCACCACCAGCGAGCGCAGAGAATGCCGCAATGCTTCCGGCGTTCGCGGCACGGCGTTCTAAGTCGAGCCCTTCGCCCTCGCCAGCCCCCGAAACGGCCCCGTAAGAAGCCCCTACAGTGGCACCTTGAAGGGCTTTCCGGCTCAGGTTTGCGCCCTCCAGAGGCTTCCCTGCGGGGAGGGCGAGACCCGCCCCAAATCCTGCTACCGAAGCGGCGGACCTGGTCTTTGGGTACTTGGCCGCAAGTCTCTTCTGGTCCGCCTTGTAGTCCCGCTGGCCCTTTCGGAACGCCTCGCCCACGTCTTCGCCGCGAAACAGCGCAAGGGCCGCAGGGCCTACCGCCGCGATTTCGTCTGTCCAGTTCGGAAGCACCTGGTTGACGAATGCGCCGGAAATCGTTCGCGTGGGCTCGCTGACTTTGTCGTAGAACTTGCCCCACAGGCTCTTTGGCGGGGATTTTGGCATCGTGGAGGGCCTGGACGGGGCGGCCTGCTGACGCTGCCAGTATGCATGGGCAGCCTTGGCGGCTTCCTCCTGCGTATCGGCCCGGACGTTGACCAGTCGGCCATCTGGAAGCCTTACGGCAATCGTATTGCTCCTAAGCGGATTGTTACGGAGACCGTGTCCGGATCGCTGCCCGCGATGGAGCGGAAAGGCTTCATCCGTCTGTTAGATCGGCTGGAAGAAGGCGACGTCCTTATAGTCACCAAGCTGGACCGGCTAGGCCGCAATGCGATGGACGTACGGGCAACAGTCGAGAAGCTGGCAGCGGATGGCGTGCGGGTTCACTGCCTAGCCTTGGGCGGAACGGACCTGACCAGCGCAGCCGGTAAAATGACCATGGGCGTTATCGCTGCCGTTGCGGAGTTCGAGCGGGACCTTCTGATCGAACGGACACAAGCTGGCCTGGGCCGCGCCAAGGCCGAAGGGAAGCGGCTGGGCAGACCGATGGCTCTGACGGACCAGCAGCAGGCAGAGATAGCCGAGAAACGCAAAGCGGGGATCAGTCTGCGAGCGCTCGCCAAGGAATATGGAACTAGCCTCGCATCGATCCAGAGAGCGGAGGCACGGGCAGCGTAGGCCTGCTGTGCCCGGCTGTGGCGAAGGGAGGCAGTGAAATTGACACCCCTAGCAAAGATAGGGGTCTTAAAAAGATTAGCACCCGCGACTTTTTCGCGGTTCCTTCGCCTCCTCGATGACCCTCATTTCACGCCCCGGCCTCTTCAAGCTCATCCACCGGAGCGACAAGCCCGAAGCCACACAAGCACCCAGAATTATTTTATGGGAACTCTAGGCCCTCAAGGCCCTCCACGCCATGGCATTGCGCCGAAGTTATTGGCGTTCAGCTCTCGATTCTGAAACTGACGGGAAGCGCCACCCAAAAAGGAGCATTTGCCCCCGCAAGCGGAGGAAACGGGCCAGCGTTCCTTGCTGCTTCCAATGCCGCAGCGTCGAGCAAAGCACTGCCTGAGGATTGCCGAAGCCGTACAGACGCGACTTCTCCCTCGGGGGTCACGCGCAACTCTACTCGCGCTGAGCCTTCAATGCCCTGAGCGAGGGCTTCAACAGGATAACGGCTCGCCCTTTGCAGTTGGATGGCAACATGCCTCGTCCATTCAGAACTGGGCAGCGCATCGCTGGCGGCGATTAGGAGCGGTAAAGCAAGCAATATCAAAGCGCGTCTCATCCATTGCTGTTGCATCATCGAGCGCCCCCTTTCAACGCCTCCTGGCGCTTGTTGCGCCTTGGCCGGAATATCGGATAGGGCATTGCCCGGCATTTGCTAGCGCTGGACGACGACGAGAAATCCCAAGCGGATCGTAAAGGGTCGAAAGTTTCGACCCTGTCCGGGGATCGGAGCTTTCGCTCGTTTCCCGGCCCGGCTGAAGGTCCACTCCTTTCATTGACGGATATGCCAAGAGCGATAGGGTGGGCGCTCAAGATTAGGTGAGCATATGCCGGATCAAGTTCGGATCGAAGACTTCCCCCTCAGAACCTCAAACAAGCTCCGTTATGCGGATACAGACAGGCAAGGTCACGTAAACAACGCCGTCTTCGTCACGCTTTTGGAAGCGGGGCGTGTGGAACTGATCTATAATCCGGCTGCTCCTCTCGCCGGACCCGGAAGCGCTTTTGTCATCGCACGCCTGGAGCTTGATTTCCGTGCAGAGATAGTCTGGCCTGGGGAAGTCGATATCGGGACGTGTGTTGCTTCAGTTGGCCGAAGTTCATTCAGGCTCGAACAGGCGCTGTTTCAGGACAAGCAATGCGTGGCGACCGCGACAACCGTCATCGTGCAGATGGATGAAGCAACACGCCGGTCCCAGCCGCTTACCGCCGATGCCGTTGCGAGGCTGTCCGCCCTTACGAGAAGCGGACTGTAAACAAGAACGAAACTAAGCGCCGGAAGATCATCAAGCCCGGTAAAGCGCCTATGGCAATCAAGGCGAACAACGACAATCATTCGTTTGCATTCGGGGAGCATATGCTCCGTGGCCTCATGATCGAAGGTGAACCTTGGTTCTCCGCTCCGGACGCTTGCCGCTGCCTCGGACTTCTCGCACACCCGCACAAGGGGACGTACTCGCACCACCTGTCAAAGCTGGCAGCCGATGAGCGGAAGCTACTGACCCGCGCAACGTCCCCCATGTTTTTTATGGGGGTCAACGGGTCCGCAATGACGGTCGTTTCCCGTCCCGGTCTCTTCAAGCTCATCCAACGATCGACGAAGCCCGAAGCCAAACAGTTCGACCGCTGGGTACGGCACGAAGTGCTCCCGCAAATCATGGACAATGGCGGATATGTCATGAAGGACGTAGATGCGGAAGCCGTCGTAGGGGCGATGGATCACAACAAGGCCCGCTCCGATCTCGAATTGATGCGTCAGGCCTTGAGCGCCATGGAGGCCATGCGCGGCCTTATCGAGCAACAGTCCGCAAAGATCGCTGAAGACGCCCTGATCTCTGGGTACTTATGTAAAACCTAAGAACCCCAGCCCCGAATGCCCGCCAGCGACTTACCAGGCCGCCGAGGGCCATCCGAAATAACGATTACCCTCTCCTCAATTAGTCTGGGATCAGAGTTATCCCGCAATCGCTAGGTTCGCCATGGTCACCCGAAAGGCCACCGGCTGAACCTGGATGATAACAAGCGCCTCGTGGCTGTGCTCGGGAACCGTCAGCAATCGGTCATTGGCAACGTCTACACGGGTCACTAGCCTGTCATCCTGTAGCAAGCAGAACAAACGGCCATCGGCCTCTATGTCTCCGTCCGCCATCTGTTGCTGCCCTGTGGGGATGCTTAAGGCGTCAAAGAGTGTCTTCAGCCGGTTATCGATGTCGCCACAGTGATTGAGCAGCCCTCCCGGCTTCGCGGCGGACAGGAGCCGGACCTCCAACTCCACACCAAGCTCAAGGCGGTCGGTTATCAGTGGCATGTATTCCACGGCTCCGGCCCGCTGGCCCACGTAGCAATCGGAGGGCTTGTAGTCCGGGTCAAGGAACTTCCGGACATCTGTCAGCGGCGGCAATTCCCACAAACGCCGGAGCTGCGGCTCAAGCTCACGCCGAATACGCCACTTGTCCCGTGCGCTGCCATTGGGCGGCAAGTCGCCCTGATAGATCAGCGTAAACCTCACTTTGCCCTCCTGGCCCACTCGGTCGTCATAACCGCTTCTGCGCCGCCAGGGAAACCACAGGGCACTATTGCGCCTGTGGATTTGTCGAGACCAAGAGACTCTGGTTTTCCGTAGGCGACCATCGCCGCCTTTCGGCCCGTCAGCGCTCAAGATATCGGCAATATTTACCCGGATAATAATAGGGCGAGCCAGAAGGCTCCAAAGGCGCAAGCATCCGACGTTCTGGACCACAATTCGCAGGCTTGGTCAGCGTATAGGCCCCGCAGTGGCGGAAGGCTGCGGAAGACATCGAAATGGGATTGATACAGAAAAAGTTACCATCACCCTTTAGGTTATGCATGGTCATTTTTGCCATCCCTTCTACCCGCTCGACGGAAAGACGGAAGCGGCCTTGAGTCGCCATAAGCTGCCTTAAGAGCCTTAAGGTTGATATTTATAGGACCAACTAAATATAATTATTGAGAAATCTTTACGGCACTTAACGCCCCTAAAGGCCCTTAAGCCGCCCTTTCTCCCTTAAGCCTCCCAGATAGCGACTTTCAAAAGTTACCATTTCCCTATAAAGGATATATGATGGTAACATAACTTTCGGTACGCCTTCAACCTCCTTCAGGAATAGACAGTGTCCTCCAACCCTCTTGCCGACCTTTCGCTTCCTATCGTGACTGAGCGCCTAAAGAGATTTGGGTCCTATCTCGAAGGCGAGAACCGTCACGCGATCCATGCCCTTCTTCAGGCGCTCGAAAGCGGCCTTAACGGCACTTTAGAAGACGGATATCATCTGTCCGCCATCGATCCGGGCATCGGTAAGACCCTGTCCGTATCGGTCTTCCTTGGGGCATGGAAAGATGCAAGCTTCAACCCATCGGCTAGCGTCCTAATCGGCCTTTCGCGGCTTGAGGAAATCGACAGTTATCTGGAGAATGCCGGGCTCGACCAGAAGGATGTAGCCGTCCTGACGAGCGACACGGAACGGAACGCTCTTGGGGTTCCAAAAAGCCAGCACAACGACGCCCGTATCATGTTTACGACGCAACAGATGATCGAAAGGCGAACCCGAGGAAAAGCATTCGCCGACGCGTCGGAGTTTCACTTTGAAGGCCAGCCTAGGACATTGCGCATATGGGATGAAAGTTTCCTCCCTGCCGAGCAGTTAGCCCTGCGAGCTGACGACCTCGCCCGCCTGCCAGCCGCTCTCGCCCACGAGCATGAGTACGCTGCGGAAGTCCGGGCACTCGTAACGCGACTCTGGACGGCGGAAGGCGGCGAACAGCTCACGGTCCCTCACACCCTGAATAATCTTCAACCTCTAGCTACAGCCACGAGAGGGACGCAGTTAAGCTCGATTGTCGAGACCCTTGGACGCCTAGCGGGACGAGAGACCGCAGTAATCGCCACAGGTGACGGCAGCATGCGCCTAGCCGGATCAGCGGCCCCCATCCCGCCCGACTTCGCCCCGGTCATCATCCTGGATGCTTCAGGCCGCGTCCGTTCAACATACCGGGTATGGGAAGAAAGCGGAGCCCAGCTCCATCGCCTGCCATCTGCGGTGAAGGACTATCGCAATCTCCATATCAACCTTTGGGAACGCCCCGCAGGCCAACGAGCCCTGCGGCCCCTTCAGGCCCGAGAAGAGATTGCCGAAGCCATCGCATCTGCCGTCCGAGAGGATTTGGGAGCACCGTGGCTCATCATTTCCTACAAAGATCAGCCGATAGAAGACCAACTCCGAGCTGCATTGGAAGGAATCGAGCCTGAAGGCGGCCTCCATTTTCTCACCTGGGGAATGCACCACGGAACCAATGCCTACACCGATTGCAAGAATGTGGTTCTCGTCGGTCATCTCAACTACGGTCCCGCTGGTTATCGTGCGCTTCTAGCGGCGGCTGGCGGCCCATTAGGAGCATCGCCAAGGGAAGCCGCAGAGCTCCTAATGGGCGGCGAATACCGTCACAACTGGCTCCAGGCGCTAACCCGTGCATCCGTCCGGAACAGCAACGGAAACCTTGCGGGTTCATGCAACGCCTACGTTATCGCTTCGCCGGGGACAGAGGCTCGTAAACACCTGGAGGCCGTGTTTCCCGGATGTGAGATTGACACTTGGGAACCGGAGATATCCGAACCTGGAGGGCACGCAGGCAAGCTCGTCGCTCTCCTGGATCAGGCGCGTGCAGACGGAAACTTGCCTATCAGGAAAAAGGAGCTTCGAGAGAAATTGGGTATGCCCGAAGCCGCTCATTTCAGCCGCCTAGTGCAGCATCCCGCCGTCCAAGCCTGCCTTGATAGAAACCATCTGCGCTCGCGAGGGCAACGTATAGAGAGCGCGGTATCGTTCGAACCTTTGGAAGGCGATGGGTTCTCAATTGAGGACATAGACGACGAGCTGTGACGGATGAGCGGGCAAACACTTCAATGCCGCAAGACCGGCACTGATGTTATGGCCGGACGGTCGCTCCCTGCAAGGCTGGGGATGCATACAGATGGTCGGATCAAGAAACTGTGGGATTTACTGTGGGGCGGGAATGATAACCTCCACACGCCGATTCTTGGCGCGAGCGGCGGGATCGTCCTTGCCGTCCGCACTTTCATTCGGCGCGACCGGCGCGGTCTCGCCCTTGCCTGAGACTTGCAACTCACGCTGGCGGACACCGACTTGCTGGCCGAACCAGTCAGCGACAGTCTTTGCCCGCGCTTCTGACAGTTTTTGGTTATAGGCATCGTCGCCCTTACTGTCGGTATGGCCGATG
This sequence comes from Caenibius sp. WL, assembly GCF_019803445.1. NCBI lineage: Bacteria > Pseudomonadati > Pseudomonadota > Alphaproteobacteria > Sphingomonadales > Erythrobacteraceae > Caenibius > Caenibius sp. WL. The sequence goes on from NZ_CP081844.1 coordinate 3,384,230, forward strand.
ACCTGGATCGCGCCGGGAGGAGCCTGACGGATCAACTCTGCGGCCTTTTGCAACTGCGTCTCCGCTGCCGGAGTGAGGGTCGATTTGTCATAATCGAACAGCGCATCAGCGGGCAGATCGATGATCGTGCCCATATCGGTCACTCGCGTATTCAGCCCGCTGGTGTCGGCATTGAGCGTACTCACCTCTGCCCGCAACGAACTGTTCGCTGTCTGTGGATTGCGGACTGTCGCGCCAGCAAGTGGTGAAGCATCATCCCGCGCGGTGTTATCCGCAACGGGCGCTTCGCTCGAGCAGGCCGACGCGAGCGCCAGCAGGCCAAGCAAGACCAAGCTGCGTCCCATCATCGGGTGACCGGCACCCCATCGAACGGAGCCACACCGGGCAAGTTGATCGAGACAGTCTTACTTCCTGCGGGTGGGGCCGGGAATTTCACCCAGAGAATGCCATTGGGCGAACACTTAAGCCCAATCCGGTCCTTGCCAGCCAGCGGCGATCCCATCCACGCTCCGGCATTGTCCTTGAGGACACCGATACGCTGGGATGTCGTGTCGTCGATGACGCTGATTTCCTCGAACTTCATATAGGCCCATGCGTTCTTTTCCGCTTTGCAGTTGACCGTCACGGTGAGGATGTCACCGGTCACCGCAACTTTGAGAAGATCGAAAGTGATGCCTTCCGGTCCCGGCTGTGACTGGATCGCTGCTGGCGACGACGTCGCTGCGGGGACGGCCTCCTCTCGCATCACCCCATTGCCCGTCGCGGCTGGGGCACTCGCTTCGCCAGCTAGCTTCTCATCGGCGGCGGGTGCCGAGGCTTGTTGGCAGGCCGACAAAGTCATCCCAGAAGCAGCGGCCAAGGCAAGAGCAACTCGAGAAATATTCATACAAAACCCCTCCCGGTTTGATAGGCTTCAATACGTTTCGCTATGCGGATGGTTCCTCTATGGCATAGGTGACGGCCATTCTCACGGCCCAGCAGAGCCTCAACGCTTCGTCAGCCATGCAGGTGCAGAGTGGCCGGGCGCTCGTGGAGACGCCCCAGGTTCGCCATCGTATCCAAGCACCTTGGGGTTACCGTCGGACCAGACAGCCGTCCCGGTCTTGTGAGCGATGCGCCAGCCGTCTGCCGTGCGCACAAGATCGTCATCGTACCACCCGCCGATCATGAAATGCGGTTGGGGGGCAAGGGCATTGATCGTGTGTTGGGCCGTGAAATAGGTCCGCGCATGTGCCGTGTCGCCCTGAATGGAAATCACGGGCAACCCTAAGTGATGATGAGTCGCGTCGAATTGCGGGAGGGATTTCTCGCACATGCTGGCGTACTCTTCAGGTGAGAATACCCCTACGCCCGCCAGGTCGATCTTGGCATCCTTCGTGAAGACCAGGTCAAATAGGCCAAGGTCCCGCGAATCCAGAGCAACGACATATGTGGACAGCGCATTGCCGATCGCCAGCCAATCATCCGAAATCCCCATTTCCTATCCTCTCCTGATTACAGCATTGCGGAGCGTTGAGGGCCGTCCGCTTTCAATGGCGAGACCTGCGAGACTGCCCATTGGATGTCAACTTCCACCCGCTGGCCTTGCGGGCCGCCAGGCAGCATGTAGATTGCCGGAAGCCTCATAGGAGGAGGGAAGGTTGCTGGAAAAGTTCGTAATGACGCCGCGAGGTCTCGCGCTCGATAAGTTTCTCGTCCGCCATTTGGGCTATTCGCTCACAACGCAGGTCTTTGCCCGCTCCCAGGGCTATGCGCCGCCGTCAGTTCTCTACCTGGAAACGGTAGGCCGCAAGAGCGGACAGAAGCGCGGCGTTGCGGTGCCCTACTTCGAGCTGGACGGAAAAATCCTGGTAGTCGGGTCGAAAGGCGGTGCCCCTGAAGACCCTTACTGGGCTCTCAATTTGCGCAACCAGCCCGAGGCCGTGGCCTACATCAACCGTAAAAGACGCAATGTCCGCGCCGTGTTTCTCACAGGCGAGGAACGTACGCGGGCATGGGAATGGCTAAAAGGCCGGATATCGAGCTACCGGCAGTACGAAACGCGTACGACACGGGAAATTCCGGTTATCTCGCTCGAACCTGTCTGACCCCGTCAGGAACCATCAGGGCATCAGTAGCCCCTCGGCGCTTAACACGCCTGCCACCCCCATCGCGAGTTGAAGTATGTCTGCTGCATGGCTCATCAGCACAGTCTTCCATGCCGTCCTCGGCCTGACGGTCGCGACTTTTGGCATCTTCGCCCTAATCCAAGCTTTTTCGCTGCTATTCCGCAGGCCGATAATTCCGCGTAGTACCTGGAAGACCGCCGTCAAATTCGGAGTAGCTGGGTCTTTGGGTATGTTCGTCGCGGCATCGCTTTTTAGCTGTGTTATTGCTGGAAACTGTCCGACCGCCCCACCGCTTGACAGATGGTGGCCGCGCGATGCCGACCGGGAACGGATTGTTGAAAGGACCGCACAGGAAACTGTCCGTAAGGAGGAGCGCGACTGGAGCAGCCGCTAGGCTGTCCCGCCTGAGAGGTATGCGACTGACGATTGTGCAAACTATCATAAATCACTTAATTCACTCTCAGGAGCCGCTGGGGAATCGAAAGCCGCCTTCCGGCACTCACGCCCCCTGCAACCCCTATCGACTCTCAGCAGGCCGCATATCGAATCCTAGAGCCTATTGAGGAACTCACCGGCTTCAGAACGGCTGCGCAATATACTGATCGGCTGGCACATCTTGTCCAAAATAGGATGAAGCCGTAGCGAATGGCTTTCTTCTCCGCGCGTTCGGTAGCTTTGGCAGGACGCTGGCGATGCGAAGGTGATACAGATGCCCTTTGAACAGTCCCGACGTACCTTTCCCAATCCGCACTACGGCAGCGGGGTTGCCCGTAGGCATATCCGGCTAACAGCCCACTCCGGCTACGTTGAGAGCCATTTGGTCGATATCTTTCACGAGCTACGCTGCCGCGTCGAACATGACGGGCGTGTAATCACACGCGTCACTGGCGAGGCTATCCGGGTACCGACCAGCGCTTGCCCCTCAGCCGTAGCAGTCCTTGAAGAATTGGTCGGTATGGAAATCGGCACCGATATGGCCACCTTTTATGCGGACGGTCGGGCACGGCGGAATTGCACGCACCTTTTCCATCTGGCCGTGCTGTGCGCTGCGCAAGCTGGTCGGGCCGAACCCAATCGAACTTACGAAGCCATTGTCCCGGACGAAACCGATAGCCCCGTTGAAATCAGCGTGCTGTGCGACGGTGCAGAGGTTCACAGGTGGACCATTCGCTCCGGCAAAATAACACACCCGCAATCTCTGGCAGGACAACCCCTGCTGGCTGGCTTTACCTCTTGGGCATCGAAAGCCTTCACGGGCCCAGCGCTGGAAGCCGCAAACGTGCTCTCTCAAACATACTTCATCGCACAGGCCCGGCGATACGACACGGACGCTGTTGCCGGTGAGGTACTAGGGATAAACTCTCCGATGCTCGGGGTATGTTTTGCCTATAGCCCGTCACAAGTGGAGACGGCCCGATATCTCGGCGGCAACTATCGAGACATCCCAGGAACTGACACGATATCCGATTGATCGAGCTGGCGGCATATCGGGCCTTGGGCCTATTCAGGCGGCTGCCAGGGCTTCACCAGCTTCAGGATGTCTATCGCGGGCTGATATTGATCGATCAGTAAGCCTAGAGGACGGCGGTCGCCATAATCGTCATTCGCATTGCCTGAGGACTTGTGGCCTTGGATATAGTCCCGTGCATCCTTTGGGATGCCAGAGGCGCGGGCCGCCGTTGTCCAAGTGTGACGGAACTCCCGCATAGGCTGCCTTCCTGTCCCTTCCACCAAAATGCCCTCATCGTAGAGGTGCCTGCACCACTTCTCACCGAAGGATGAATAGAGACGTCCAAACTTATTCCGCACGCGAAGGAGCGGGAACAATGCTTCAGAGCCTTGCTCCTTCAAGTATCGAACGTAGGCGAGGAAATTTAGCGACAGGAGAGGGAGAGGCACGGGGATAATCCTTCCTCCCGAGCCTTTCTTATCAGTCTTGAGGCGCTGAGCGCCTTTCTCCGGGTGAAGGCTACGAGCCTGAAGATCTAACAGCCAACGGCCCGAGGTGGTGTCTTCCCGGATGTCAGCCAGAACGAGCTGGACCAGTTCTTCGGGCCGTGCGCCCGTATACAGTGCAAGAAGAGGCAACCAGTACGCCGTCTCACCCTTCCCCCATCGGGGCTGTGCGCCGCCCGTGAAGAAGGGCTGAGTAAACATTCCGAACAGCTCCTGGGGCGAGAAACCTATCGCAGTGCGCTCACCTTCCTGGAGTTGTTCGAACTTTCGCCCTGAAAATGGATTGGCGAGGTCTTCGGAGATATATCCCTCGGTCTACGCCTGCGCCCAACGGGAACCTAAGGTTCGGCAGTGCTTCTCCAGCGTTCTCGGATTGGCCCGCTCCACGTCCCGTTCTGAATATAGCGCTACAAGATCAGCCAGCGGCATCACTCGTTCCTTTGCCGACACCCGCGCGGGCTTCTGCGCCAGCAAATCCAGAAAACTGCTTATCTCCGCCCTTGTAAGCTCATGCGGCTTAGGGTCGCCCAGCGCATCGCAAAGATAGCGAAGGGCCGTTCTCGTCTGCGCCTTGCTGGGCTCACCGTAGCGAAACCGTGGGTTATCCAGCATTCCGCTGATAATCTCACGAAACGAGGGGACATCTTTTGCGGCAGTGGGCCGCTGGGCCAATTCCCCCGGGAGAGGGGGCGTGGGAATCACCTGACCGTCCATCCTCTGAAGCTCTGCCTCGTGGACGGCAATGGCCGCTTCATTCAATTTGATGCAAAGATCCCGAAATGCGGCGCTGGATTGATCCACCACGTAGCCATGGGTTGCGGCAAGCTCAACAGCCTGCCTCCGCCAAGCATCAAGAATGCCCTCCAAGTCCCCATCGGCATTAAAGTCCCTGTAGATATCCAACGCAACTTCTCGGGCAACCCGAACACCTTGAGCCCATCTAGCCGAAGGCCTGACGGCAGGGATATCAAAAACTGCCCGCTCCGCTGCGTCAGTTACTATCTCGCCCCGAGCTTTAACGGCTGATCAAAGCGTAGGTCTGCATCCTCCGCCAGCTCACGGACCCGGTAAACTTCCACAAGGTACGCAATCGTCGGCGCGTCAAGGGCATCGTATGCTCCCACGGCCAGCTTCTCCGCGCGGGCGGCCATAATCTCGTATTGCTGCGCCGCAGCCGCGTAGCGCTCCATCGCCCCAGGCTCGGTGATAGATCGAACCCCCAAGCTAATCTTGAGTTCTGTAAGGGCCTCTCCCGGCTTCCCAACGTAAGCCCGAATCCGCTTCGGGAATGTCCGACGATAGCGAAGAATTCCGGTCTTAGGGTCTTCTTGGAGATAGCGCACACTGACTTCCACGGGCAGGCCTTCTGTACCACTGGATGTACTCCTGAGGCACAAAGAAAGTCCAGAAAATCAGTTAGTTGTCGCTTTTCAACCGCTTGGGGGTTGACTGGATGCCCCGCGAGGATTCGAACCTCGATTGACGGAGTCAGAGTCCGCCACAACCCACGCTATTCTGCGGCCTTAACCGCCCATGTTGCAATCATGTTGCATCAGCAAAGAGCGCGGCGGCGATTGCGTCGGCTTCTTCGGCATCTTTCTGCGCCTGCTCGAACAGGTGCCCGTAGGTGTCGAATGTCACCTGGATGGAGCTATGCCCCATCAGCGTCTGGATGCGCTTCGGGTTCAGGCCCTGCTCGATCCAGAGCGATGCAGCCGCATGCCGGAACGCATGCATGCCCAGCGCCTTGACCTTCGCTTCCGTCTGGATCGGCTGGACATAGTTCAGTGTCATGACGCGGTGCGATAGCGGCTTGCCCTTAGGGCTCGGGAATACCAATCCTAGGGCATGATCCGGGCAGGCCAGCTTCCATTCGCGCAGCGTCTGCACCACCCGCGACGGCAGGGCGATTGTCCGGTGCCCGGCTTCCGACTTCGGGGGGCCTATGGTGCCCTTGGCGTCGGCCCGCTGCTCGACCGTCACCCGCGCCTTTTTCAGATCGACAGACCGCCACGCCAGCCCACGCAGTTCCGATGCGCGCATGCCGGTGAACACCGCCAGTTCGATAATAGCCCGGCCCATCAGGTCGCCTGCCTTGCTGGCAGCTTCCAGAATGGCCCTCAGGTCCTTTTTCGGGGGCGGATGGGCCTTGCCCTTCTCCCGCTTCACCTTCTGCACCTTGACCGCCAGTGCGACGTTCTGCGCGACCAGACCGCGCTCTTGCGCGTCGCTCAGGATCGCCTTGAAGGTGCGAAACACTCTCAGCGCCATCGGGCGCGACAGGTGCAGCAGCCAGTCATCCAGATAAGTCCGAACAATCGGCGCCGTCAGTTGCGACAGTTTCCGCGCGCCGCACTTGGGCACGATGTGGAGGCGCACGTGCTGGTCATAGGCCGCAACGGTGGTCGGTTCGCGCCCTGCTGCCCGAACGGTGCCCAGCCATAGCTCGGCGGCCTTCTGGACGGTCACGGAGACGCTATCGGCGGTGTGGATGCCCTTCTGCACCTCGGCGGCCGCATTGACGCTCCACGCCTCTGCATCCTTCTTTTTCGCGAACTGCTTGGCCCGGCGCTTCCCGGCCTGATCGCGGTAATCGACCAGCCATGCCTGCTTCGCGGTGCCGTCAGGGGCGATCCACTGGCGCTTACGGATTGCCATCGCCGCGCTCGCGAGCCTCCTGCATTTCAATCACTACCGCCTCTATTTCTTTGCTCAGCGCCTCCAAGTCCTCATGATGCTTTCGTACAATCCGCTGCAGCTCTACAAACGAACTGGCAGCATCGATCTTAAACAGGTCCTCTATGGAGAGCATCAACACGGCAACTAGAGGGCGGAGCAAAATAACAATCCAACGGTAGAAATCCCCCAAGACAGGCTGTTCTGGATTGTCTTTCAGAAACTCTGGCAGCTTATCCACCTCAATAAAGTTGAAAGCCTCAAAGTGGTCTACCTCGCTTTCGCCATCAGTGGTTAGCTCGCGCAATGCTTCCGGCGAGACACACAACGCGAGTTCATTTGATAGCACGGCCCCATTTTCGGCCTTAAGCGGTCCCGGTGCCGCAGCGAACAAGAAGTACGTGCGGGTCTCGCTCCAGTTCTTTGTGATCAGCGAAACCGTGTGCTGGGGAGTGACGCCTGCCTGCATAAACTGAATCGCGAGCGCCAATTGCAAGACCATATCCAGGTCATATTCTGCCCTGCGCCCCTTCCCTGTGTTGCTACCCTTCGGGAAGCCAAGGCGCTGGAAGTGTCGAAGCCGGGCTTTAAACGCACCCTCCGATTCGGGCGCAATTCGGTTCATAGATGCCAGCAATTCCAAGAGTTCTGAATAGCTTAGGGTCATCGGCACCTCACCAACACAAAATCTAGTTTTCCCTATTGCACGGAACGTTCCGAACGCATAGAAACACCAATACTAGTTTTAGTATGAAGAAGGAGTAAACAGAATGCTCGGTAACGATCTGATCAGGGGAGCGAAGGCGGCGGCAGCGTACTGCGGTCTCACCCCCCGCTTGATTTATCACCTGGTGGAGCGGGGCGAACTGCCTGCGATCCGCAAGTCAGGAACACTGTTCTTCCGCAAGAGCGAGCTTGAGCGCGCCTTCTCGTCGGAGGGCTCGGACAATGCCTGAAACGAAGAACCCCCACGCCAAGGGCGCAGGGGCTCAGGATGTTGCTGGTTACAACACTGAGCTTCCTACCGCTACCCGGCCGGAAAATCCAATCCTTTTGGCAGAGAGCCACACGGTGCACGTAACGCGTGACGGTGGCGCTTATCTCGTCGCTGTCGTTCCGCCTGTGGAGGACTACCCTCCCCAGCTATTCGGCACGCACAAGGAGGCACGCGGTTTCGCAGGCGGCATTCGCATGTGCCGTGGCTGGCCCATTGACGACCAGACGATGGAGGCGCGTCATGATTGATTCAACGCGCTATACCCGCCCCGATTGCATTGATGCAGGCCCCATCCTGGCCTTTATCGAGAAGCGCCTGGCAGCGACGAGCACACCGCCTAGCCGCTTTGGTCGCCAAGCGACTGGCGACCCCCGGTTTGTCTTCGATCTTCGGCGTGGGCGCCGCATCACGCGACCGGTTGCATACCGCGTCCTGCGCTTCCTCGATGCGATGGAGGCGCGCCATGGGTGAACTTCCCCACCTGTCGAACTCTGCCGTGCTCATCGAACGCGGCGACCTTGAGATCATTCTGCGGGCTCTGGTGGCCTTCCAGCAGGCCAGTTCCGAAGCGGCAGAGATCATCCTGCGGCGGCTGGATGGCATCGACGGCGATCCCGACCTTGAGGACGCAACTGATGCCGAGGACGATTTCAGCCTTTCGCCCTGTGCGGCAGAAAGTGCCAGCGGCGGACTTGGATGCCCCATCGCTGATCCCGGTGGCTGCGAGCATGACGGTCGGGAGGAAGATGAAGACCGGGCACCAGACTACGGCATCGATCAAACCAAATCGCTGCCTGACGCCATGGTGATCACGCATGACCGGAATGCGATGCGGGCTCACCGCGACCGTATCCGCGACGAGGCGTGCGACAAGTTCACCCGTCATGGTGTGACCGACTATCGGCTGCGCCGAGGCCCCGGGCAGGACTGATCCAGCATGGCAAGAAAGCGGCTCCAGGCCGACCAACGTGCGGACCTGCGCGGAGGCAAGTTTATCGGCTTGCCGACCGTGGTCCACAAGAGTGAGGCATATCGCTCGCTACCTGTGTTCGAGCGCGCAGTGCTTACCGAGATGCTGGCAACGTTCAATGGTTACAACAACGGCAAGCTGGTGGTCAGCCATCGCCAGCTTGCCGCAGCCTTGGGTAATTCGAACTTCGGCAGAATCAGCCGCGCCATCGCGGCGCTGATCGAGCACGGCCTGCTCGACATCGCCACCGAAAGTCTCTGGAAGCAGCGCCGCGCCCGCGAATACCGGCTGACGTTCATAAACACCGGCAGCCCGCCATATGTTCGCCCGGCGACGAATGAGTACCTGTCATGGCGAAAAAACGACGCTGACGACGTGTCAGCAGAAACACCCCAATCTGCTGACGATGTATCAGCAAGGTCGGTCTCTGCTGCTGACGATGTGTCAGCAACGGCAGGTGCAGAACCGCAGAATTGCGTGGGTGGCCCAATTTCCTCTGCTGACGACGTGTCAGCGCTTATAAGTAAGCCATACCTAGGTCCCCGAAAGAGGGATGATCAGCAACCTAAACAAGCCCTCCCAGTAGCGGCGGCCATTTTGGGCCGCAGCGGTCCTGCACCTATGAAGGTCATGGATTGGAGTGGCCCGCCTGAGGAAGTGCTTGCCGCGCGGATCGCAGCCGGTGGCGAGATAGCCGAGCGTCTGGCGGCCATGCCGAGGGAGCAAGCGCTGGCGAGGATCGCGAAGGAGCAAGCCCGCCGCAACCGAGAGCAGGCAGCACGGGACAGGCGGCGGACATGACAGGCGAGCCATCACGGAGGGGGTGGGTTCAAAGTGGGGGCCTGCCAGCCCTAGGACCGCCCCTCGCCCTTCATGTCAGCGCTAATACAGTTTCTCGCCCGCGCGCGCGAGCCGGGGGTGGGATGAATGTTTGCGGCCATCCCGGCCTAGGACCGACCCCGTCCCGTAATTTCCCCATCCACAGTTCAGAGTTCAGGATTGCAAAGGATCGGCACCCATGACTGACCCTATGGTGCAGGCCCAGATCATCGCCTTGAAATCGGTCTGCCGTGAGATCGGCGCCAAGGTGACTGGCGATGACATGGTGCGGCAGCCCACGGCTGCACGCTTGTTGGGCTTTGCGCAGAAGACATTGTCGAACGACCGGGCCGGGCAACGCCGCTGGCGGGTGGTAAAGCGCGGGCGGACGGTGTTCTATCCTCTGGCCGATCTGGCGCAGTGGTTGGTCGAGAACGCTAAAGACGAGTGAATTTTTAGTGCCCGCGTGTGCCCGCAAGTGCCCGCGTCTACCTTGGTCCGCCTCCTGAAAAGCGCGAAAATGCAAGCGCGACAGGAGGACATGTGTGCACAAGGCTTATTCGCATCTTAGCATCAAATCGATTGACGAAGACCAGCGCGTTGTCACCGGTATCGCATCAACGCCGACCCCCGATCTAGTGGGCGACGTGGTCGAACCTATGGGGGCGGTCAATATCGACGAACTCCCCCTTCCCTTCATGTTGGATCATGACCACGGACAAAACATCGGCGTGGTGGAATGGGCCAAAGCGACCCCGGCAGGCATCGAGTTTCGGGCTCGCATCGCGAAGATTGCGGAGCCCGGTGCGGCCCGCGACCTGGTCGACAAAGGTTGGTCCCTCATCAAGGCGGGCCTTCGGCGCGGCGTGAGCATTGGCTTTGCTCCGATTGAGATCGAGAGCCTGCCGACTGGCGGATACTGGTTCAAGACATGGCGCTGGCTGGAACTGTCTGCGGTAAGCGTTCCTGCTCAACCGGAAGCCCGTGTGACAGGCCTGAAAGCCGCGCAGTCGAAAGATCGGGTGGTGAAGCTCCAACCCGCTGAAAAACTGCGGGGCCGCATGCTCCTGGAAGCGGAGTTCCGTTCCACCCGCCGCAAACGTCTGGGAATCTCGTCCCGGCCCGTGAAACTCAGCGCTGACGATCACGTCCAGGCCGTGCTTGAAGATGCTCGTACCCGCCGAACGCACTTGCGCCTTGACGCTAACCGGCAGGTGAAGCTGTGAGTTCGGTTCTCATCATCGCGCTGTTGGGCCTTCTCGGGCTTGCGCTGATTGTCGCTGGTACCGCTATCATTGCTGGAGCCGGTGCGGCTTTGCTTGCGGGAGGCACGGCCTCACTAGCCGTTGCGGCCATTCTTCGGAGGGGCCTGAATGTCTAGCTTCCTAGGCACATTGACCGCCGCCTTGTCCCCGCGCGGCGTCCCTCTGAGCCCGCCCGATGACCGGGGCGGCTGGTGGCCCATTGTGCGTGAAAGCTTTGCAGGCGCCTGGCAGCAGAATGTCACCGTCGATCAGCAGGCGGTGCTCGCCTTTCATGCAGTGTTTGCCTGCATGACGCTAATTGCCAACGACATCGCCAAGTTGCGGGTAAAGCTGGTCGCCAAGGACAGCGATGGCATCTGGTCCGAAACGGAAAATGCCGCGTATTCACCGGTTTTGCGTAAGCCGAACGACTATCAGACCCGCATTCAGTTCTGGGAACACTATATCCTGTCGAAGCTGTCGCGCGGGAACACTTATGTCCTGAAGGTGCGCGATAACCGCCGTGTGGTGACGAAATTGCATGTGCTCGACCCGGACCGGGTTCAGCCCCTCGTCGCCCCGGATGGCAACGTCTACTATGCGCTCCAGTGCGATAACATTGCCGGATTGACCGAACCCCGGATCGTGGTGCCCGCGAATGAGATCATCCACGACCGGTTTAATTGTCTGTTCCATCCCCTCGTCGGTATATCGCCCATTTTCGCAAGCGGTCTGGCTGCGACACAGGGCCTGAACATTCAGAAGAACAGCGCTTCGCTGTTCGCCAACGCTTCGCAGCCGGGCGGACTGCTGATCGCTCCCGGCAATATAGATCAGGCAAACGCGGATCGTCTCAAGGCCTATTGGGAAGCGAACTACACGGGGCAGAACGCTGGCAAGATCGCCGTGCTCGGTGACGGCATGGAGTACAAGGCGCTCAATATCAGTCCGGTCGACGCGCAGCTGATCGAGCAATTGAAGTGGACCGCCGAGGTCGTGTGCTCGACCTTCCACATGCCGCCGTACAAGATCGGTGTGGGCACCATGCCGACCTACAACAACATTCAGGCGCTGAATGTCGAGTACTACAGTCAGTGCCTTCAATCGCACATCGAAGCAGCCGAGGTTTGCCTTGATGACGGGCTGGGCACGGGCGAGCGCCTTGGCACCGAATTCGACACAAAGAACCTGCTGCGCATGGACAGCGTCACGCAGATGCAGGTTCTGAGGGATGGCGTGAACGGCGGCATCATGGCTCCGGATGAGGCACGCGCCGATCTGGATCTAAAACCGAAGCGCGGCGGCGACACGCCTTACTTGCAGCAGCAGAATTATTCGCTGGAAGCGCTCGCCAAGCGTGACGCGCGCGACGACCCGTTCGCCAAAGATGCGTCGGTGCGCTCCAACGCGACTGACGATGTCGTGAAGGCCCTCCTGCGGCTGGTTGGAGACCTGCAATCTAAGGCGGCCCAATCGGAAGAGACCGAGTTGGAGCAGGCGTTTCTTTATCAAGGCGTTTACGAACAGGGCAGAAAATATGAACGGGGCCAATTTGTGACACGCGGCGGAAGCATGTGGCACTGCAAGCGGCAGACCACCGAAACCCCGGGTGAATCCCCAGATCATTGGCAGCTTGCGGTTAAGAAGGGCCGTGACGGGAAGGACACGACCCGATGACCACAATCCTTGAAGCCATGACGGCTCGTGCACTGGCCGAATTCGACGAACTTGCCATGCAGCAGGAGCAAGCCATTTGCGCCGATCTGAGGGCGCAAGGGTTCAGCCGGAACGAAATCAAAGCTCACATCGCCAACTGCAAGTCCAGCCTAGCCGAACAGCGTGCCGAAATCGGCCGCATGGTCGCAAACCAACTGACGAAGGCGGGTATCCCGCTGGATGGAGATGCCCATGCCCTCTCACACTGATCTGCTCGGTACCTTGGTCCAGGCGGACCATATCGTACTCGCAGGCCTTCGCGCCTATGACCTCGCCATCGGGAAGATCGATGCCGAGACCATTGCGAATGGCACCAGGCGGATGGTGCAGGCGGGCCACAGCGAAGCCGAGATTGAAGCGTTCGTGGCCGAGGTAAAGGGAAGCCGGACAGAAGCCCGGCGCGCTCTGCATCGCAAGCTGTGGCTGGAAGCTCTTGTGGCAATCAGCGTCCCAATACAGCCGGACTCTGGGGAGGTCTGAACCATGGCAGGCATCAAGGCTGGCCGTGACATGGATCTTCAGATCAAAATGATCATGGACCTGCAAGACCTTGTGAAAGGTGCACAGGAGGCCGAACGGATCATGAAATCGACCGGGGCCAATATTTCGCAGGGCATGTCCGCCGCCGATCATGCGGTTGCTGAAGCCGGGGTATCTATGGCCCGCTTGCGCCGGGAAGCGCAGGCGCTGAAAGATCGGCTCGATCCGCTTGCGCCAGCGCAGCGACGATATGCGCAGGAATTGAAGAACGCGAACGCCATGCTGGCGACAGGGATGATCGACCAGCGCCAATATGCGCAGGCGGTGGAATTTGCCGAGCAGAAGCTCGATGAACAGACCTTGGCGCTACAGCGCAATCGCGTGGCGGGGCAGCAGGTGAATGCCGCGAACGGCGCGCAGCGCGCCGGGATGCAGCAATTGTCGATGCAATTGAACGATGCGGCCACAATGTGGATGCTCGGTGCGAGCAAGATGCAGATTTTTGCCAGTCAGGGCGGACAGGTCGTTCAGGCCCTCCAATTGATGACCGGCAGCAGCAAAGGCCTGATCGGCTTCCTCGGTGGCCCGTGGGGCATGGTGTTGACCACTGCGACAATGGTGTTGACCCCATTCATTGCCAAGCTGTTCGAGAGCAAGAACGCCGCTGACGCTGCTGCTGACAGCTATCGCTCTGCCGCGCAGGCCGCGCGAGAACTGGCCGGGACGGAGAACGCCATCAAGCTCGCCACCGCGCAGGGCGAACTAAATGATAAGCGTTCGCGTCTGCTTGCAGTCGAAAATCAGCTTTCAGCGGGCAGAGGGAAGTCAAAAAACACCAGATACCAGAGCGATAACGACTTGCTCGGGAGTCTGACAACCAATGCTTTGCGGAAAGAACGGCTCGCACTCAAGCAGGAGATCCTTGAGCGGGAAAGTGTGGTTGCGCTTGCGGAGGATATGAACGTCAAGCTGGCCGCCGCGCAGGAAAAGGCGGCCAAATCGGCGGAGAAGAAGACAGGCAAGACGCGGGAAGCGTCCGCCGCGACCCGTGCCCACAATGCGGCGCTGGCGGAAGCCAAGCGTGCATATGACCAGCAGATCAAATCCACCGATAGTTTCATCGCATCGCTTCAAGACGAGATCGCGCGGATCGGCCTGGACGAGAAGGCCTTGCGGCAATTGCAGGTGTCGCGCGAACTCGACGCGGCCAAGACTGACGCGCAGAAACAGAAGATCATCGAACTGAACAAGGTCCGTGAGGAGGCGATCAAGCTGCAAGAGCAGCGGGAGCAAACGAAGCAGGCCCGCGCCGCCACCGGCGACCTGAACAAGGAACTGGCCCAGCTTGAACGCGAAGTTCAGGTGCTGGAGGATGTGGGCTGGGCACGCGATAAGAACCTCCTGCGGATGGAGCGGGAAGCAGCCATTCGGGAGAAATCCATCGGCGCGGCGATTGCGGAGGCGGCTGGGAACAAGAAGCTGGCCGACGAACTGCGCGCGCAAATCCCGATCCTTGAAACCATTTATGGGCTCAAAATCCAGATGGGCGACAGGGTCGAGCAGGTCGAGGAGGAACGCGACGCGGCCGAGCGGCTGAACAACGAACTGCGCGAGATGATTTCGTTGTTGCAGGACATCGGCGGTGTGGCTGGCGTGTTGGGCGGCATTCTCGGTTTCGTGACCGGGAACGATGGTGCCCTACGCGGGCCTATCGGCGCGCTCTTGCGCATGGGAACCGGCAAGACGGAAATCGTCAACGGCGAGAAGGTGGCCGTCACCATCGGTGACGAGTTGCGCAAAGTGCTCGGCTCGTTCGGTGACGATCTTGCGGTGATGCTCAAGGGCGCTGCGACTGGCACGCTCGCCGCCAACGCAGTGCTCGGAAATCAAGGCACCAGCGGCCAGATCGGCTCTATGCTTGGCGGCGCTGCCGGGCAGGCATTGGGCACGAAGTTTCTCGGCGCGCTGGGCAGCTTTGCGGGGCCTCTCGGCTCAATCGCTGGCGGTATCATCGGCGGAATGCTCGGTGGCATTGTTGGCAGCGTGTTCAAATCGACGAAATGGGGCCGGGCTGATATCTCTGGCGTAGGCGACGCCAACATTCGCTACCGCAGCAACAGCGGCAAGTACGAAGGCCCGGTGAACGACGCGGCCAACGCGGTCATCAAAGGCTTGAACAGCATTGCGGAGCAGCTTGGCGGTGTGGCTGGCGAGTTTGGCAGTATCGCCATCGGCATTCGCGACGGCAAATATCGGGTCAACCCGAATGGCAAGAGCCTGAAAGTCAGCGCGGGAGCCAAGGACTTCGGTGAGGATAGCGCGGCAGCGATTGCCTACGCGATCCAGATGGCCGTGCAGAAAGGCGCGATCAGCGGCATCAACCAGTCAGTTCTGAACCTCTTGCAGGCCAGTGGCGATTTCGAGGAACAGCTTTCGAAGGCCGCGCAGTTGCAGGGCATCTTTGCCGAGATCGCGCAGGCGGCCGATCCGATGGGCTATGAACTGGAGCAGTTGGCGAAACGGTTCACCAGCATCCGTGCGCTGCTGGCGGAAGCCAATGCCACGCCCGAAGAACAGGCCAAGGTCGACGCCTACCAGAAGCAGCAGGAAGCCGCGATCCGGCAGCGCTATGCAGAGGAAGCCAACGCCCGGCGCGCGGCGCAGCTTGAGAAAGAGGCCGAGCTGCTGCTGTTGCAGGGCAAGGCGTCGCAGGCGCTGGCAAAGACCCGCGAGGCCGAACTGATCCAGTTGAACGCGGCTGAACAGGCGATCCAAAAGCAGATTTACGCCGAAACCGATCTGGCGACGAAGCGGGCGCTGCAAATCCAGTTGCTGGAAGCGCAGGGCAACGCGGAGGCGGCGAAGGCCGCTCAGCGTGCCGAGGAACTGCGTTCGACGCTGGACGACAACAAGGCGATGCAACAGCGCATCTGGCTCACGCAGGACCTTGCCGACGCCTACAACCGGGAAAGCGACGGCCTTCGGAGCACCATCGACGAGATGAAGGGCTTGGGCGACACGCTTAAGGAATTCCGCCGATCGATCTATGCCGCCGATGGCGGGGCCATGTCCTACACGCAGGCGCTGGCCAAATGGATACAGACGCAGGCGCTTGCCGCGACCGGCGACAAGAAAGCCATGGGCGATCTGCCGAACATTGGGCGCGACTTCCTCGACGTGGCGAAGAACAGCGCGAAATCGATGCTGGAATACAAGCGCGCGCAGGCGTTGGTGGCCAACGGCGTAGATCAGGCCATCCGCTTTGCCGACAATGCCGCCAGCGAGGCCGAACAGCAATTGGCGCTGATGAAATCGCAGGCGGAAAGCCTGATTTCCATCGACGAAAACCTCCAGTCGTTCGAGGACGCGCTGAACAAGCTGATCGCGCACAATCAGGCGACGGCGGCTCCCTCACCGGCGCCCTCGCCCGCCAGCGATCAGCAAACATCGGAAAATCTGAAATCGGGCTTCTCGTCGATGAAGGAAGCTATCGACGCCATGCGCAGGGAGTTCCTGGATATGCGGCGCACCCTCGGGCGGTTCAGCGAAGACGGCGTGACCCTCGATGTCAACGTAAAAGGCGGTGCCCTCGATAAGGTCGAAGCATGAGCATCCGCATCAAGAACATGGACGCGCTCAGCCGCGCCCTGCAGCAGTTCCCGCTACGTGTGCAGCAGAATGCCGCCAAACGGGCCGTCAGGCAGGGCGTGAACGTCCTACGCGATGAGGCCCGCCAGACCGTCAGGAGGCACAGCGGCAAGCTCGCAGCATCCATCAAGACGACCGTGAGCACGCGAGGCAATGTCACAATCGGGCGGGTCCGCCTTAAGGGCGAGCACGCATTCATTGGCCGATTCATCGAATATGGGGTGACGGCCCACTTCATTCGCGCCGGGGCAAAGAAGGGCGAGCAGGTCCACAGCGGTTCCGGCGACGCGATGAAGATCGGCGGCGAGTTCGTCACCGGCACAATCCTGCATCCCGGCTTCGCCCCGCGCCCGTTCATGCGCCCAGCGCTGGACAGCAAGGGGAGCGAAGCGGCGGACGCTGTTCGCGCATCGCTGGCGGCATGGCTCAGCAAGGGCATGCCCACCGCTCCAGACACCACAGACGACGAGGAATAGCACGATGGATCAGCCCACCCCTCATTTGGACAGCCTTCTTTACAATGTCATCAGGCCATCCTGTAGACAATGTGAGCACTCTTTCAGACTCGACCTGATCGGCCTGGCCCCGATCACCACTATCGTATGCCCTGCGTGCTCTCATGAATTCCGGTACACCCGGGCCGAACTGCGCCACATTCATAGGCAGTTCGATAAAGCGGCAAAGGCCCTTCGCAACCTTGATCGCCCCGAAGTCCGCGCCAAGGTGGAATGGGCCTCAAACGCAATTGCCAGAGCAAAAGCCAAACCGCTGCGCATCGCACGGATAATCGATCCAATGTTGGATTGATCGGCTATGGCCTGGTCCCGTACATCTCGACACAAGCGTGGGTATGATCACCGATGGGGCAAGCTGCGCAAGAACATCCTGACCCGCGACAAGCACCTGTGTCAGGAGTGTCGGCGCAAGGGCCGAGTGAAGACCGGCAACCACGTCGACCACATCAAGCCCAAAGCCAAGGGTGGCACGGACGATCCGGGTAATTTGCAAGTGATTTGTGCTGAGCATCACGCGGAGAAAACTCAGCGAGAGGCAGCAGAGGCGCAGGGCCGGACATACCGGCCCCGCAAGCAGTTCGATGTGACTGGCTGGCCAATTGAGGGCTAGGCTGGCAGGGTTACGCGAATTGCACGTTGTCACCGCGTGCTGCCGCGTTGGTGAAGGGGAACCGATGGCAAATCAGAGCAACGATAGAGAGCAGGGAAAAATCGAAGGGCAACGCCTTCACGTCTCCATAGTCCAACCGGACGAATACAAGGAGCGTGATCTTCGCGCTCAGGAAACCTTGGCAGGCTGGGCTATGCCGATGTTCCTTGCCGCGGTGGCTTCAGTTATCATCACAGCAATTGGCACCTTTCTAATATTGAAGCAGGTTCAACTGACAAGAACCGCCGTACAGGATACAGCTAAAGCCACAAATGCGGTGTTGGAAGGAAATGACCTGACGCGCAGAGCCCACCGCCCTTGGATCACGTTGGATCTAACTCCACATTTCAGCGGCCCATACCATGATGGGCTACACATGAAGTTCGACTTTCATTTCGAGAACGTAGGGCCGACCTTGGCCACTGGCGTCAGCACGAAGACCGCACTGTTATGCCAAAGAGTAGACGAAACCCCTTTGGCATTTCGCACCCGCATGTCGGAGTTGATCGAGATGTGGAAGAGTGCTTACGGGGCGCCGGACAATCACTGCCTCGCCCCTAAGGCGGTAGGAACGGTCCCGTTCTGGGAAACGTTTATGCCACCAGACCTGATAGTGAAGGAATTTCTTGCAGGTCATCTCGGCGCGGACATCATCGCTATGGCCGCTGTGTTCTACAAGGCGGCCGATATCGAAGCCTTGCAGTGTAGCTGGCGTGTATGGACATTGGGGCATATGGATCGGCGCAACTTTATTGCTTTCATTCCGATTGGAAGGTCGTTGCGAGAGGAGGATTTGGTAGCCCAGCCCCTGTTAGCAGGCCTGATGCATCACGAATATCCTTCTCTCCCTAGCGATCACGATAGGGCGTAAACCTAACTTACCTCGGCACTGGTAAATTCTTCCAGTGCCGGGCCCGGTCTGGACGCCCTCATTATTTTCCGAAGGCCGCCCACGCCCATCAACTGCAAACGGTCTATGTTCAGCATAAGGCGCAAACCTGCGCTGATCCTGGCAACAGACTATGGAATGAGGCCAGTTGCCCTGCCGATGAAGCAGGCGACCAAAGCGCCCGCCATAAAGCTATATACGGAAAACAAGAACCAGAAGGCCCGAGGGCGTCGTTCACGGTCGATTTCGGCCCCGACATAGCCGAAGTCTGGCAGCTTACCGGATTTTAGACCGAATGCCGGTAAAGCCAATGCAACGAGCGTGATGGCCAGCAGTATAAGCTGTGCTTTCACTCCGGCTGCTCGGGCTTAGGCTTCGCTACCCTCTTGAGCCTGTCGAGTTGCGTTTTCTGATCTGCCATGTGCGGGGCATAGCACGAAAAAAGGGACCGTCGAAACGGCCTCCTGAAAGGCATTGATCCTGGCCACGCTGCACTGCTTTCACAATGCTATCCTGACCTGGACGTGCAGATGAAACGAGCCGGGGGGCTTACCATGACCAAACCTCTACGCGGTGACACGTTTGCGACGCTTTTGATCGCATGGATCGGAGCATCGGTCTTCGCCATCGCCATAGTGGCATTTGTCGCCATAGCCACCTGATCAGTTTGCGGGGCGGACGCTGTGCGACGCTCATTATGGATGAGGGTAGAGGGTGGTCACGAAATGGCCCCTTTCGGCCCTGTCGCCCGCAGAATTCTGCGACGCAGGGGTGGTGCTCACCCTGATAGGAAAACAGCAAAAAATAACTGAGTGATTACGATTTCGCTTGCAGCGGAATCATCACTCAGTTATAAAAACTTGTCAGCGGGGAATTCGCCCCGGTGACAATCGAAGGAAAAGAGCCATGATAGCTCTAGTACTTCGGTTCAAATGGAAGCAGATCGAGGTCCAATTCGTAATCTGCTTCTAACTTAGAACCGGGCCTTGGAACCGCCGAAAGAAGCGGGACAGGGTCCGGTCCTCAAGAATAGGGGTTATCCGGTGGCGATGCAAGGTGCAGAACTACGGCGCATCCGCAAGGGCATGAAGTTGACGCTTGCCGAACTCGGGGAAGCGCTGGGCCTGAGCGGCAATTTCATTGGCATGATGGAACGCGGCGAAAAGGCCATCGAGAAGCGCACCGCCTTGGCCGCTTCGCAGTTGTGGGTGCAATTTGCACTTCGCAAGAGCGCCCCGGAAGTCGATGCGGAAAGGGTCAATGAGGCCAGCAAGGATCTGTTCTCCGTTTCTGGGTTGGACCGTGACAACGAACTTTGGTTCTTTCACGCCAGAACGCTTGCTTCAGCCCACAAGCTTGCTGACCTATTCAGGCTTCAGGGCTTTACGCATGTAGACGTGGACGTCCCAAGAATTCAGAGCGATTATAACTGATCGATACAGCGATGGAGGAAGATTGATGGCAATTTCCGAGAAGGAGTGGGCCGAAGCGATCATTGCCCAAATACCGCAGACCGCCCTCGACGGGCTCACTGCATATCCCGTTGGCTATCGCCTTGCGGTGAGCCCTGGGAGGATTGGCACCAATCCCGATACGGGGCTGATGAATGTTTCGTTCGAAACCCGCGCGCTAGGCCCAGACGATGACGCGGAAGCTGTCGCGCCCGATTGGCTTGTCGTTGGTCCGCTTAAGGGCACCAAGCCTTAGGGTAAAGCGCGCCACTCCGCACTGCATCGCGGCAAATGCGGCCAACGTGATTGCAGAGATATTCAAGGCTCAAGGTATGGACAACATATCAATCAATTTGCCCTTTCACGCTGGAACGGCTGACGACTAGGCGTCGTTGACACCACCAAGCCTGCGCAACCCACACCTGACACCACTCTCCTTCACGTGAATGCTCATCTGCTCTGTTTTCGCATCAACCATGTGCGTGACGGAAACGACCTCCAAAGGAGCTTGTCGGTCTCCATCCCGGGTAAAAACGATCAAAGCGCCAATCTGGGGAGCAGCGGCCATCTCGACGGCATCAATAAGCTGGCCAATGTCATCTGCTTCATAAAACTCGACGACTACAGGCACGATTCGCTCCTTCCAGGCATGGTCCAAATCGGGAGCATCTTGCCATGTTGGGCGGCCAGCGCACCAGACCATCAAAGCCCCTTCCCATGTTGCATCCATGTTGCACGGAGCAGCCGGAGCGCTCGGAAAACCACGGGATTCGGCGGGATAGAGATGCATGGATGCGCAACACAGTTTCGGCCGAAGCCGTTGCCATAGCGCACTGATTTTATTGAGAAAAAGCTGGATGCCCCGCGAGGATTCGAACCTCGATTGACGGAGTCAGAGTCCGTAGTCTTACCTTTAGACGACGGGGCATTGCGTGGGCGCGCCTCTAAGCCGGGCGGGCCGTGCGGTCAAGGGGGCGTGAGCGCTTTCCCTGCCGGATTTCCCACACCGGAATCGCGCGCCGGGAAGACCGGCCGCCAGCGCCCCCTTGCCGGATTTCCCTGCCGCCTGTAGCATCGCCGCCAAGTACCCGTGGGTTGTGCGGGCATAAGCATAAGAAAGATCAGTAGTTATGGCGGAATCCTCTCCGCCGGAGCGGCAGAACGAAGCGAGGGCGGACAAGGGACGCAACGCAGCGGCGCGAAGCAAGCGCACGCAGCAGGCCCCCCAGGTCCGGTCGGAAGCCCGTCCGCCCGGTAAGGCCAAGTCGTCCCGTGTCCCCCATCCGGCCGGTTGGGATGCGAGTACCAGTGGCGTTTCTTCCCAGCGGCAGGCCTATGCCGCGCTGGACCTTGGCACCAACAACTGCCGCCTGTTGATCGCCCGCCCCGCCGGGCAGAATTTCACCGTCATCGATGCGTTCAGCCGCGTTGTCAGGCTGGGCGAAGGCCTGGCCCAGACTGGCCGCCTCAGCGAAGCGGCGATGAACCGCACGCTGGGCGCGCTGCGCATCTGCGCCGAAAAGCTGAAACGGCGCAATGTGCGCCTCGCCTGGTCGGTCGCCACCGAAGCCTGCCGCCGGGCGGAAAATGGCAACGAGTTCATCGAACGGGTCAAGCGTGAAACGGGTATCGTGCTGGATATCATTTCCGCGCAGGATGAGGCGCGGCTGGCGGTGCTGGGGTGCCATCTCCTGCTGGAAGACGGCGACGGGCCGGCGATGATTTTCGACATCGGCGGCGGATCGACCGAACTGGTGCTGATCGAGCCGGGCGAAGGCATCCCGCGCATTCTCGACTGGCAAAGCGTGCCGTGGGGCGTGGTATCGCTGACCGAAACCTGCGCGGACGAAGGGCGCAGCCTGAAAGACCGGATGATCCGCTACGCCCGGATGCGCCAGCTCGTTTCGGACAGCTTCGCCGCATTCGCGCAGCGAATCGCATCCGCCCGGTCGCCCGGCCTGCGCCTTCTGGGCACCAGCGGCACGGTGACGACGCTGGCCAGCCTCCATCTCGAACTGCCGCAGTATGACCGCAAGGCGGTGGACGGGCTGATCGTGCCCGCCGATTCGATGCGCACGATCAGCCAGCGCCTTTCCGCCATGACCCCGGACGAACGGCGCGAACTGCCCTGTATCGGGCGCGAACGATCCGATCTGGTCATTGCCGGCTGCGCCATTCTCGAAGCCATTCTCGATATCTGGCCCGCCGACCGGCTGGGCGTGGCCGACCGCGGCATCCGCGAAGGCATCTTGCGCAGCCTGATCGCCTCTGACAGGCGGCTCGAACGCGGCCGCAACAGCGCGGCGCGCAAACCACGACGGGGGAACCGCACATGAGCCGTTCGGGCAAGGACCCCGACAAGAAGCTGCGCACGGGCAAGAAACGCACCCAGTCGTCCGCCCGCTGGCTGACCCGGCAGCTCAACGACCCCTATGTTCGGCAGGCCAAGGCTGACGGATACCGCAGCCGCGCGGCCTACAAGCTGGCCGAACTGGACGACCGGTTCGGGCTGCTCAAATCGGCCACGCGGGTGGTCGATCTCGGCATTGCCCCCGGCGGCTGGAGCCAGGTGGTGCGCAAGCGCGCGCCGCGCGCCGCCATCGTCGGTATAGACCTGCTGCCCACAGAGCCGATCGAAGGGGTGACGATCTTCCAGATGGATTTCATGGCCGACGAAGCGCCCGCCGCACTGGAATCGGCGCTCGACGGGCCGCCCGATCTCGTCCTGTCGGACATGGCGGCCAACACCGTGGGCCACAAGCAGACCGATCACCTGCGGACCATGGGACTGGTGGAAACGGCCGCCGATTTCGCGATCCAGACGCTCACGCCGGGCGGAGCGTTCGTCGCCAAAGTGCTGGCGGGCGGCACGGACACCGACCTGCTCGCTCTGCTCAAACGCCATTTCACCAGCATCAAGCATGCCAAACCGCCCGCCAGCCGCAAGGATTCGTCCGAATGGTACGTTATCGCGCAAGGCTTCAAGGGGCGCGGATAAGGGGGATGCCTTGGGGCGCTTCCTCCATCCGGAAGGAAGGGCCGCCTTACAAACACCTTTCCTACACGCGCGAAATCTGCCCTGATCCGCCCGATGGCGCAGCGCAGAACCCCTTCACCCGGCCCACAGGCGGGTAACAGGTCCGGGACAACGGCATCCCTCGGCAGGGTGGCCCGGATGGATCGCGCCATGCGCACGGCCATGCCGACAGAAGCGAACGGTAACAGGATACCGGCGCGAAAAGTCACACTCCAGCAGCCTGCCCGTGCCTGCTTGCAATGGGCGGGGCGAGCACGCATGACGCGCGGGCGCCGGCCCGGGGATGGCCGCAAAGCCGACAATACCGCGCTGTTGCGGCTGGGTTCGCTTTATGGCCGGGGCCTTGCGCGCGGATGGCCGGAGCGCGCGGCGATGAGCGGCCGCACGCGCACTTTCGGGCCGTTCTGCGTCAACCGGCCCGGCGCGCGCCACCGGTCACGCGAACAGCGTGACGCACGCAGCAGCATGGAGGATGCGCGTGGCAAGCGGGGTCGGCGCGCCAGCCCGGTTGCGGTCAGAGAGAAACGCCAGCCCTTTCGCGGGGGCCGGCGCGCGGTGTCGTCAGTGCGCCGGGGCCGCTGCCGGGGCGGCCGCCTTGTCGCCGGCTGCCGGAGCAGCAGCATCGGCCGCAGGCGCTGCGCCTTCGGCGGGCTTGCCATCCGCAGCCGCTTCCGCCCCTTCGGCCGGAGCCGCGGCGGCATCGCCTTCGGCGGGTGCGGCGTCAGCTTTCGGCAAGGGCAGATTGGAACCCTGCGTGTTGAGATAGGCGATCAGATCGGCGCGATCCTTCGTCTTGCTCAGACCGGCGAAGCTCATCTTCGTGCCGGGCGCGTAAGCCTTGGGGCTTTTCAGCCAAGCATCCAGTTCGTCGAACGTCCACTTGCCGCCATGCCCGGAAAGCGCGCTGGAAAACGCGAAACCGCCCACACCTTTGCCGATCTCTTCACCGATGACACCGTGGAGATTCGGGCCGATCCCGTTGGGGCCGCCCGGGGTGATCGTGTGGCACGACACGCATTTGCCGAACAGCTTTTCACCGTTGGCGACATCGGCCGTGGCCAGAAGCGTGTTGAACGAGGGCCCTTCTTCAGCGTCGCCTTCCGATTCGACGCCTTCG
Organism: Caenibius sp. WL; assembly: GCF_019803445.1. Lineage (NCBI taxonomy): Bacteria > Pseudomonadati > Pseudomonadota > Alphaproteobacteria > Sphingomonadales > Erythrobacteraceae > Caenibius > Caenibius sp. WL. The sequence goes on from NZ_CP081844.1 coordinate 3,408,502, forward strand.
ATTTCATAACCCATCTTGTGCGGGGGATGATGCTTGTCGGCTTCAAAGTATTTCGCGCTAACACTGGAAAAACCCAGTGCGACAACACCGGCAAAAAGCGTCCAGCCTGCGATTGTATTGAAACGGTCTTCCATCCCCAAGGCCCTGCACATTAGAATTTTCTGCCGACGCTCTAGTGGCCGCAAACGCTATTCGCAAGGCCCATTGCGGATTGCGTGCACAACGCCTAGCGCACGCATCATGCACAACTTCCCCGAACCGGCCACGATCCTGGTCGAACAGATGACCGCAGCCGCAGCCGCCGACCCCGCGCGGACCATCGCATTTCAGGGCGCGCCGGGCGCCAATTCACATCGTGCCGCGCTCGATTTCGATCCCGATTGCCTGCCTCTGCCCTGCTTCGCATTCGAAGATGCGCTTGACGCGGTAAAGACCGGCCAGGCCGGATCGGCGATCATCCCGATCGAGAATTCGCAGCACGGCCGGGTGGCGGATATCCACTTCCTCCTCCCGGAAAGCGGGCTGTCGATCATCGGCGAATATTTCCTGCCGATTTCCTATGCCGTGATGGGGCTGGGCACCGGCCCGTTCGAAGCCGCCTACAGCCATCCGCAGGCGCTGGGCCAGACGCGGCGATACCTGCGCGAACGCAATATCATCCCGATGGCCTATGCCGACACGGCGGGCGCGGCCGCGCTGGTGAAGGAAATGGGCGATCCCCGCGCCTGCGCCATCGCGCCGAGCATCGCCGCCGAACTCTATGGCCTGACCATCGCGGAGCAGGAAATCGCCGACGCGCAGGACAACACCACCCGATTCGTCGTGCTGGCGCGCGAACCGCTCGACCCGGCCAGCCTGGCGGGCAAACCGGCGATGACGACGTTCGTTTTCGAAGTGAAGAACATCCCGGCCGCGCTTTACAAGGCGCTCGGCGGCTTTGCGACCAACGGCGTCAACATGACCAAGCTGGAAAGCTACCAGAAGGGCGCCAGCTTTTCGGCGACGATGTTCTACGCCGATATCGTCGGCGCGCCGGGCGATCCGGCGCTGGACCGCGCGGTGGAAGAATTGGCCTTTCATAGCAAGGAACTGCGCATTCTCGGCTCTTACCCGCAAGCCCGCGCGCGCGGGTAAGCGCGATTGGGTTGCAAGGGTTGGCCAGCCATGCCACGACGCCAGACGTGACGACGGGATCCAACGCCACGCAAGCTGCGAAACACTGGGAAGCGATACGCGCGGACCCCAGCATCCAGTTCGCCCCGCCCCCGCCTGCGGCGGCGCCCAAGCAGCCCGAGGTGCCCGAATGGCTGAAAAGCCTTGGCGAATGGCTGGGGGACTGGCTCGGCCCCGTCGGCCGATGGCTGGCGATGAACTGGCCTGTCCTGAAATGGGTGCTGATCGGGATTGCGGTGCTGTGCCTCGCGCTGGTCGCCTGGCATCTGCTCAAGCCATTGCTGGACTGGCGCCCCAGAGGCCGGAACGAGGCCCCCGAATGGACGCCCGATCATGACGAGGCACTGGCCCTGCTGGAAGATGCCGATGCGCTGGCCGCCGCCGGGCGCTTCGACGAAGCGACGCACCTGCTGCTGATTCGCAGCGTCGGCCAGATTCGCGCGGCGCGGCCCGATTGGCTCGAACCGTCCAGCACCGCGCGGGAAATCGCCGCGCTGCCCAGCCTGCCCGAGCGGGCGCGCGCGGCATTCGGCACGATTGCCGAGCGCGTGGAACGCAGCCTGTTCGCCCTGCGCAAGCTGGAAGCGGAAGATTGGCACGCGGCCCGCGCCGCCTATGCCGATTTCGCGCTGGCCCGGATCGACGGCGCCCGGCTGGACGGGAGCATCGCGCGATGAACGCCCGCAGCGCCAGCCCCTTTACGCCGCGCACCGTGCTCGGCCTCCTGCTGTTCGGCGCGCTGGCATTCGTGCTCACGCTCTATTTCATCGGCATCGATGAAACGGGCGCGAACACCAACAACGGCGGCGGCCACGGCGCGGGCAAGGGGCTCAACGGCTTCGCCGCACTGGTGAAACTGGCGGAACTGAACGGCAATGCGACCACACTGGTCCGCAACGAAGGGCAACTGCGCAGCGGCGGCCTGCTCGTGCTCACCCCGCCGCACGAAGCCAAGCCGGAAGACCTGGCCGAAATCGTCAACGGCCGCCGCTATATCGGGCCGACTCTCATCGTCGTGCCCAAATGGCAGGCCCTGCCAGTGGGCAAGGATCGCAAGAACGTCAAACCGGGCTGGGTCGAACTCCATAGCCCCAAGCCCCCGTCATGGCCGGGCTTTGCCGACGAAATCACGCTCCGCATGGACGATATCCGCCTCTGGCGCGGCGCGGGGCAGGAGAGCGCTCTGCCGGCGCACCGGTCCGTCCAGTCGGGCGCCGCAGACAATCTGGTGCCGCTTGTCACCGATGGCGATGGCGCGCGCATTCTCGCAGGGTATCTGGCCGACGACGGGCGTTATCCCGCGCTCAACGAACTGGCCGGGTTCGATCCCGCGCTCGGCGGGGATGACGAAGGGCTCTATCCCGTGATTTTCGTGTTCGAGCCCGACCTGCTCGACAATTACGGCATGGCCCATCGCCCCAATGCCCTGATGGCCACGCGGCTGATTGACGCCGCGCTCCACGATGCCCCGCCCACGGTCGCGTTCGATCTGACGCAGAACGGGCTGGGCCGTTCGATGAATCTGCTGACGCTGGCGGTCACGCCGCCGTTCCTAGCGGCGACCCTGTGCCTGATCATTGCCGCCATCGTGGTCGGCTGGCGGGCGCTGCGCCGGTTCGGCCCACCGCTGGCGGAAAGCCGTGCGATCGCGTTCGGCAAGCGGCAACTGGTGCGCAATTCCGCCGGATTCATCCGCCGCACCGGGCGCCTCAATTTGCTAGGCCCACCCTACGCCCAGTTGATGCGCAGGCGGATCGCCCGTGCGCTCGGCCTCACCTGGCAGGAAGACAGCGCCGCGATGGACAGCCGGATCGAAACCGCGCTGGCCGCGCGGGGCGGCACCCCTGCCCCCTTCTCAGCGATGACCGGAAAGCTCGGCCAGGCGCGCAAGGAACACGAATTGCTGCGCGCTGCCGAAGCGCTCAAACAGATTGAAAGGATGCTCGGCAAATGACCATGACTCTTGATGAGCTGCGCGGGCTCACCGATGCCATTCGCGCGGAAGTGGGCAAGGCTGTGATCGGCCAGCAGGATGTGCTGGACCATCTGCTGATCGCACTGGTCAGCCACGGCCATATCCTGCTCGAAGGCCCGCCGGGCGTGGCCAAGACGTTCATCGCCCAATGCTTCGCCCGCACGCTGGGGCTGGATTACGGCCGTATCCAGTTCACCCCCGATCTGCTGCCGGGCGATATCCTCGGTTCCAACCTGTTCAATTTCCAGACCAGCCAGTTCACGCTGACGCGCGGGCCGATCTTCTGCGAACTGCTGCTGGCCGACGAAATCAACCGCACCCCGCCCAAGACACAGGCCGCGCTGCTCGAAGCGATGCAGGAACGCAGCGTCACGCTGGACGGCGAACGCCATGCCCTGCCCGAACGCTTCCTGGTGGTGGCGACGGAAAACCCGATCGAGAATCAGGGCGTCTATCCCCTGCCCGAAGCGCAGCTCGACCGGTTCCTGTTCAAACTGCTGGTGCCCTATCCCAGCGCGGAGGAGGAAGCCGCCATCGTCGCGCGGTTCGGCGAACATGGCGGGCCTGCCCGGCCCGAGGATTTCGGCGTCGGCCCGGTGACCAACGCCGCCGCGCTGGCCGATGCGGTGCAGGCGGTGAAAGCCGTGACCATCGCCCCGGATATCATCGATTATGTCGTTCGGCTGGTGCGCGCCACCCGCGAAAGCGCCGATCTGGCCAGCGGGGCCAGCCCCCGCGCGGCGGTGATGCTGGCCAATGCCGCGCGCAGCCGCGCCGCGCTGCAAGGGCGCGACTATGTCCTGCCCGATGACGTGAAAGCGCTGGCCACCGCCGTGCTGCGCCATCGCCTGCTGCTGTCGCCCGCGGCCGAAATCGAAGGCAAGCAGATCGAAGTGCTGGTCGCCGAACTGATCGAACGCACCGAAGCGCCGCGCTGAGACTGGCCTGCACCGCGTCATGATCGTTCCCACCGCCCGCACCGCCACGCTCGCGGCCCTCGCCGCGCCGCTCGCGCTGGTCGTCGCGGCGGCGGCGCCCGGCGCATGGGTGCTGGTGCCCGCGGCAGGCATGGCGCTGCTCATCCTCGTTCTGCTCGACGGGCTGATGGCCGGCCGCCTGCGGGATATCACGCTCACCGTGCCCGCCGATGCCGAAGTGGGCGAGCCTCTGCCGATCACCGTGCTGGCCGAAATCGCCGGGCGGCGAGGCGGCGGGGCGCCGCAAGCTTCCATCCAATGTGATCCGCGCCTTGCCACAGGCGGGCGGGCCGATCTCGCGCTGAATGACGGTGTTTCCGGCGAGCGTTGGCGCGGGGTGGCCCAAGTGATCCCCAGCCGCCGGGGCACGGGCGCGGTCGAACGGCTGTGGCTGCGCTGGCCCGGGCCGCTTGGCCTCGCCAGCCAGCAGATAAGCCGCGAACTGGGCGATCAGGTGCGGATATGGCCCGATCTTTCCCCCGTGCGCTCGCCCGCGTTGCAGGTGTTCCTGCGCGATGCGCAGTTCGGCCTGATCGCCCGGCGCATCCGCGGCGAAGGCAGCCAGTTCGAATCGCTGGCCGAATACGAACCGGGCATGGACCGGCGGCGCATCGACTGGAAGACCAGCGCCCGGCAGACCCGGCTGTTCGCCCGCGAATTCGAAAGCGAACGCAACAATCCCATCGTCTTCGCCTTCGATTGCGGGCAGGCGATGTGCGAACCGATCGACGGCCTGCCCCGGATCGACCGGGCGGTGTCCGCCGCGCTGACCGCATCCTATGTCGCGCTCAAAGGCGGGGATCGCGTCGCGCTGTTCGGGTTCGCCCGGCAGGTGGAACTGATGACCCCGTTCGTCACCGATGCGCGGGCCTTCCATCGGTTGCAGAGCGCGGCGGCAGGGCTGGACTATCACGCGCAGGAGCCCAATTTCACACTGGCGCTGGCCACCTTGTCCGCCCGGCTCGAACGGCGTTCGATGATCGTGCTGTTTTCCGACTTTTCCGATCCCACCAGCGCCGAACTGATGATCGAAAGCGTCAGCCGCCTGGTCCAGCGCCACGTGGTGCTGTTCGTCACTATGGACGATGCGGAACTCGATGCGATGGCGGCGGCCGATCCGGCCGATCTCGCCAGGCTGGCCGAAGCGGTCAGCGCCGATACCTTGGCCCGGCAGCGTGCGCTGGTCCTGCAACGGCTGCGCCAGTTGGGGGTCGATGTGATCGAAGCGCCGTGGGACAAGATCGGCTATCGCCTGATCGACCGCTATCTCGCCATCAAGCGCGCGGGGATTATCGGATGACTTCTGACAGGAGCCAAGACTCATGGCGCTGATCCCGCGTTTTGGCCGCAAAACGGTCGAATCCCCGCCCGATATCGCAGCCGCCGCCTTGCGGTCCGACCGGTTCCGGCTGGAACGCGAAGGCGACTGGAAACGGCTGGAAACCATCGTGTCGCGGATGGAATCGGGCCGCCTGCGCAAACTGTCCGACGATGACGTGATCGCTCTGCCCGCGCTTTATCGCACGGCCGCGTCCAGTCTGGCCGTCGCCCGCGAAACCACGCTGGATGCAGCCACGCTGGCCTATCTCGAAGGGCTGGTGCAACGCGCCTGGTTCCAGGTCTATGGCCCGCGCACCAGCTTCCTCGGCTGGCTGCGCCGGTTCCTCGGCGGCGGGTGGAGCGCCAGCGTGCGCGCCATCGGCCCCGATATCCTGATCGCGCTGGCCGCGATGATCGCCGGTACGATCGTCGGCTGGCTGCTCGTCTCATCGGATGTCCAGTGGTATCACGCGCTGGTGCCGGGCGAATACGGCGGCGAACGCGCACCCGGCGCTTCGGTCGAGGCGCTGCGCGGCACCCTGTTCGACAAGCCGGAGGGGGCCAGTGGCCTGTCGGCCTTCGCGGCCTATCTGTTCAGCAACAACGCACAGGTGTCGATTCTCGCCTTTTCGCTCGGCTTCGCGTTCGGCGTGCCGTCGATCTTGCTGCTGATCCACAATATGGCGCTGCTCGGCGCGATGCTGTGGCTCTATCACGATGCCGGGCTGCTGGTGGATTTTATCGCCTGGCTGTCCGTCCACGGCACGACCGAACTGTTCGCGATTCTGCTGGCCGGCGGCGCGGGCATCCATATCGGCCGTTCCATGGCCTTTCCCGGCAACCGCTCCATCCTTTCGGCCGCGGCTGAAAGCGGGCGCCGCGCCGCGCAGGTGATGAGCGGGGTCATCATCATGCTGATGATCGCCGCCGTGCTCGAAGGGTTCGCCCGCCAACTGGTCACCGATACCGGCAGCCGCTTCATCATCGGCGGTTTCATGCTGGCGGTGTGGCTGGCCTACTTCCTGCTGGTTGGCCGCCGCCTGCCCCCCGCGCGCGGTGAGAGCTGACCATGGCCACCGCTTCCTCCTATCTCGCGGCGCAGGCCCGGCGGCGGCGCGAACTGATCACGCCCGAAGGGCTGAGCCTGTCACTGACCGTGGCCGGGCGCGGCGCCCGCTTCGGCGCGTTGATGATCGACTACATCATCATCAACGTGATCCTGATCGTGCTGACAGGCTTCCTGCTCTACCTCGCGTTCGGGGTTATCGGGCTGGACCGGGTGAGCGACCCGGAATCCGCGTTTCAGTCGCTGGAATTCCTCGCGGTGGTCTGGCTCATCGCGATGTTCGTGTTCCGCTATGCCTATTTCCTCTATTTCGAGATCGGCCCGCGCGGGGCGACCTGGGGCAAGCGGATGCTGGGCATCCGCATCGCGGCGCGCGATGGCGGGCGGCTGACGGCGGAGGCGGTGATCGCGCGCAATCTGCTGCGCGATATCGAACTGTTCCTGCCGCTGGTGATGATCGCCGGGGCGCAGAGCGGCGACAGCGGGCTGGCGGGGATGGCGGCGGCGGCGTGGTTCGCCGTTTTCATGCTGTTCCCCTTCTTCAACAAGGACACGCTGCGCGCGGGCGATCTGATCGCCGGAACCTGGGTGGTGGAAGCACCCCGGCGAAGGCTGGCGCAGACCATGTCGGTCAGCGAAGCCGCGCGCGGAACCTCGCAGGCGACAGGGGCGAAATACCATTTCGGCGAAGCGGAACTGTCCGTTTACGGGGAATACGAATTGCAGACGCTGGAACGCGTCCTGCGCGACAATCAGCCCGAATCCATCGTGACCGTGGCCGAAACCATTTGCGCCAAGATCGGATGGAGCGCAGGACAAGGGGACGAACGCGCTTTCCTCGAAGCCTACTACACGCAGTTGCGGGCCCGGCTGGAGCGCGACATGCGCTTCGGCAAACGCAAGGCCGACAAGAATTCCTGAGGCACTGACATGATCGAGATAAACCGCCGCAACGCCATGCTCAGCCTTGCCGCGCTGGGCCTGTCCGCATGCATGCGGGTGGAAGACGATCTCGATTGGCGCCAGCGGCTGCGCGACATCGAACGGGCGGCGGGCGGCACGCTCGGGGCCTATCTGCTGGACACCGCCAGCGGGCAGGGCATCGGCTGGCGGGAAGAGGAACGCTTCGCCCATTGTTCCTCTTTCAAGCTCTCGCTCGCCGCGCTGGCGCTCAGCCTGCAGGAACGGGGGGAACTCTCGCTGACCGAACCGATCGCCTATGGCGAGGCGGACCTGCTGCATCACTCCCCCGTCACCAGCGAACGGCTTGCCACGGGTAGCATGACGATCGGCGAACTGGCGCAGGCCACGCTCGTCACCAGCGACAATGCCGCCGCCAATCTCCTGCTGCGCCGCTTCGGCGGAACCGAAGCGCTCACCGGGTTCTGGCGCAAGCTGGGCGACGATGTCAGCCGTCTCGACCGGTACGAGCCCGAACTGAACGATGTGCCGAAAGGCGAACTGCGCGATACCACCACGCCCATCGCCATGGCCCAGACGCTCGCCCGGCTGCTGACCGGCAAAGTTCTGGGCGAAGCGGCGCGCGACACGCTGGAACGCTGGACGATGGAAGTGCAGACGGGCAGCAGGCGTCTGCGCGCCGGGCTTCCCGCCGGGTGGCGCGCGGGCGACAAGACGGGCACCGGCGTCAATCCCACCAACGCCACTTATGTCGATATCGGCTGGTTCGTGCCCCCTTCGGGCCGGACCATCGTCGTCACCGGCTATTTCCGCCCTTCCCGGATCATCGAACCGACAGACCCGGCGGCGGAGAAAGTGCTGGCCGATCTGGGCGCCGTCGCCGCCGACTGGGCCCGGCGCGCCTGACCATGATTCTTCGTGTCCCCGATGCCGCGGATATTCCGGCGCTGGCCAGGTTTGCGCGCACATCTTTTATCAGCAAGTTCGGCCATCTCTACCAGCCGGAAGACCTGACCGCATTTCTGCAGGAGGCATTCTCCGAAGCGGCCATCGCCGCCGAACTGGCCGATCCGCAGCGGCGCTACTGTCTGGCCGTGGACGAAGCCGGGCAGCTCGGCGGCTATTGCAAGATCGCGCTGGACACCGGGTTTCCCGATCATGTCCGCGGCCGCGTGCCGATGGAACTGAAACAGCTCTACACCGATCCCGAACGGACCGGGCAAGGCATCGGCGCCCTGCTGATGGATTGGGCGATGGCCCAATTCCGGGCCGAAGGGGGCGATGAAGTCCACCTTTCCGTGTGGAGCGAGAATTTCGGCGCGCAGCGTTTCTATGCCCGCTACGGCTTCACGAAAGTGGCCGATGTCGTTTTCATGGTGGGCAACCATCGCGATCACGACCTGCTTTACGCCCGGATGCTCTGATTCCGTTTCGGTCATTGTCCGGCGGGCCCGAACCGCCTATATCGCGCGCCATGTCTTCCGTACGCCCCTGGCGCGACATCATGCGCCGCGAAAGCCGCCAGATCATGGTCGGCAATGTGCCCGTCGGCGGCGATGCCCCGATCACGGTCCAGACGATGACCAACACCCCGACATCGGACGCGGCGGCAACGATCGACCAGATCCGCCGGTGCGAAGATGCCGGGGCGGACCTGCTCCGCGTTTCCTGCCCGGACGAGGAAAGCACCGCCGCGTTCCGCGCCATCGCCCGCGCGGCGCGGGTGCCGCTGATCGCGGATATCCATTTCCACTACAAACGCGCGCTGGAAGCAGCCGATGCGGGCGCGGCGTGCCTGCGGATCAATCCCGGCAATATCGGCAGCAGCGACCGCGTGGCCGAAGTGGTGCGCGCGGCCAAGGCCAACGGCTGCGCCATCCGGATCGGCGTCAACGCGGGCAGCCTGGAAAAGGACCTGCTGGAAAAGTACGGCGAACCCTGCCCCGAAGCGCTGGTCGAAAGCGCGCTCGACCATATCAAGCTGCTGCAGGATCACGATTTTCACGAATACAAGGTGGCGGTGAAAGCCAGCGACGTGTTTCTGGCCGTGGCCGCCTATCAGGGGCTGGCCGATGCGGTCGATTGCCCGCTCCACCTCGGCATCACCGAAGCGGGCGGCCTGATCGGCGGCACGGTGAAAAGCTCCATCGGCATCGGCAATCTGCTGTGGGCCGGCATCGGCGACACGATCCGTGTTTCGCTCTCGGCCGAACCGGAAGAAGAAGTGCGCGTCGGCTTCGAGATCCTCAAAAGCCTAGGGCTCAGGACGCGCGGCGTGCGCGTCGTCTCCTGCCCGTCCTGCGCGCGGCAGGGTTTCGATGTGATCCGCACCGTGGCCGCGCTCGAAGAACGGCTGCAGCATATCAAGACCCCGCTTTCGCTCTCCGTCCTCGGCTGTGTGGTCAATGGGCCGGGCGAGGCGCGGGAAACCGATATCGGCATCACCGGCGGCGGCAACGGCAAGCACATGGTCTATCTCTCGGGCGTGACCGATCATCACGTGGAAAGCGAAGCCATGCTCGATCACATCGTCGCGCTGGTGGAAGCGAAAGCCGCCGAAATCGAAGCGCAGAGCGCGGGCGAACTGGCGGCGGCAGGCGCGGCATAAGCCGTGCCCGCACGCCACGGCCTGCCCCCGCTGCACCTTCTGCTCGCCATCGCCGTCATGGTGGTGTGGGGCACCAATTTCGTGGTCATCAAGCTGGCGCTGGCGCATCTGCCGCCCCTGACTTTCGCATTGCTGCGGTTCGTCTTCGTCTTTTTCCCGCTGGCTTTCTTCCTGCCCCGCCCGAATGCCTCGTGGCGCAATCTCGCGGTTTATGGGGTGCTGATCGGCGCGGGCCAGTTCGGCATCATGTTCACCGCCCTGCGCACGGAGATCACCCCCGGCCTCGCTTCGCTGGTGGTGCAGGTGCAGGTGTTCTTCACCATCGGCCTGGCGATGTGGATGACAGGCGAAAAGGTCGCGCGCTATCAGATCGTGGCGCTGCTGTTGGCCACATCGGGCCTCGCCACTATCGCGCTCCATACCGATGGCAGCGCGACACCGCTGGGTCTGGGGCTGGTGCTTCTCGCCGCGATGAGCTGGGCGGGAGGGAATATGGCCGCACGGCAGGCCGCGCCCGCCAACATGCTGTCCTATGTCGTCTGGTCAGCGCTGTTCGCCATTCCGCCGCTGGCGCTGTTCGCGCTGATTCTCGAAGGGCCGGAGGCGATGCTCCGCGGAATCAGGGCCGCGGACGGGTGGACCTGGGGCGCCGTCGCCTGGCAATCGGTCGGCAACACGATGTTCGGCTATGTCGCATGGGGCTGGCTGCTCAATCGCCATCCGGCGGCAGCGGTCGCGCCGATGGCGCTGCTCGTGCCGGTTTTCGGAATGGGCGCCTCCGCCCTGTTCCTGAACGAGCCGCTTCAGCCTTGGAAGCTGACTGCTTTTGCGCTGGTCATGGCCGGGCTGACGCTGGGCATGTTGTGGCCGCGCGTCCGGGCGCGGCTCATGCCCGGCACTCTCCCGTCAAGTCCATCTTAACCATGCCGGTTCACCCAAAATCCGCCTCGCCATGTCTATGATCCCCTCATGCTGACTCGTTATCTCCCATATCGTTGGCGCACTCGCCTGGCGATACGCCGCCACAACCGCGCCATCCGCGCGATTCTGGACACGCCGCCGATCGTTCCGGCCGACGATGGGCTGGTGCTGTTTTCGATGATCGGCACGGCGGTGCTCCGCCCCTATCTGGTGGCGGTCAAATCGCTGTGGCGCCAGTTGCAGCGCGGACGGGTGGTGATCCTCGATGACGGAACGCTGACCGCCGACGACAAGGCCGTGCTGGCGCACCATTGCGGCAATCCCGAAATCATCCCCATCGCCTCCGTGCGGACAGGCGAATTTCCGCAGGGCGGGACCTGGGAACGGCTGCTGACCATTCTCGATCGCCGCACCAGCGAATACTGGCTGCAACTGGACAGCGACACGGTGACTCTAGGGCCCATCCCCGAAGTGGAGCAGGCGATTGCGGCCAATCGCAGTTTCACCCTGCTGGGCGGTTCCGATGCCGAAATCGGGGCGCTGCCTCTCGCCGATATCGCCGCGCGCCTCTATCCGCAGGGCCCGCAGGACGATGGGCACATCCAGACCCGCGTCGAATCCCGCATGGGCCTGATGCAGGGCAATCCGGGCTGGCGCTATATCCGTGGCTGCTCCGGCTTTGCCGGGTTCGCCGCCGGCAATGCGGGCCGCAGCCTGGCGGGCGCGTTTCTGGCCGAACTGAAACGGCAGATCGGCGAACAGGGCGCGACCATCTGGGGCACCGAACAGATCACCTCCAGCTTCCTTGTCGCCAACGAACCCGCGCCGGTGCTGTTGCCGTCCGCGCGGTATCTCAATTACTGGGGCGCCCCCTGGAATGGCGACGCGGGCTTCGTCCATTTCGTCGGCACGCATCGCTATGACCACGGGTGCTACGCCGAGCAGAGCCGCGCCCTGATCGCAGCCCTCCAGACGGATCGCACGCGGGCCGAAACGTGAGCTGTTAAGCCCGCAAAGGCTGGAAATTCGGGCCATTCGCCTCTATATATAAGAGACTAGAGGCGGATCATGACCGGACGGATGGACAGGCGGAATTTTCTCGGATCGGCGTCGCTCGCCGTGGCGGGCGCAGCGCTCCCCACGCGCGTGTTCGCGCAGGCTTCACCCGCCAGCGCGCGCGACCGGGCGATCCTCGCCATCGCCAGGCGCGAGATCGATCGGGCGGGAAGCGTGCTCTGGCGCAGGGATATTGCCGCCGTCGCCGATTTCGGCGTCGCATCCGGCTTGCCCCGATTTCATTTCGCCAATCTGGAAAACGGCACCGTGCGCAGTTTCCTGGTCACGCATGGCAAAGGCTCGGACCCGGCCCATACCGGTTATCTGGAATCTTTCTCCAACGTCCCGGGCTCCAACGCCACCAGCCGCGGCGCTTTCATCACCTGGGAATGGTACACCGGCCGTTATGGCACCTCGATCCGCCTCGGCGGGCTCGATCCCGACAATTCCAATGCGCTGGAACGCGCCATTGTGATGCATTCGGCCGCCTATGCGACGCCGGAACACGTCGCCCGGTGGGGCAAGCTCGGCCGGTCCGACGGGTGTTTCGCCATGGGGCCGGGCGATTTCAACGAAGCCTTGTGGCATCTTTCGGGCGGCCGCCTGCTTTACGCCGACAGGCTCGGGCTGGTCTGATCCCGCCTTATCTGGCGCTTGCGCCCATCAGGTTGACACAGTTGACACGGTTCTGACGCCTCCGCCCCGCAGGAGCACGCGCCAACGGAAACGGGCGGCGTGATCCGTCATCACACCGCCCGCCTGGGAAGCCTTGACCGGCCGGATCAGGTCTGGAGATCGTCGACGATTTCGACCACCTTTTCGCTGCTCTTGCGCGGACGGTTGGCCACGCGCGGCTTTTCGAAGCTGGTCAGAACCGGCGCATCGCGGCTGTAGAGGTCGGCAAAGGTCGACAGCTTGCCGTTGATGTCCTGCGCCATGGTGAAATAGGTGATGTACACCGGCACGTGCTTGGTCATCGGCACGCGGGTGTATTCCTTCGACTTGGAAATCGCGACCGCCTGTTCCGCCGACGCGCCGCCGCCGATGATGGCCATCGTCATCGCCATTTCCAGCGCCCGCTCGGTCCGGATGCACCCATGGCTGAGCGCGCGGCTTGCCTGATTGAACAGATTGCGGTTGGGCGTGTCATGCAGGAAGATCGCGTGCGGATTGGGCATGTCGAGCTTGACCAGACCCAGCGAATTGTTGGGCCCGGGCTGCTGCACCACGGAAACGTACCCGTTCGCCCCCCGCGTCACCTTGTAGCCTTGCGCGCGGGCGGAACCCGGATTGGCGAGCAGACGCGCGCCCAGCCCTTCGCCTTTCACGATGCTCTGCGGCACGGTCCAGGTCGGGTTGAAAATCACCCCTTCGACTGTTTCCGCCAGTTGCGGGGTCGCCGTTTTGCCCGGCTTGCCCACGATCGTGCGATAAGTGCGGATGATCTTGTCGTTCACCGTCAGCCGGAGCTGCATTTCGGGCACGTTGGTGATGAGGTACTGCGAGCCGAGATCGCGCGAGAGCCAGCGCCAACGGTCCATATTGGCGCGGATCAGCGCACGCTTCCTGGTTTCGGCCTTGGGCGTGGCGGCCAATTCCTGCTTCAGGCGGGCGTAATCCGGGTGAGCGGGTGCGAGGCTGGCCAGCACCCCGGCCACATCGTTCGTGTCCAGCGCCCTGGTCATCAGCGCCGCCGTCGGCATGTCATCCGCATCGGAATCGACCACGAACCACTGCACCCGCGCGCTCATCGGCGTGCGGCCGTCGCGCAGATCCTCCACCAGCCAGGCGAAGCTGGTGCTTGCCGCCTGATCGAGCGCGGGGCCCTTCCCCCCGGCAATCGCATCGCGCAGCACCTGCGGCTTGTAATCGGCGGGAATAAGCCCTTCCTGGCCGATCGTCTCGATCGCGGCGAGCAGCGCCTTGGCAGCGGCAACATTCCATTCCTGCACCACCGGTTGCACCGGGATCGCCGGCGCGGCGGCCGTTGCCGGGCCTGTGGCAGGCGCCGGGGCGGTGGGCGGCGCATCCTTCGCCGGCTTGGGCGCGATGGCCGGGGGCAGAATATTTTGCGGAGCAGGAGCCGATTGCGCAGCCACGGTGAGAGGTATTGCCAGCAGGGTAAGCCCGCCAAGCAGAGTGAACCGCTTAGTTATCATCATCCTAAAATAGCCCCAGTTCCCGCAAGGTTTGGCCCGGAACTCGCGAAACCCGCGCACGTTCCGGATATCGGCGGCATAAATGCCTGTTTCACGCTGTTTCATCAAGCATTGCGGATGACTCCATCGTGAATGAAATTCCGGTGCCATGGCGAAGGGCGCCAGCGCATCGCCGGGGATGACGCCGGGGCCCTGCCGTGCTTAACCGTTCGCATGTCCGCGACCCGCCTGTATCCACCCGTTCTCATCGCGGCTGTGGGTATTGCGCTGTTTTCGCTGATGGATGCGTTGATGAAACACGCTTCCATCATGATCGGGGCTTACAGCGCGCTGCTGATTCGCTCGCTGATCGGCACGCTGATCCTCCTGCCTTTCTACCGCGCGCGGCAGAGCGAATGGCCGCGGGGGGAACGGCTGCGCATCCATATCCTGCGCGGCGCGGTGAGTTGCGGCATGGCCTTCCTGTTCTTCCATGCACTGACTCTGCTGCCGATTGCCGAAGCGATTGCGCTGTCGTTCATCGCGCCGCTGATCGCGCTCTATCTCGCGGCGGCCACGCTGGGGGAACGAATCGGCCGCAAGGCGATCATCGCTTCGCTGCTCGGCCTGATCGGCGTGGCCGCGATCACCGTGGGGCGGCTCCATGGCGACGTCACCGGCTGGCAATCGGTGGAAGGGATCGTCTCAGTGCTGGTGTCCGCGCTGCTCTATGCATGGAATCTGGTGTTGCAGCGGCGAATCGCGCAGATCGCGCCGCCGGCCGAAGTGGCGCTGTCGCAGCACGCCATGGCTGCGCTCCTGCTGATGCTGGCGGCCCCATGGCTGCTGCATCTGCCGGGCTGGGGCGAACTGGGCATACTGGCGCTGGCCGCCGTGCTGGCCACTATCTCGCTGATGCTGCTCGCTTCGGCCTATGGCCGGGCGGAAACGCATATCCTGGTGCCGATGGAATACAGCGGCTTCCTGTGGGCCGCCTTGTTCGGCTGGCTGTTCTTCGCGGAAAAGCTCACCCTGCCCACCTTGCTGGGTGGTGTGTTGATCGTGATCGGCTGCCTGATCGCGGCGCCCGGCCGCGAACCGGAACAGGTTGCCGTTTAAGGCGCGCTTTCCTCCGCCGCCGGAGTAGCCTGCTGCGCCGGCGCATGCGCGAACGCAATGGCTGCACCGAAGCATCCGATGACCGCCAAAATCGCCGCCGTAATGCCCGCACGCAAGGCGCGCGGCGAACCCGAGCGTGCTTCTGTCGTGGTTTCCATGGGTCCGATCACCTCCCTCATTCCCGGAACGGCCCGCTCCTTTCCTAGCGCAACTGCGCGATTACGCCAAGGTTCGATGCTCTTGCACCCTTGATTTTCTGAAGCAGAACGCCCAAGCGCCTCGGCATCCAGGCTCACCTACAGTGTCCTTCGCGGCGGGGCGGGCCCACTTGTACATTCGAGGAAGGCAACGACACTTATGACCCAGGTCGGTAAGGATACGCTCGGCACCCGCAGCACGATGAACGTGGGCGGCAAGGAATACGCCTATTATTCGCTCGCCAAGGCGGCGGAAAAGATCGGTGACGTTTCGCGCCTGCCCTTCTCGATGAAAGTGCTGCTCGAAAACCTGCTGCGCTTCGAAGACGGCGGCTTCACCGTTTCGACGGGCGATATCCAGGCGATTGCCGACTGGCAGAAGAACCCCTCCACCGGCGATGAAATCCAGTACCGCCCGGCCCGCGTGCTGCTGCAGGACTTCACCGGCGTGCCTTGCGTGGTCGATCTGGCCGCGATGCGCGATGCGATTGCCAAGCTCGGCGGCGACACCAGCAAGATCAACCCGCAGGTTCCCGTGAACCTCGTCATCGACCACTCGGTGATGGTGGACGAATTCGGCCACCCCAAGGCGTTCGAACAGAACGTGGAAATCGAATACCAGCGCAATGCGGAACGCTATGACTTCCTCAAGTGGGGTTCCAAGTCGCTGAACAACTTCTACGCCGTGCCCCCGGGCACCGGCATCTGCCACCAGGTGAATCTCGAAAACATCGCTCAGGCGGTGTGGAGCAGCACCGACCAGAACGGCCAGACCGTCGCCTATCCCGACACCTGCGTCGGCACTGACAGTCACACCACCATGATCAACGGCCTCGGCGTGCTGGGCTGGGGCGTGGGCGGCATCGAAGCCGAAGCGGCGATGCTCGGCCAGCCCGTTTCCATGCTGATCCCCGAAGTCGTCGGCTTCAAGCTGACCGGCGAACTGAAGGAAGGCGTCACCGCCACCGATCTGGTGCTGACCTGCACCCAGATGCTGCGCGCGCACGGCGTCGTTGGCCGCTTCGTCGAATACTTCGGCCCGGGCCTCGCTTCGCTGTCGCTGGCCGACCGTGCCACGCTCGCCAACATGGCGCCGGAATACGGCGCGACCTGCGGCTTCTTCGGCATCGACGACAAGACGCTCGATTATCTGCGCCTCACCGGCCGTGAGGAAGACCAGATCGCGCTGGTCGAAGCCTATGCCAAGGAACAGGGCTTCTGGATCGATCCCGCGATCGACCCGGTGTTCTCGTCCACGCTCGAACTCGATCTCGCCACCGTGGTCCCCTCGCTCGCCGGCCCCAAGCGCCCGCAGGACAAGGTCGTGCTCACCCAGGTGGACGACGTGTTCAACCAGGATCTGGGCGAGGTTTACAAGAAGACCAACGCCCGCGTGCCCGTGGCCGGCAAGGATCACGACATCGGCGATGGCGACGTGGTGATCGCCGCGATCACTTCGTGCACCAACACCTCCAATCCGGGCGTGCTGGTCGCCGCCGGGCTCGTCGCCAAGAAGGCAGACGAACTGGGCCTCAAGCCGAAGCCCTGGGTCAAGACCTCGCTCGCGCCGGGTTCGCAGGTCGTCACCGACTACCTCGAAAAGGCCGGTCTGCAGACGCACCTCGACAATATCGGCTTCAATCTCGTCGGTTACGGCTGCACTACCTGCATCGGCAACTCCGGCCCGCTGGCCGAACCGATCAGCAAGGCGATCAACGAAAACAACATCGTCGCCGCCTCGGTGATTTCGGGCAACCGCAATTTCGAAGGCCGCGTCAGCCCCGACGTGCGCGCCAACTTCCTCGCTTCGCCGCCGCTGGTCGTCGCTTACGCGCTCAAAGGCACGGTGACGGAAGACTTCACCACCACCCCGATCGGCCAGGGCAAGGACGGGCAGGACGTCTATCTCAAGGACATCTGGCCGACCAATCAGGAAATCGCCAGCGTGATGTCGGGTGCGCTCGACCGGGCGATGTTCCAGGCCCGCTATGCCGACGTCTACAAGGGCGACAAGCACTGGCAGGCGATCAACGTCACCGGTTCGGAAACCTATTCGTGGCGCGCCGGTTCGACCTACATCGCCAACCCGCCCTATTTCGAAGGCCTCGAAATGACCCCGGCCCCGGTCGGCGATATCATCGACGCCAAGCCGCTCGCCATCCTCGGCGATTCGATCACCACCGACCACATCAGCCCCGCCGGTTCGATCAAGGCGGACAGCCCGGCCGGCAAGTGGCTGATGGAACACCAGGTCGCCAAGGAAGACTTCAATTCCTACGGTTCGCGCCGTGGCCACCACGAAGTGATGATGCGCGGCACCTTCGCCAACATCCGCATCAAGAACGAAATGGTCCCCGGCATCGAAGGCGGCATGAGCCGCTTCGGCGACGAAGTCATGCCGATCTACGATGTGGCGATGGCGCACAAGGCCAGCGGCACGCCGATGGTCGTCGTCGCGGGCAAGGAATACGGCACCGGTTCCAGCCGTGACTGGGCGGCCAAGGGCACCAATCTGCTGGGCGTCCGCGCCGTGATCGTCGAAAGCTTCGAACGCATCCACCGTTCGAACCTCGTCGGCATGGGCGTGCTGCCGCTGCAGTTCAAGGACGGCGAAACCCGCGAAACGCTCGGCCTGACGGGTGACGACAGCTTCACCATCACCGGCGTTGCTTCGCTCCAGCCGCGTCAGGACGTGACGGTGGAAGTGACCCGCAAGGACGGTTCGAAGTTCACGTTCACCGCCTTGTGCCGCATCGATACCGCCAACGAAGTCGAATACTTCATGAACGGCGGCATCCTGCAGTACGTGCTGCGCAAGCTCGCCGCCTGAGGCTGAACACCTGAACGAATGGGGGGCGCTCCGGCAGGCCGGGGCGCCCCTGTTCACAACCAATTCAGGGCCGGACGCACAGCCTCATCCCTTGGTTTCAGGGGAGTTATCGATGCGCAAGGCCCACCTTTTCCTCGCTCCGCTCGCTCTCGCCGCGGCCATACCGGCTTTCGCCCAGACGGCTGCGCCCGCCCGGTCGACGCAGAATCCCCAGATCGATTATACCGCGTTCGCCGCATTGGTCAGCGAACTGGGCCCCGTGCGCGAAGCGCGCCGCCTGCCGTGGGCGGAATTTGCCCGGGCGGCCCGCAGCGGTAATGCGCTGCTGCTCGATGCCCGATCCGCCGATGCTTTCGCCCGCGGCCATCTGAAAGGCGCGGTCAACCTGCCGTTCACCGATTTCACCGCCGAAGCGCTGCGCGCGGTGGTGGGCGACGATCCGGCCCGGCCGATCTACATCTACTGTAACAACAATTTCAGCGACCACCGCCCGCCGGTGCCGCTGAAAAGCGCCCCGCTCGCGCTCAACATCCCCACGTTCATCAATCTCCACGGCTATGGCTATCGCAATGTGTGGGAACTGGCCGATGTCATCGGTTCGGCGGACGCCGATGTCGCGTGGGAAAGCGCCGGTGCCAACTGATGCAGCCCTGCCCCGGGCCGGTTGGCCGAAAAAGGCATGCATGGCGCCGCCCGCCCGAATAGGCTGGCCGCGTAAAGGAAATGCGGCAAGGGTTGCCCCCTTCGCCGCCACGGCGGGCAGCCGCGTATGAGGGAGTAGCCGATCTGCGGGCTTTCTGGGAAATCATCTGGATGCTGGGCGGCGGCCTTCTCATGACCATGGCGACCGTAGGGGCAACGATCGCGGGCCTGTGCGCGCTGACGATCGCGCTCGGCACGTTCTGGCTGCGGCGGCGCAAACGCTGACGCCTGCGGACGCGAACCACCGCACCCCCATCGCTGATCGCGCAAAGCCCCCGCTTTCCGGCATTGGCAAAGCATCCGGCGCCCGATCCCGTGTATGCGAAAGGCGCTTGTATCGTTTACCGATACCTCCCCCGCTCAGCCTGAGCCTGTCGAAGGCCACGCGCCGAACGTGTGACTGGGCGCTTTTCAAAGCGGGAGACGCTGGTGCGTGCAGCCCCTTCGGCTGACTGTTTGCCCCAACCGCTCAGGCCGAACGGCGGCGTATTTGCAACCGCCATGCAAAAAGGGCGACCCCACGGCCGCCCTCCCCTGTTGCCCCATTGGCCCGTTCAGATCGCCTGCCTGCGCCGCCAACCCCTGCGCCCGATCAGTGCCGCCACGGCCGTGCCGAACAGCAGCAGCATCGGCGGGGCCGGCACTTCCGTGCCCGACGAAGTCGAAGTCGTGGTGGTCGTCGCGCCATTGGATGTCGAACTGGTCGTGCTGGTGGTGCTCGTCGTGCTGGTCGTCACATTGCCGGACGTGGTCGTGGTGCTGGTGGTGTTATTGCCCGAAGTGCTGGTGGTCGTGGTGTTGTTGCCCGAAGTCGTGGTCGTCGTGCTGGTGGTGTTGTTACCCGACGTGGTGGTGGAGACATTGCCGGACGTCGTCGTGGTCGTCGTCGTCGTGCCGCCGCCATTCGAGCTGGAGCTGGAGGAACTGCTCGAACTGGAGGAAGACGAACTGCTGCTGGAGCTGCTGCTGCCCGAACTGCTAGTGGTGCCGTCGCTGCTGCTGCCACCCGTGGTCGTGGTGCTGACGATGTGGATGCTGCCGCTGCTGGACCCGCCGCCCCCGATGAAACCGCCGAAGAAGCCGCCGCCGAAACCGCCCCAGCCGCCGGACCCACCCATAATGACCGGATCACCGCCCCCGGCCCCGCCGGAGATCGGCTGCGCGGGCAATGGCGGTAGATAGGGAACCGGCGTCAGTGCCAGGGCATAGCAGGTCTTGCCATCGGGGCCGATCTGCTGGCCGGGGCCGCATTCCAGCGGCCGTTCGATCACGCGGCGAATCCGCTTCACCTGCTTGGGCGCGGGTTTCTTCTGCTTGACCAGACGCACGCGCTTGTCCTGCTTGATCGACTTGTAGCTGACATTCGCCGCCTGCGGTTCGGCCACATGCACCGCACCGCCGACAAGCAGCGTACCGCCCGCTGCTGCCGCCGCTAGTTTTGCAAGTGCGATCCTGACCGACATGCGCTTCGTACCTTCCCCAAAGGCTTGCTATGCCAGCTGAAGTCCAGACCGGCCGAGTTTCCAGTCACCACCGGCGCAGACGTATGAGGGAGCCGTCTCCACCGGTGGTGATTCCATCGCGCCGGGATGCCACGTTTTGCGGCGTCCGTGCGGGCTGAAAGCGAGCTGTCCCGATTTGGAACCGATTGAGGGAGAATGGTAAACGCGCATCGGGGCCCACGCCCGCATGGGGCGAATGGCGGGCGGCGCTAGTCGAACAGCCCCGACTGATCGCCCACCGGCGGGGCCAGCCCCAGATGCTTCCAGCCGCGATCGTTCAGCATCCGTCCGCGCGCGGTGCGGGCGACGAGGCCGAGCTGGATCAGATAGGGTTCGACCACTTCCTCCACCGTGTCGCGCGGTTCGGCGAGGCCCGCCGCCAGCGTTTCCACCCCCACCGGGCCGCCCTTGTAGATATCCGCGATCATCGTGAGATAGCGCCGGTCCATCGCATCGAGGCCAAGCGAATCGACTTCCAGCCGGGTCAGTGCTTCGTCGGCGATCCGCGCCGTCACCACATCGCTGCCCGCGACATGGGCGAAATCGCGCACCCGGCGCAGCAGGCGCCCCGCGACACGCGGCGTGCCGCGCGCGCGGCGGGCGATTTCCTGCGCCCCGCCCGGATCGATGCCCATCCCCAGCAGCCGCGCCCCGCGCGTGACCACGCTTTCCAGCTCGGGCACGGTATAGAAATTGAGCCGGACGGGAATGCCGAACCGGTCGCGCAGCGGCGTGGTCAGCAGCCCCTGCCGGGTGGTCGCCCCGACCAGCGTGAACGGCGGCAGATCGATCCGCACCGAACGGGCCGAGGGCCCTTCCCCGATAATGAGATCGAGCGCACGGTCCTCCATCGCCGGATAGAGCACTTCCTCCACCACCGGATTGAGCCGGTGAATTTCGTCGATGAACAGCACGTCATGCGGTTCGAGATTGGTCAGCAGCGCCGCCAGATCGCCCGCCTTGGCGATCACCGGGCCGCTGGTGGCGCGAAAGCCGACGCCCAGTTCCTTGGCCACGATCTGCGCCAGCGTGGTCTTGCCGAGGCCCGGCGGGCCGAAAAACAGCACATGATCCATTGCTTCCCCGCGCGAACGGGCGCTCTCGATAAACACGCGCAGATTGTCCCGCGCGGCCGCCTGTCCGACGAATTCGGTCAGCGACTTGGGCCGCAGGGCGGCGTCCTGATCCTCGATCTGGCGGTGCGCGGAAAGGATGGGGTTGTCGGTCATTCTCCAATCCCCAATGCATTGGGATAGATGGATGCTGAAACAAGTTCAGCATGACGGATAGCAGCAACCATCACCCCGCCGCCCTCTTCAACGCCACGCGCACGAGGTCGTTCAGCCCCGCGTCCTCGCCCAGTTCGCCCTGCGCGTGAGCGACGGCGGAGGCCGCCACGGCCGGTTTGAACCCAAGGTTTTCGAGCGCGGAGACGGCATCGGCGCTGGCGGAGCCGGCCTGATGGATCACCATGCCGCCCATGGCAGCGCCGCCAAGCGCGCCGCCGCCGGGCATGCCGCCCGCCTTTTCCTTCAATTCGTTGACGATCCGGCCCGCCAGTTTCGGCCCCACGCCGTTGGCCCGCGCCACCATCGCCGCATCGCCCGCCGCGCAGGCCGCGCGCAGTTCATCGGCCGACAGCGCAGAGAGGATCGCCAGTGCGACTTTGCTGCCCACGCCCTGCACCAGAGTCAGCAGGCGGAACCAGTCCCGTTCCGCACTGGTGGCGAAGCCGAGCAAACGCATGTCGTTTTCCGACACCTGCAGATCGGTGAACACCGTCACCCCTTCGCCCACATTGCCGAGCGCCGAGAGCGTGCGCGCCGAGCAATGGACGAGATAGCCCACCCCCTGCACGTCGATAATCGCCCAGTCGGTTCCGGTTTCGTCCAGCAGGCCCTTGAGCTTGGCAATCATGGGAAGCGCCTCATGGTCATGTTCTGTTCCTGCCCCAGTAGCGGGCATTTTACCAGAGGGCTTGGCGCGAAATCCCCGCCGCCGTGGCCACCGCCCCGCCACCCCATGCGGTTTGGGCGTGGACATACGGCGATTTTCCGACAATAGCGCCGCCATGAGCGTGAACACATTCGGCCGCGTCCTTCGCTTTACGACCTGGGGAGAAAGCCATGGCCCCGCCCTGGGCGCCGTGGTGGACGGCTGCCCGCCAGGCCTCGCCATCGACGAGAGCCTGATCCAGCCCTTCCTCGATGCGCGCCGTCCCGGCCAGTCGCGCTTCACCACACAGCGGCAGGAACCCGATCAGGTTCGCATTCTGTCGGGCACGTTCGAAGGCCGAACCACCGGCACGCCGATCAGCCTGATGATCGAGAATGTCGATCAGCGGTCCAAGGATTATTCCGAAGTGGCCAAGGCCTATCGCCCCGGCCATGCGGACTATGCCTATGACGCCAAGTACGGCTTGCGCGATTATCGCGGCGGCGGGCGCAGCAGCGCGCGCGAAACCGCCGCGCGCGTGGCCGCAGGCGGCGTCGCCCGCCTGATCGTGCCCGAAGTGCGGATCGTGGCCTACGTCAGTGAAATCGGCGGCGATGCGATCGACCGCGCCGCGATCGATTTCGCCGAAATCGGCAAAAACCCGTTCTTTTGCCCCGATCCGGCGGCGGCGGCGCGGTGGGAAGTGCTGGTCGATGCCGCGCGCAAGGCCGGTTCCTCATTGGGCGCGGTGGTGGAATGCGTGGCAACGGGCGTTCCCGCAGGCTGGGGGGCCCCGCTCTATGGCAAGCTCGACGCCGATCTCGCCGCCGCGATGATGGGGATCAACGCGGTGAAAGGCGTGGAAATCGGTGACGGATTCGACGCCGCGCGGCTGACCGGCGAACAGAACGCCGACCGGATGCGCCCCGGCGCGGACGGCAAGCCGCAGTTCCTCGACAATCATGCCGGCGGCATCGCGGGCGGCATTTCCACCGGGCAGCCCGTCACGGTGCGGGTGGCCTTCAAGCCGACCAGTTCGATCCTGACGCCGGTGGAAACGATCACCCGCGATGGCGAGGCATCGGAAATCTTCACCCGGGGCCGCCACGATCCCTGCGTCGGCATTCGCGGCGTGCCGGTGGTCGAAGCGATGATGGCGCTGGTGCTGGCCGATCACAAGCTGCTCCACCGCGCGCAGTGCGGGTGACACGCCTCTAACGGAAGATACCTAGTCATTCCCGCGCAGGCGGGAATGACGAGTATGGGCGCATTAACGCCCCCTATCGCCACGATAGCGTATCGATCATTCGATACAGGCTTTCCCGGCCGCCTGCGCCTTTGCGCACGCGCATTGATTTATCGCAAAAATCGATCTTTCTCGACTGATTGATTTACTCAATCAAACTTATCGGCATTTACCGCTTGGGTTTGGAGGCCGCAGGGCCTATTTGGGGCACACCGAATTTCAATCCAAAAACGACGGAGCACACGATGGGTATTATCGGAACCGAGATCAAGCCGTTCAACGCGACGGCCTTCCAGGAAGGCAAGGGTTTCTTCGACGTCAACGAAGGCGACGTGAAGGGCAAGTGGGCCGTTTTCTTCTTCTACCCCGCCGATTTCACGTTCGTCTGCCCGACCGAACTGGAAGACATGGCCGACCAGTACAGCGAACTCCAGGGCATGGATGTGGAAGTCTATGCCGTGTCGACCGACACGCATTTCAGCCACAAGGCCTGGCACGACAGCAGCCCGGCGATCAGCAAGATCAAGTTCCCGATGCTCGGCGATCAGCTTCACACGATCTCGAACAACTTCGGCGTGCTGCGTGAATCGATGGGCCTGTCCGACCGCGCGACGTTCGTGGTCGATCCCGACGGCGTGATCCAGGTCATGGAAATCACCTGCGAAGGCGTTGGCCGCAACGCGTCGGAATTGGTCCGCAAGATCAAGGCCGCCCAGTATGTCCGCGCGCACCCCGGCCAGGTCTGCCCGGCGAAGTGGGAAGAAGGTTCCGAAACCCTCGCCCCGTCGCTGGATCTCGTCGGCAAGATCTGATCCCCGGATCACCTGCCCAACTGCCCGCCCCGCGCGGGCAGTCTCGGCGGCCCGGGGCTACCACATCCCTCAGCCCCGGGCCGTTTTGCGTCCGCCATCCGTAACAATTCAGGAAAGATGTCATGCTCGACGCCAATTTGAAGCAACAGCTCCAGCAATATCTCGGCATGCTGCGCGAGCCGATCGAGCTCGTCGCCTCGCTGGGCGACGATCCGAAATCGGCCGAAACGCGCGAGCTGCTCACCACGATCGCCGGTCTTTCCGACAAGGTGACCGCCAGCTTCGACGGCAACGATGCCCGCAAGCCGAGCTTCGCCATCCGCCGCGCCAGCAATCATGCCGCGTCGGTGACGTTCGCCGGGCTGCCGCTCGGCCATGAATTCACCTCGCTGGTGCTCGCGCTGCTGTGGGCAGGCGGCCACCCGCCCAAGGTGGAACAGGACGTGATCGATCAGGTCCGCGCGCTGGATGGCGACTACGCGTTCGAAATGTATTTCTCGCTGTCGTGCCACAACTGCCCCGACGTGGTGCAGGCGCTGACGCTGATGGCGCTGGTCAACCCGCGCATTTCCGCAACGCTGATCGAAGGCGGCGCATTCAAGGACGAAGTGGAGGAACGCAAGGTCATGGCGGTGCCCGCCGTATTCCTGAACGGCGAACCCTTCGCCAACGGGCGCATGGAAATCGCTGAGATCATCGCCAAGCTGGACAGCAACGCCGGTGCCCGCGCGGCCGAAAAGATCGCCGGCAAGGACCCGTTCGAAGTGCTCGTGGTCGGCGGCGGCCCCGCCGGGGCGGCAGCGGCGATCTACACCGCGCGCAAGGGCTTCCGCACCGGAGTCGCGGCCGAACGCTTCGGCGGACAGGTGCTCGACACCATGGGCATCGAGAATTTCATCTCGGTCCCCTATACCGAAGGGCCGAAGCTGGCCGCCCAGCTGGAACAGCATGTCGGTGAATACGATATCGACGTGATGAACCTGCAACTGGCCGAAAAGCTGATCCCGGCGAAGCAGCCTGGCGGCCTGCACGAAGTGGTGCTGGCCAACGGCGCCTCGCTCAAGGCCCGTTCGCTGGTGCTGACGACCGGCGCGCGCTGGCGCAATCTGGGCGTGCCGGGCGAATTCGAATACCGCACCCGCGGCGTCGCCTACTGCCCCCACTGCGATGGCCCGCTGTTCAAGGGCAAGCGCGTAGCGGTGATCGGCGGCGGCAATTCCGGCGTGGAAGCGGCGATCGATCTCGCCAATATCGTCGGCCATGTCACGCTGATCGAATTCGATCCGCAACTGCGCGCCGACCAGGTGCTGCAGGACAAGCTCCGCTCGATGGCCAATGTGGACATCATCGTGTCCGCACAGACCACCGAAGTGCTTGGCGATGGCGAACAGGTCACCGGCCTTGCCTACAAGGATCGCGATAGCGGCGCGGAGCACGCGCTCGAACTGGAAGGCGTGTTCGTCCAGATCGGCCTCGTGCCCAACACCGAATGGCTGAAGGATTCCGGGTTGGACCTGACCCCACGCGGCGAAATCGTGATCGACGATCGCGCGGCGACCTCGATCCCCGGCATTTTCGCCGCGGGCGATGTCACCACCGTGCCCTACAAGCAGATCGTGATCGCGATGGGCGAAGGGGCCAAGGCGGCGCTGTCGGCCTTCGACTACATCATCCGCACCCAGCCCGCGGACGAAATCGCCCAAGCCGCCTGATTGCGGCGGGCATGCGGGCGGTGAGGCGCTTCGGAGGTTGCTCCGGATTGCTTCACCGCCTGCGGCTTCTCTACGCGCCCGCTCAGCCTGAGCCCGCCGAAGGCCGCGCGCCACGGCTGGCCGAACCTGACTGTGAGCACCAGTGGCAACCATATCAAATCCGCAAAGCTTGCTGACGGATTGAGCATATGTCGGCCCACAGTCTTGGACAGGCCTAGGCTGAGAAGCGGCTGCTTCATCTTACATGCCACGCCACCCCGCCCCGATAGGAAAGCGTTCCAGACGCTTCCAGCGCTTGATCCTCATCCAAAATGTCATAGAAAACGGCAATGTCCAAACTGCGCCTTCATAGAATTCTGATCGCGCTGGCGGTTGCGCTCCTCTTGGGGGCAGGCCCGGGAAGCCCGCTTTGCAATGCCAGCATGGCAAGAACGACGGAGGCGATGGCCATGGCTGGCTGCGACCAGTCCATGCCGATGAAAAAGTTCGACCCGGCATCGCATCCCCCCTGCACTTCAGCCTGCATCGGCCTCGATCACGAAGCCCCCACGCTGGCCCGCCAGATTGTGGCGCCAGCGGCCTTGGTACGGCTGCTGGTCAAGCCATTGAAGGGTGTCTTGCCCGACCCTGAAATCGAACCTCCTCGAAGCGAGCGCGCCTAATTGCACGTTTAATTTTTCAAAGGAGTTTCAAATGAAGAAAATCGTCCTCGGGCTGGTAATCGCGCTGGCCGCGCCGCTTGCCGCCCATGCGGCAGAACCGGCCCACAAGAGCTGCTGTGAAAGCATGAAGGATGGCTGCTGCTGTTGTGACAAGACTGGCGAAAACCACGCCGAACACAAGGATATGCAGCACTAAGTAACGAGCCGGGAGACGCTCTGGCGTCTCCCGGCTTTCGTACTGCCAGGCACCACGGCTGTCACGAAGGCCAATCCGGCCTGGCCGCGCTCCTCAGCGCCGCCGCCTGAGCACCAGATAGAGCGCGCCCTCGCCCCCATGGCGGCGGTGGGCGGTGCGGATGGCGGCGATGTCGGAGGCGTGGGAACCGGCGGCCAGCCAGTCGAGGATCTTGGCCCGGATTGCGCCGCGCCGTTCACCGCGGTCCGCCGCCGCCATGCCGCGCGGTTTGCCTGTCACCACCAGCACCACCCGCGCGCCCATCGCTTTGGCCTGCATCAACCCGTGATCGAGCCGGGTGTAGGCCATTTCGAGCGAAGCCCCATGCAGATCGAGCGTGAAATCGGGGGCGGCCGTGCCCCGCGCCAGCTTGCGGTCCCAGCCGGTATCGAGGCCCTGCCGGTCCAGCGGCACGGGCGCCGGAGCAGGCCGCGCCATGGCTTTCGGCGGGGGAACGGCGCGCCCTTTGGCCGCTTTCGGGGCTGGCGGCGCTTTCGCGGCCTTTTCCTGCACTGGGCGGGCGGGTTGCGGCGGACTTGCCGATGGCGCGGGGCGGCGCTTGCCCGGCAGCGGTTCAACCGTTGCGGCCAGTCTTTCCCATAAGGCGGCTTCTTCTGCTGTCAGCCCGCGCGGCGCTTTCATTTCGCGCCGATACGGGCGAGCACTCCGCGTGGCAAGAAGATCAGCGCCTGTCCGCGCCCGCTCATCCCCCCGGCGATGCGCCGGGCGTCTTCACCCGCGCCCCAGAACGTGTCGAACCGGTTGGCCCCCTTGATCGCACCGCCGGTATCCTGCGCGACCCACAGGCCGTTCGCTTCCGCGCGGTCGAGCTTGAGCCACACCGGCGCGCCCAGCGGCACGAAAGCCGGATCGGCGGCGACGGAGGCCCGGCGGCGCACCGGCACGCTGAGCGCGCCGAGCGGCCCGTCGCCTTCCAGAATGCGGAAGAAGACCCAACTCTTGTTTTCGCGCATCAGCGCGCGGCCCTGTTCCGGATTGTCCCGCAGATAGGCCATGATCCCCTGCATCGATCCCGGATATTGCCCGGGGCCACTGCCGATCAGGCCCCGTTCGCGCATCAGCGAACCGACGCCGGCATATTCGCGGCCGTTCTGCCCGGCATAGCCGATGCGGATCACATTGCCATCGGGCAGGCGCAACCGGCCCGAGCCCTGAATCTGGAGGAAGAAGAATTCGACGGGATCTTTTGCCCAGGCGATTTCCAGCCCCTTGCCCGCCAGCACGCCGTTCTCGATCTCGGCCCGTTCGAAATAGGGCACGAATCTGCCGCTGGCATCATAGCGGCCGAGCGGTTGCCTGCCGGTCCGCTCCGTCTGCGGCATGTCGTCATACCAGCCGCGCACCAGATCGGGCGGCATGGCATAGACCGGCACATTGTAACCGGCCGAGGGCACGCGCGAACCGGCGATCTCCGGTTCGTAATAGCCGGTGGCATACGCGTTGCCGTCACCGATCTGGGCGGTTTCGAAATGGGTGGCGAAGAAAGAGGCCGCGTTGCCCCGGCCCCATGTGCTGGCGGCGGAGCAGGCCTGCCGCCAGTCTTCCCTGCGCGTCAATCCGCTGGCATCGTTGCGGGAGAGGAGGCGCGGGCAGCTTTCGACGAACGAGGCGAGCGCCTGCCCTGCCCCCGCCTGCGTCAGCCCGAGCGAACCGATCGCCGGGCCGCGCCGGACGCCGCTGGTCAGCGCGCTGCCGGTAACGGGCTGTGTCGGCTGCGGCGGGGTAACGGAAGGACGCGGCGCACCGCCGCCCTCGGGAACCAGCCTGACGCAGGCACCGAGCAACGAAAGCGCGAAAACGGCGCTAAGGCCGCGTGCCGCCCCCCTCACCGCCACGAGTTCAGGCCTCGTCGGTTTCTTCGAGCAACCAGTCCGGGCCAGCCGCATCGACCGACCGGGCGAATGTCCAGATATCGCGGCTTTCCACCGCATCGTCGAGCGAACCGGCAATCACCGTGCCATCCTTGTCGCGCGTGACGGCGGCAATATCGGCGGTGAAACCGACTGCGATTCGCGCCGTGCGCCCATCGAGCGAAGCCGACTGCACCGTGACTTCCTCGACCCGGACGAGGCGATTGTCGAGCACTTCGCCCGCCGCTTCGCGGGCATCGATGGCCGCGGCGAAACTGTCATAGACATCGGGCGTGCACAGCAGCCGCAATTCGTCCTTGTCCCCGCGCCAGAAGGCTTCGAGAATCGCCTGATAGGCGCCGCGCGCGCCGCCGAGGAAAGCCTGCAGATCGAAAGACCGGTCCGCCGCAGCAATCGCGCGAAGCCCCTGTTCCACGGGGCCCGCCACACCGGCCAATTCCACCGGGCGGTGCGGGGCCGACATGGGCCGCGCGGGCGGCAGATTGCGCCCGCCGCTTTCGCGTTCGGGCTGGTCGAAGCGGGTCGGAATCACTTCCTCCTCATGCTCCGCCCGGCGCCCCAGCACCGAATAGAGGCGCAGCCCCAGAAAGGCCGCGATCATGGCGAGGATGACGATTTCTACAACCACGAGATTCCCGATCGTACTTTGAAGCGGGGGCGCAGCCGCCCCACGTGTTTCCATAGAGTGCCTTAAATAGGTGCGGATTTCAAATGAACAACCGATTGACGGCCGGAATCGCATGAAACGTCGCCCGCAAACCACAGCTCGTCGGCCCACCGCTGGCGAAATGCGGTTTACCCCCTGCCCCGCACTTTCACCGCCGTTGCGGCCCGGCGCACGGAATGCTACGCGCCCCAGCCGAGAGAGTTGGCGGTACATCCGCCGCCGCAACCAGAAGAAAGTTTCGATCATGGCCGAAGAAGGCGACGTCCTCACCGATCTCAATTCCGCTCCCAATGGCGCCGACAACGAACCGGCGGCCGGGCTTATCGCGCAATATGTGAAGGATCTTTCGGTCGAGAACCCGAACGCCCCGGAATCGCTCCAGTGGCAGGATCAGCCGCAGCTCGATGTGCAGTTCAACATCGGCTCGCAGCAGGTCAACGAAGAAATCCACGAAGTCGAACTGAAGATTTCGGTGTCGAGCAAGACCGAACGCGGCACCGCGTTCCTGGTCGAACTGTCCTATTGCGGGCTGGTCGGCATGCGCAATCTGCCGGACGAGCAGATTCACGCATTCATCTATGCCGAAGCGCCGCGCATGCTGTTCCCCTTCGCCCGCCGCGTGATCGCCGATGCCGTGCGCGATGCCGGCTATCCGCCGCTGATGCTCGATCCGATCGATTTCAACGGTCTCTATATCCAGCAGCTCCAGCAGCGGTTCGAGGAAGAACAGGCCGCTGGTGATTCGCCCGCAGGCCAGGCCTGAGCCTGCCGTCATCCGGCGGGCATATGATGCGCGCAGAGGGAAAGGCCTGACGTGAGCCTCGTCAGGAATGTCGGCACGATCGGCGGACTGACCGCCATCAGCCGTGTCTTCGGCTTCGTCCGGGACATGCTGATGGCGCGTGTCCTCGGCGCGGGCCTCGCGGCCGATGCGTTCCAGCTCGCTTTCATTCTGCCCAACACGTTCCGCCGGCTGTTTGCCGAAGGGGCCTTTTCGGTCGCTTTCGTGCCGATGTATTCGCGCGCCCTCCATGGCGAAGGCGGCGAGGATGCCGCGCGCAAGTTCGCCGACGATGTGCTGGCAGTGTTCGTCTGGGTCCTGCTCGCCTTCTCGGCCATCGCGATGATCGCCATGCCGCTGATCGTCTGGCTGCTGGCCGCCGATTTCGCCGAAGTGCCGGGCAAATTCGAACTGTCGGTGCTGCTCAGCCGGATCACGTTCCCCTATCTGATGCTGATCAGCCTGGTGGCGATGCTGTCGGGCCTGCTCAACGCTCGGTCCCATTTCGGGCCCGGCGCGTTTGCCCCGGTCCTGCTCAACATCGTGCTGATCACCGGCATCATCGTCGGCTGGTTCCTGCGCGGCGAAGGCGGCGACGACCGGATCGTCGCCATCGCTCTCGCCTGTTCGGTGACTGTCGCCGGGATTGCCCAACTGCTCTATCTGTGGTGGTCCGCGCGGCACACCGGGGTGCGCCTGCACATCCACGTGCCGCGCCTGACGCCCGAAGTGAAGAAGCTCGGCATGCTGATCCTGCCCGCCACGT
Source organism: Caenibius sp. WL (assembly GCF_019803445.1). Classification (NCBI taxonomy): domain Bacteria; kingdom Pseudomonadati; phylum Pseudomonadota; class Alphaproteobacteria; order Sphingomonadales; family Erythrobacteraceae; genus Caenibius; species Caenibius sp. WL. Next base: position 3,439,715 of record NZ_CP081844.1, read on the forward strand.
TCGGCGCGGGCATTTATCAGATCAGCCAGTTCGTCGACACGTTCTTCGCCACGTCGCTGCCTCAGGGTTCGCTCACGTTGCTCAAATATGCCGACCGGTTGAACCAGATGCCGCTGGGCATCGTCGGCATTGCGCTGGGCACCGCGATCCTGCCGATGCTGGCGCGCCATATCCAGACCGACAACAGCGCCGAGGCGCAGCGGCTGCAGACCAACGCGGTGTCGATGGCGCTGCTGCTGACGCTGCCCGCCGCCACCGCGCTTGCCATCTGCGCGCCCGCGTTCGTCACCGCGTTCTTCGTCGGCGGCAAGATGACGCTCGCCGATGGCGCGCTGATGGCGCAGATCGTCTGCGCGCTGGTGGCGGGGCTGCCGGCCTATGTGCTGGTCAAAGTGCTGCAACCGGCGTTCTTCAGCCGGGAGGATACCCGCACCCCGGTGTGGATCGCCGCGTTCTCGCTGCTGGTGAACATCGCGATCAATTTCTACGTCGTGCCGCGATACGGCATTGTCGGCCTTGCCGCCGCCACCGCTTTCACCGCCACGCTCAACGTGCTGCTGCTCTATTCCGTGCTTCACGCGCGCGGCTGGTATCATGCGACGCCCCGCCTCGCCGGGATGGTGGCCCGCCAGTTGATCGCAACCGCCGTGATGGGCGCCGCGCTCTATTTCCTGATGCCGCTGCTTGCCGGTCATTACGGCGGCAACGTCTTCGAACGGGCATGGTCGCTCTGCGCGCTGGTCGGGCTCGGGCTGGTGACATTCTTCGGCACGGCATGGCTGACCGGCGCGCTCGATCGCGATCTGATCGCCCAGCTCCGCCGCCGCCGCGTGGCGAAGCCTGCCGCCGCGGAACCCGGCCCGGATGCGGGCAAGGCCGAGTAAGGCTTTCAAGCGGCGCGAATTGTGATATGCGCGCCTTCCATGCAACGCCGTTTCCCCTTTCCCAGCCTGCACGACCGGGCCGCGCGCGCGGCCGTCGGCGCGGCTTGGCGATGGCGTGCCGCATCGCGCCTCCCGCGCTGAGCGCGCGTGCCCGGTGCCCCGGCCATAGGGGCACGCCCAACCCCGTTTTCTGACATCAGCAAACCATGAAAGTCCCAGCCATGCGTATCGTTTCCGGCATCCAGCCCACAGGCAATCTCCATCTCGGCAATTACCTGGGCGCGATCCGCAACTGGGTGCAGATGCAGGATGCGATGGCCGAAGGCAGCCAGTGCCTGTTCTTCCTGGCCGATCTGCACGCGATTTCGATGCCGCATGTCCCGGCGCAACTGCACGCGGCCACGCTGGAAATGGCCGCCGCGCTGGTCGCTTGCGGGATCGATCCGGAACGCTCGATCCTGTTCAACCAGGCGCAGGTCCCCGCCCATGCCGAACTGCAATGGCTGCTGAACGGCACCGCCCGCATGGGCTGGCTGAGCCGGATGACCCAGTTCAAGGACAAATCGGGCAAGAACCGCGAGGGGGCTTCGGTCGCGCTGTTCACTTATCCCGTGCTGCAGGCCGCCGACGTGCTGCTGTATCAGGCCACGCACGTGCCCGTGGGCGAAGACCAGAAGCAGCATCTCGAACTGGCGCGCGATGTGGCGCAGAAGTTCAACAACGATTTCTGCGCCGAAGATGCGCCGGTCTTCACGCTGCCCGAACCGATCATCCCGCCCGAAGCGGCGCGGATCATGTCGCTGCGCGACGGGACCGCGAAAATGAGCAAGTCCGACCCCTCGGACATGGCCCGCATCAATCTGACCGACGATGCCGACACCATCATGCAGAAAGTGCGCAAGGCCCGGACCGATCCCGAACCGCTGCCGTCCGAATTGGCCGGGCTGGAAGGGCGCCCGGAAGCGGCCAATCTGGTGGGCATTTATGCCGTGATGGCAGGCACCGGCAGGGAAGCGGTGCTGCGCGATTTCGGCGGCCAGGGCTTCGGCGCGTTCAAGCCCGCGCTGGGCGAATTGCTGGTCGCCAAGCTGGCCCCGATCAACCAGCGCTTCACCGAACTGAAAGCCGATCGTGAAGCGCTCGACGCGATTCTCGCCCGCGGGGCGCTGCGGGCGCATGAAATCGCCCGTCCGACGCTGAATGCGGCCTACAAGGCGCTGGGTCTGGTACGGGGGCGCTGACCCCCGCACAGGAACCAATCCCGAAATGGGTCATTCAACGGCCATTCACTCGCAAAGCGATAAACTGATGCTATGCATCGACGAATTGCGCTTTCGGGTGCACGTCAGAGCCGGGACGATTCCCGGTTGATGGAGAGACCAAAATGAAGAACGGTAAAACCGGGTCGGGTCGGCTGTTGAAAATGAGTGCGGCGGGGCTGTTGCTGCTGGCCGTCACCGCGTGCGCGACGCCGTTCAAGGCGGACGTGTCCCGCTTCCAGTCGCAATTGCCCGCACCGCAAGGCCAGACTTTCGCCGTAATCGCCGACGACCCCGCGCTCGCGGGCGGCCTCGAATTCGCCCAATACGCGCGTCTGGTCGAAAATCAGATGGCCAAGCTCGGCTATCAGCCGGCTTCGCCCGCAAAGGCCACGATGCTGGTCCGGTTCGACTATGGCGTTGACCGCGGGCGCGAACGGGTCCGCTCCACCGGGATCGGGCGCGATCCGTTCTATTCGCCGTGGTACGGCTATCGCCCTTACTGGGGCGGCTGGGGCTATCGCCCCTACTATAGCGGCGCGTGGAGCTATGGCTGGAACGATCCGTGGTTCGATCGCGGGGTGGAAAGCTACACCGTCTATACCAGCGATATCGAACTGAAGATCGACCGGGCCCAGGATGGCGCGCGGCTGTTCGAAGGTCGGGCGGAAGCGGTGTCGACCTCCAACCGCCTGCAATATCTGGTCCCCAATCTGGTGGAAGCGATGTTCACCGATTTCCCCGGCCACTCGGGCGATACGGTGCGCATCACGATCAAGCCGGAAGACCAGCCGGCACGGCGTTCGCCCAGCAACTAGAGCGCTGCGCCTATCCGTTTCGCGAAAGGCGGGCCTTGCAAGGGCCCGCCTTTTTCGTTGGCGTTCATACATCGCCGATCTTTTGGGCAGACGGTTTCCTCCGCGCCGGAATCGCTCTACAGGCCCGCGCATGACGGCACACAAACCCGGCGATCCGACCACGCTCAACCGCCTTTACGGCCGCGCCAAGGGCAAGGCGCTACGCTCCGGCCAGCAGGCGCTGGTCGACACGCTGTTGCCACAGATCGCCGTGCCGGAAGAAGGCCCGGTCACGGCAGAGCGCCTGTTCGGACAAGATTGCCCGCTGCATTTCGAAATCGGCTTCGGCGGCGGGGAACATATGGCCATGCGCGCCGATATGCTGCCCGATCACGGCTTCATCGGGTGCGAACCGTTTCTCAACGGGGTGGCCCAGGCGTTGACTCACGTCAGCGGCGACAACGGCGCGCATCCGCCGGTCGGCAATGTCCGCATCCACCATGGCGATGCGTTGGAAGTGCTGCGCCGCGTGCCCGATGGCGCGCTGTCCTTTCTCTATCTGCTGCATCCCGATCCCTGGCCCAAGGCGCGCCATGCCAAGCGCCGGATGATGAACGACGGCCCGGTGGACATGTTCGGGGCCAAGCTGCGCCCCGGCGGCGAATTCCGCTTCGGCACCGATCATCCGGTCTATCTGCGCCACGCGCTGATGATTATGCGCCGCCATACCGACCAGTTCGAATGGCTGGTGGAAGGCCCGCAAAGCTGGCAGACGCGCCCCGGCGGCTGGCCCGAAACCCGCTACGAGGCGAAAGCGCGGCGGCTGGGCCATGAAGTGTGGTATTTCCGCTTCCGGCGGCGCTGAGAGCACAGGAGGGCAAGGGCCGTGGCGATGCCGAATCGCGTCCGGCGTGGCGACGGGCCGTTCCGTCGAACCACCGTTTGCAGAGACCTCATCCGTTCGGCCCTAAAGTTCCGCTTCTGCCCCCTTTCTAAATTCTCCCTTCCTTAAGCCCGCGCCCCACGGCAACGCCGCGCGATGGATTTAGGCTCTTTCGATCTGGCCTCGCTCTGGCCGTTCATTGCCGTCGGCTTTGCCGCGCAGCTGGTGGACGGGGCGCTGGGCATGGCTTTCGGCGTGATTTCCAACGCGTTGATGGTGGGGGTGCTCGGCGTGCCGCCCGCGCTCGCCTCGCAGCGCGTGCATATCGTGGAATGCTTCACCACCGCGACATCGGGCATCAGCCACCTGTTGCACGGCAATATCGACAAGAAGCTGTTTTTCCGCCTGCTGGTGCCGGGGATCATCGGGGGGCTGGCGGGGGCCTATCTGCTCAGTTCGATCGATGCGGGGATCATCAAACCGTTCGTTCTCGCCTATCTGTCGATCATCGGCATCTACCTGCTGTGGCGCGGCCTCGCCTATCCGCCCAAGACGCGCGAAGCGAAATATGTCGCCCCGCTCGGTCTGTTCGGTGGCTTTCTCGATGCAGCGGGCGGCGGCGGCTGGGGGCCGGTGGTCAGTTCCAACCTCTTGGTCCAGGGGGCCGAACCGCGCAAAGTGGTGGGCACGGTCAATTCGGTCGAATTCTTTCTCACGGTCACGGTGTCGGCCGCTTTCATCTGGCATCTCGGCGTGGCCGATCTGGCCGGGGCGACGCTGGGCTTCCTGATCGGCGGGGTGGCCGCCGCGCCTTTCGGCGCTTTCGCGGCCAAGCATTTTCCCGCCAAATGGATGCTGGTGATGGTCGGCATCGTGCTCAGCGCGACGAGCGGCTACGGCGTTTACACCGCGATTTTCGGATAAGGACCTGATCCGCGAACGCGGCGGACCGCGCTTTAAAGCGACGTCATCACCATGGCCGCCGCCGCCATCGCCGCCATGGTCAGGAACGCCAGCAGAAAGCCGATGATCGTGCCCATCGGGATCGGCTTGCGCCCGGTTTCCTCAGGCGCATACTCAGCCGTTTCGGCCAGCGATGCGGGCAGTTCCACCGCTTCGGGCGGCAGGAGCGTCGGCGGGGAAACCACCCCCGGCCCGCTGATTTCGCTGACCAGCGCCAGCTTTTCGAACGAGATCGCCAGCTTCTGATCCGCCAGATGCTTTTCGATCGCGCCCCATTCCTGATCGTCGCTTCTGGCACGCGGCAGGCGCTGCACCAGCCGCTCCATCTCGGTGTCCAGCGCGTGCAGGCGGTCCATCGCTTCGAGCGCGCACTGCCGGTCCCCGCTTTTCAGCGCGAGTTGCAGGCGAGCGAGCGACATGGCGTTGGCCCGGCAGAATTGCAGCGCCAGCGACAGCGCCCCGGCCGGCTCCCCCCCTTCCTGTTCGGGGGTGCCATCAATCAGCCGCTCGGCCTCGGCGGGCGTTGAAAGTGCACTCACGATCTGTCTCCTGCTCCTGACGCTGCCCCCCGGTGCGAATCATCTAAGGGCAAACCCGGAGAAGCGGGAAGATCATTGGGCCCGGACGTGAGAAGGGCGCGGCATACCGATACCGCGCCCCCTTTTGGCCTATGGCGATGGGTCGAACGGACTACTTGTGATCGGCGGGCTGCGGGCCGTGCGGCGCGCGCACCTGCGCCATGCGATCGACCAGAGCGATGCCCAGCGCCGAGAGGATGAAGACGCTGTGGATGATCGTCTGCCACATCACCCCATCGGCGGTGATCTTGGAACCGGGCATGCCGATATGGCTGGCTTCGATGAACGTGCGCAGCAGATGGATCGAGGAAATGCCGATGATCGCCATCGCCAGTTTCACTTTCAGCACCCCGGCGTTCACATGGCTGAGCCATTCGGGCTGATCGGGGTGCCCTTGCAGGCCGAGGCGCGAAACGAAGGTTTCGTAGCCGCCGACGATCACCATCACCAGCAGGTTGGAAATCATCACCACGTCGATCAGCCCGAGGACGACAAGCATGATCTGCTGTTCGCCGAACGCGGCGGCATGCGTCACCAGATGCCACAGCTCCTTGAGGAACAGGAACACATAGACGATCTGCGCGACAATCAGCCCGAGATAGAGCGGCAATTGCAGCCAGCGCGAACTGAAAATCAGCAGCGGCAGCGGACGGAGAGGGGAATAAGAATCATCTTTGGGTGTCATAGCGCGCCTAGCTAATGCGATGCGGGCCGGACGGCACCTGGATTTTCTGTAAAAAATTGCATCAAGCGGGCCGGGCAAGCGACTTATCCCGCCGCTTCGAGATGAACCGTTTGTAAGATACGATACATCACCTCCTCGGGGAGTGCCTTTCCGGGCCCCTTCGCATACCCATCGCCGCAACGGGAACGGTTATGAGGGTTCGGCGTGCAAATCGGTGGTCTGCGGAAATCGGCGCACGATTTCCTGCGCAAACTTGCAGCGAAATCGAAAGCCAGCGCGAAATCCGCACTGATCGCAGCCGCGATGGCCGCCACGTTCGGCGGCGGCATGGCCACCCCGGCCATCGCCGGTGTCCTGCAATGCGTGCCCTATGCCCGTTCGGTGTCCAACATCCAGATCCACGGCAATGCCAAGACCTGGTGGGGCCAGGCCGAAGGCGTCTATCGCCGGGGCAACAAGCCCGAAGTCGGCGCGGTGCTGGCGTTCCAGGCGACCCGCGCAATGCCCTATGGCCATGTGGCGACCGTGGCCAAGATCGTGGATGACCGGACTCTCCTGCTCAACCATGCCAACTGGTCGCGCCCCGGGATGATCGAGCGCGCCGCGCTGGCGGTCGACGTTTCGGAACGGGGTGACTGGAGCTCGGTCCGCGTGTGGTTCGCCCCGACGCGCAGCCTCGGCATCCGCACCAACCCGACGTTCGGCTTCATCTATGACGATGCCGCCGGCAGCGCCCCTATGATCGATATCCCGGCCACCACGCTGGCTGCGGCGAGCACCGCCACGATCACCCTGCCCAACGGCGGCTGACGGATACCGCCCGGCCAGTCCGGGCATTGCGGCGAAACCGCTAAAGCGCGGCGTGCCCGCCGGTGGAGCCGAACCCGCCCGCGCCGCGCACGGTATCGTCCAGATCGGCCACTTCGTTCCACGCCGCCCGGACCACCGGGGCCAGTACGAGCTGGGCGATGCGATCGCCCCGGATGATGGCGAATGCCGCCTCCCCCAGATTGATCATGATGATTTTCAATTCACCGCGATAATCGGAATCGATCGTCCCCGGCGTGTTGGGCAGACTGATCCCGTGCTTCAGCGCCAGGCCGGAGCGCGGACGGACCTGGATTTCATACCCCTCGGGAATCGCCAGCGCCAGACCGGTGGCCACCGCATGGCGGCCGCCCGGCGGCAAAGTGACATCTTCGGCCGCCAGCACATCCATGCCCGCCGCGCCATCGGTGGCATAGCGCGGCAGATCCAGCCCCTCCCCATGCGGCAGGCGCTTTACCCTGACGGGCACATCATTTTGCAAGTTCATCGGCCATCCGTTCCACCAGCCGGCGCGCGACATCGCCCTTGGGCATATCGTCCCAGCTTTCCACCCCTTGCGCGGTGACGATATGCACGCGGTTGCGCGTGCCGCCCATCACATCGCCCGATACGTCATTGGCGACGATCCAGTCCGCGCCTTTCCGTTCCCGCTTGCCCTGGGCATAAGCGATAACATCGTTGGTTTCCGCCGCGAACCCGATCAACAGCCCCGGCCGATGCGGGCTCTTGCCCAGCCCGGCCAGAATGTCGGGATTTTCGGTCAGCCGCAGCGCGGGCGGTTCGTTGCCCTGCTTCTTCATTTTCACCGCTGCGGCGCGGTCGATCCGCCAGTCGGCCACCGCCGCCACCATCACCGCCGCATCGGCGGGCAGCGCCGCGTCCACCGCTGCGGCCATTTCGATGGCGGTTTCCACGTCCACCCGATCCACCCCCGGCGGCGTGGCCAGAGAGACCGGCCCGGCGACCAGCGTCACCCGCGCGCCCAGCGCGGCGGCCCATCCGGCAATGGCGAAGCCCTGCCGCCCGGAAGACCGGTTGGCGATATAGCGCACCGGATCGATCGGCTCGTGCGTCGGGCCCGCGGTCACCAGCACATGCTTGCCGTAAAGCGGGCGATGTTCCGGCTGCCCGTCGAAATCGGGCTGGCCTGCCAGCGGATCGGCCAGCGCCACATCCCCGGCTACGCCAGGGGCCTGCGCCTTGCCATCGGTCATCGTTCGGATCGTCTGCCAGATGCGTTCCGGTTCGGGCAGGCGGCCGGGGCCGTATTCGCCGCAGGCCATCGCGCCTTCGTCAGGCTCCATCACCGTCACGCCGGATTCGCGCAGCCAGGCGACATTGCGCTGTGTCGCCCGGTGCAGCCACATGCGCACGTTCATCGCGGGCACCGCCAGCACCGGCTTGTCCGTCGCCAGCAGCAGCGTGCTTGCCAGATCGTCGGCCAGCCCCGCGCTCATCCGCGCCAGAAGATCGGCCGTGGCCGGGCACACCACCACCAGATCGGCCTCTCGGCTCAGCTGGATATGGCCCATTTCGGCTTCGTTCTTGAGATCCCACAGCGTGGTGTGGACGGGGTTTTCGCTCAGGGCGGCAAGAGTCATCGCGGTCACGAACTGCGCGCCGCCATCGGTCAGCACGCAAGTCACCGAACCGCCGCCCTTGCGGATCAGGCGGACAAGCTCGCAGGCCTTATAGGCCGCGATCCCGCCCCCAACGATCAAGAGAATGCGTGGCGCTGTCATAGCTGCGGCTTGTGCAGCGCAACGCCCGCGGGCGCAACCGCTTTACTTCGCCCGATGATCGCGCAACAACCCGTGCACATATACGAGGGGATCATCACATGCGTCTTGCCGTCACCGCGCTCGTCTTCCTCGGCGGGCTGTTCTTCATCATGTCGGGCCTGTCCTTCCTGCTCCAGCCGCAATCGGTGGCCTCCGGCCTCGGCCTGTCGGCCAACGGGGCAACGGGGCTGGCCACTCTGCGCGCCGATTTCTTCGCGTTCTTCACCCTGGTGGGCGTGTGCATGATCTGGGGCGCGTGGAAGCGGCGCGGCGATCTGCTCCTGCTGCCCGCCGTGGCGATGCTGCTGGCGGTGGCCGCCCGCCTGCTGAGCGCGGCAATCGATGGCCCCAGCCCCACATTCGTCAGCTCCATCCTGATCGAAGGGGTGATCGCGGCGCTGCTGCTGTTCGCCCGCGCGATCCTGCCGCATCACCGCGTGGAAGATGTGGGCGTCTGATCGGGGCTTTGCCCCGCTTGCGGCGTTAGCGTAGGTTGACGCAGAACGGCCTGAAAGTGCGGGCCGTTCGGGCCTTCTTCCGCCGGCCAAGCGGGCGATAATCCGCGGAATTGCCGGGCTGGCGCGAGGCCGGGCCAGTGCGAGCCACGGCATCGCCGTGTGACTTTCCGCCGGACCTGTGTTTCGGCGGGCGCGGCGACGGTGAAGCGGGCGGCGAGAGGAGGCACGTCTCATCCCGCAGGTTAAGGCAGATTCGGCGCGTGTAGGAAAGGCTTGCCCGGATTATCGCGGCAACACCGCCTTCACCCCAGCCAGCCCATGGCTATCGCCCCCCAGACGGCGGCCCCGCCCGCGACGGCGGCCAGCGCATAGCGCCATCCGGCCCCTGCCTTGCCGCCCCGGCGGCGTTCCCACATCAGTTCGACATCGGGCAAAGGCGGCTGTTCCGGCGCGCCGCCCTTGGGCGGGAAGCGTTCCTCGATCCGGCGGACGAGTTCGGGAATCCGCATCAGGGTGGCGGTGTCTTCACGCAGCCGTTCCGCCACGAGCGATTCAGGGCCCAGTTCGTCCCTGATCCAGCCGCTGACATAAGGCGCGGCGACATCCCACATGTTGATCGCGGGATCGAGCTGGGTGGCGATCCCTTCAACCATGACCATGGTCTTCTGCAACAGCAGCAGATGCGGCTGGGTCTGCATATCGAAATCGCGGGTGATCGCGAACAATCCGTCGAGCATCTGGCCGACGCTGAGTTCGCTCACCGGCTTGCCGCGCATCGGCTCGCCCACGGCGCGCAGCGCGGTCGCGAATTCGTCGACCGAATGATAGCTCGGCACGTATTGCGCTTCGAAATGGATTTCGGCGACACGGCGGTAATTGCCCGTGGTCAGGCCATAGAGGATTTCCGCCAGCCATTGCCGGGCGCGCCGGTCGATCCGGCCCATGATCCCGAAATCGATCGCGCCGATCGAACCATCGGGCCGCACGAACAGGTTCCCCTGATGCATATCGGCATGGAAGAATCCGGCGCTGATCGCCTGCGTCAGGAACGCGAGCACGAGCCGCCGGGCGATATCGGGCAGATCGTGCCCCGCCGCGCGCAAGGCGTCCACATCGCTGATCTTGATCCCATCGATCCATTCGATGGTCATCACCCGGCCATTGGTGCGATCCCAGTCGACATCGGGCACGCTGTAGCCGGTAAAGCCCTTCATCGCCTGCGCCAGTTCGCTGGCCGAGGCCGCTTCGCGGCGCAGATCGAGCTCGCGGTTGGTCCAGCGCTTGAAATTGGCGATCACCAGCCTGGGCCGCAATCGCGCCGCTTCGCCGCCCAGCCCTTCGAGATGGGCGGCGGCCCATTCGTAGGTATCGATATCGCGCTCGAACCGTTCGCGGATGCCCGGCCGCAGGACTTTGACCGCCACGGTATGGCCATCCGTCGTCACCGCGCGGTGGACCTGCGCAATCGAGGCCGAGCCGACCGGATCGGGCTCGAACGCGGCGAACAGGTTTTCCAGCGGCTGCCCGAAGCTCGCTTCCACTGCCGCGCGGATCATCCCGAACGGCAGCGGCGCCAGGCTGTCCTGCAGGCTCAGCAGATTGCCTGCCGCTTCTTCGCCCACCAGATCGGGCCGGGTGGCCAGCGTCTGTCCCAGCTTGATCGCCGCCGGACCGATGGCGAGAAACGCCCCGGCATAGTCCGGCTGGCGCGGCTGGATCGTGCCCAGGCGGGCTATGCGGCACAGCCGCCGCACCGGCGGCGGAGTGTTGGGATCATGTTCGATCCCGCGCAGCGCCCCATGGCGGGCGAGCGTGCGTCCCCAGCCGAGCAGGCGCCAGATATGCGTGGCCGGGCTGGTCATGATCTGGCGTGTCCCGCGTGCCCGCGCGCGCACGCGCGCGCCGTTCCCATCGCCCGCATGCCTGCCGCCATCGTCAGACCTTCCAACCCGAATGGATGGCGACCAGCCCGCCCAGAATCGGTTCCACCCGCGTGCGGACGAATCCTGCTTCGCGGATCATCCGTTCGAATTCGGGCATCGGCGGGAAGCGGCGGATCGATTCGATCAGATAGCGGTAACTGTCCGCATCGTGCGCGATCGCCTTGCCGATCTGCGGCACCAGCTTGTGCGAATAGAGATCGTAGACTTCCTTGAAACCTGGCCATTCGGTGGTCGAGAATTCGAGGCAGTAGAACCGCCCGCCGTATTTCAGCACGCGGTGCGCTTCGGCCAGCGCCTTGTCGATCCGCGTCACGTTGCGGATGCCGAACGCGATCGTATAGGCATCGAAGATGCGGCTGGCGAAATTCAGTTCCTCGGCGTTCTGCCGCGACCAGACGAGCGTATCGATCCCGCGCTTCATCGCGCGTTCGATGCCCACGTCCAGCATGTCCTGATTGATGTCCGACACGGTGACGCGCGCGCCGTGTTCCTCCATCCGGAAAGCGATGTCGCCGGTGCCGCCCGCCATGTCGAGGATATCCTCGCCCGGTTGCGGCTTCACCCGGCGCACGAACTTGTCCTTCCACAAACGGTGCATGCCGCCCGACATGGCATCGTTCATGATGTCGTATTTCTTGGCCACGCTGGAGAACACGGCGCCCACGCGCGCGGCCTTGTCCTCAGGAGCGATCTCTTCATACCCGAAGGAAACGGTGTCGTTCATGGCAGGCGCTTTAGGGGGAATTGCCGCCGGGGCAAAGGGTGTTAGGAGCATAGACCGGACGGGCCGCCGCAAAGGCCCGCCCCGACACACCGGCTCCACACAGGGATCACCCCGCCGCATGCCCGAACTGCCCGAAGTCGAAACCACTGTCAGGGGCCTCGCCCACGTGCTCCAGGGCCAGCGCCTCACCCGCGTGGCCGCCCACCGCGCCGACCTGCGCCGCCCGTTCCCGCCCGATCTCGTCCAGGCTTTGACCGGGGCGCATGTCTCGTCGCTGGGCCGCCGGGCGAAATACGGATTGATCCACATCGATCGCGGGCAGACGCTGGTGTTTCACCTGGGGATGAGCGGGCGCTGGCGGATCGATCCGGCCCGGCCCGACAAGCACGACCATTTCGTGCTCGAAACCGAATCGGGCCATGTGCTGGCGCTCAACGATCCGCGCCGTTTCGGCTCGCTCGATCTCGTGCCCACCGATTCGCTGGCGCAATGGCCGCAATTCGCCGCGATGGGGCCCGAACCGCTGGGCGAGGATCTGACCGCCCGTCATCTCAAGGCCGCTTTCGCCGGGCGCAGGCAGGCGATCAAGTTGCTGCTGCTCGATCAGCGGATCGTCGCCGGGCTCGGCAATATCTATGTCTGCGAAGCCTTGTTCCGCGCCGGGATCAGCCCGGAACGGGCCGGCGGCAGCGTCTCTCTCCCCGCGCTCGGGCGGCTGGTCCCCGCCATCCGGCAGGTGCTCGAAGAATCGATTGCCGATGGCGGATCGACTTTGCGCGATTTTGCCCGGCCCGATGGCGAACTCGGTTATTTCGCCACCCGCTTCCATGTCTATGGCCGCGAAGGCGAACCGTGCCGCTGCGGCGGAACCGTCCGCCGGATCGTGCAGGGCGGGCGCAGCACGTGGTATTGCCCGCGATGCCAGAAGTGAGCGGCGCGAACCCTCCACATCCGGGAATAGTTGACGATTCGGGACTCTCTCGCTAAGGGCGGCGCTTCGATGCGGGGCGGCATGGCTGATCCCCGCGTTTTTACAAGATTCTTTTGGATAGACAGTGCCGCGGTCAGGCGGCGCAAATGAAGGACTGATATGGCCAATACGCCGCAAGCCCGTAAGCGCATCCGCCGCAACGAACGCCGCGCCGAAATCAACGGTGCCCGCCTCAGCCGCATCCGCACTTTCGTGAAGAAGGTCGAAGCAGCCGTGGCCGGTGGCGACAAGGCTGCTGCCGCGGAAGCTCTCAAGGCCGCCCAGCCGGAACTGGCGCGCGGCGTGGCGCGCGGCGTGCTCCACAAGAACACGGCTTCGCGCAAGTTCTCGCGCCTGACCAAGGCGGTCGCTTCGCTCTAAAGCATACCGTGTTTCGGGGGTGATTCGCCCCTGATGGACTCTCGAAGGGCCAGCGCCGACGGCGTTGGCCCTTTGTGCATTTGCACGAAATGCCACCTGCCATCTTGTGCATGCGCGAAGCCCGATCACGCCGTTCGCCAAAGCGCAGGCAAACCCGCGATTCGCACATGCTGCATGTGAAAAATGGCGGAAAACAGCCATTTGTACGCAGTTGATGGGCTTGCTGCGAGTCAATCTAATTATTTCAAATTTTTTTCACTCCGCCCCCTTGCTCCTTGGGCTCCCCTCTTCAATAAATCCCCTCGCCGGGGCGGTGACGAATCCGGTTTCACATGACGGTGGCATCTTTCGGAGTCCGAATCCGCGATTCGGGCAATGGGAAGGCTTTTGCCATGCCGGGGGGCAAGGCTTGGATGCCAGCCGTCACTTTGAGGGGGATCAGGAATGGTGCGCAGCAAGGCCCAAGGTGATCAAGCAACCAATGCCCGGCGGCGA